>CACGON010000003.1 GCA_902574695.1 uncultured Pelagibacteraceae bacterium | reverse complement strand
AAGAAAGAATAATAAGCTTTGTTTATCCTATTCAATACAAAAAAAAATCTAAAAATATAATTTCAAAAAAAAAATTAAAATTAGAAAATTGTTCGAAAAAATTTGAATACTCAGATTTATTTTTATATGAATGTTAATACTTTAAACCTTAATGATCAAAAAATCACTCTAAGTCTTTATTTTCTAATTTTTATAAATTATTTAGGTATTTTTTTTAGTTATAATAAAACTTTCATCGTTTTTTTGGCATATTCAATTGTGATAATGTTTTTTACTTCCATATTTAAATTAAATCAACATAACTACTTATTAAAATGTCTAATATTCGTTTTCCTTTTGCTAAGCTTGGGAAGTCCTACATTTCATTTTGATGCTCGTTGGATTTGGCTTTTAAAAGGTAAGCAGATATTTATAAACAATAATCTTGATTTTTTGAGAGAAGATTATTTCCAAGGATTAGTTTGGCAATCATATCCTTTGCTAGGCTCATCTTTATCAAGCTCATTAGCAAATATTTTTGGTTATTGGAATGAGGTATTTCCTAAAACATTTAATGTTATATTGTCCTTACCAGCACTAATATACTTAAATTCACTAATAAAAAAAAAAATAAATAAATTAGTTTTTATTTTAATTATTCTACTTATTTTAGAAAAATCTTTAATAATTGGAGAAATGGATGGATTAGTTGCTATTTATTTTGTTACAATTTTTTGTATTTTTTTTAAAAAAATATTTAAAAATAATTTTTTTTCTAAGCAAGAGGATAAATTTATTTTTTCTAAAAATGAAAAGCTAAATATATTTTTTTTCGTTTTAAGTTTAGTCACAATGACACTACTGAAAAAAGAAAGCATACTTTTAATCTCTATTTTAGTTGTCCCAATGATTATATGTAAATTTTATTTGGGAAAAATTAAATTAAATTATAAATACTTAATCATTTCTCTATTATGTTTTTTGCCATTATTGTTATGGGAATTATATCTAATAAATCAAAGTATATTTTCAACTGAACACCCAACAATATCAAGTATTTTTAAAGGTGATCTTATATTCTTATTAGAAAGGGTTACAAATTTTAGGGATATTTTAATAATAAATAGTAAAATATTGTTAAATAAACCATTTTTTATTTCATTAGTTTTTTTAGGCTTTGTATTAGGTGGAATTTGCTTGGGTATTAATAATAAATTGAAAAATCAAGATTTTAAATTATTTATTTTATATTTTTTTTTAGTATTTATTTTGTATCTATTGGCATTTAATTTAATTTATTTATTTACATCCTACGATTTAAATTTCCATCTAAGAACGAGTGCGCAAAGAACAATGTTGCCTTTAAGTTTTCTAATAAGTTATATATCTCTAGTGTTGATTGAAAAATTCTCACTCTATAAATAATAAAAACAAATTATTGGAAAACTAATTTCTTTAATATAATAATTATAGAGGATTCTTAAAAAAAATCATGAAATTAACAAAAGAACAACAAAACGAAATAAAAAATCAACAATCTCAGACAAATAAAACTAGAAGGGTTACTGTTGCTAACTTGGAAAATATTCTTTTTGAGGCTATCCCAGTATTAGATCATGGTTTTGTTAGAGTAATTGACTATATGGGAGATGACACCTCAATTGTACAAGCTGCTAGAGTATCTTATGGAAAAGGAACAAAGCAAGTTTCTACTGACTCAGGACTTATAAAATATTTAATGAGACATTGGCACAGCACGCCTTTTGAAATGTGTGAAATTAAATATCATGTTAAACTTCCAATATTTATTGCAAGACAATGGATAAGGCATAGAACTGCAAATGTAAATGAGTATTCAGCCAGATATTCAATTTTAGATAAAGAGTTTTATCTACCATCCCAAAAAAATTTAGCTGCACAGTCAAAAATAAATAGACAAGGTAGAGGCGAGGTTCTTCAAGGCGAGCAAGCCGAAGAAGTTTTACATTTGCTAAAAACTGATGCAGAAACCACATATCAAAATTATGAAAAAATGTTGAATCAAAAGTATGATGGCTCAACAATTGACGAGAACAAAACTGGCTTAGCTCGAGAACTAGCAAGAATGAATTTAACATTAAATACATATACACAATGGTATTGGAAAACTGACTTACTAAACTTGATGAATTTTTTGAGACTGAGAGTAGATCACCATGCACAGTATGAGATAAGAGCTTATGCAGAAGTAATGCTAGACTCACTTCAAAAATGGGTACCAATTACTTATGAGGCGTTTATGGATTACAGAGTTGGTGGCTTGGAGGTTTCATCCAAAGGTAAAAAAGTTTTAAAAAAATTAATTAATGGAGAAAATATCTCTATGGAGGATAGCAATCTTTCAAAAAGAGAATGGAATGAATTAATGAATTCCTTTGATCTTAAAGATAAACTGGTAGACTAAACAAATTAAAAGCCATATAAAATTTGCATGAAATATAAGGGATGGGAGCTGCACAATTTTGATAGTGCAAATTTATACAGAGCCTACCAGTATTCACTTATAAAAAATGAAATTAAAGGTAAAATTTTAGAAGTAGGTCCTGGAAATTGTATTTATATAAAAAAATACATGAAAGTAAGTAGTTTAATTACTTTTATCGAGCCAACACAAAAATATTATCAATTACTAAAAAAAAAATTTTCTAAAAATAAAAAAGTGGTTGTGAAAAAAAATTTTAAAACTTTTAAAAAAAAAACTTTTGATACAATTATTTATTTGGATGTCTTAGAACACATTAAAAATGATAAAAAAGAGTTAAATGAAGCATACAAATTATTAAAGAAAAATGGTTCAATGATAATTTGTGTTCCTGCTTTTCAATTTTTATATTCAATGTATGATAAGAAAATTGGACACTACAGGAGATATAGTAAAAGTGATTTTGTAAAACTTTTGCAGGAATGTAGAATAAATAATTTTAAAGTTAGATATTTTGATTTTATAGGGTTTTGTCTAATTTTATTATCAAAATTATTTAATAAAGAGAGTTTAAAAAATTTTTCACTAAAAATTAAATTATGGAATTTTTTAATACCAATTTCTATTTGCTTTGATGTATTATTAATGAGACATTTTTTTGGAAAATCATTATTAGTTAAGATTAAAAAAAAATAAAATGAGAATATTAAAGACTAAATTAATATTAAGTTTTTTTATTTTGTTCATAGTTTTACTTACAGTGGGTAATAAATTTAAATGGCAAATTTACCAAAAACTACCCAACTATCTAAAATCTATTATTTTAATTGCAACAAATAACAAAAATTATTTTAATCTAATGAATGATTATAATGTTGTATTTTTACCCGATACCCAAAAAATTAAAATTAGTTTTGAAAAAATTAATCTTATTAATGAACAGGATAGCATTGGTTATAAAGGTTTCTTTCTAGATGTATTTAAAGAAAATATTTTAATAACAACAAAAAAAGGAAATTTTTTTAAAGTAAAAATTAAAAATTTAGATAAAATTAAAAATACCGAAATTAAAAAGTTGTCCAGTTCCAAAGCATTTGAGGAGGTATTAGATATCTTTATTTTAGATAATAAAATATATGTTTCAAGCTTTACAACGATAGATCAATGTAAATATTTGAATATTCATTCGGCAATAATAGACCAAAATTTGGATTTTATTTTATTCAAAAAGTTTAAGGAGTGTGGAAAAGAGACAATTCGAGGAGGAAGAATTCAGGAATTTTATTTTGAAGGAAATAGAGGTTTGTTAATTACCACAGGAGATTTAAAAAAAGATTTTCCAAACCAATTACCCCAAGATCAAAATTCAATATTTGGAAAAGTATTATTTATAAATTTAGATACAAAAGATTATTTTATATATTCAAAAGGTCATAGAAATTCACAAGGTTTAGCTGTAAAAGCAGATATAATTTTATCATCTGAGCATGGTCCAAAAGGTGGTGATGAACTTAATAAAATATCTATTAATAAAAATTATGGATGGCCCAATGCATCATATGGGTTATCATACGATAACAAGCGTGAATATCTAGCAAGCCACATGGCCAATGGATATGAGGAACCATTATATACATTTGTTCCATCAATTGGAATTTCAGAAATTATATTTCTACCAGACGTTTTTCATGAGAGGTGGAAAAATAATATTTTAATCACATCTCTTTCTGACAAAAGTATTTATAGAGTAAAATTTAGAGACAAAAATTTTAATAGAATTTTATATTTAGAGAAAATTTTTGTAGGAGAAAGAATAAGAGATATTAAATATATAAATGAAAGAAAAATTATAATTTTAGCTCTTGAAGATACTGGATCTCTTGGAATAATGAGAATAAATGACAAGCAATAAAATTTTTACAGTAAAAATTGCTATAATCACTTTTTTTTTATTATCTATTAAATATTTTATTTCATACTATTTAAATTTTAATGAGGAAATATTTTTTAAAATTTTAAAATTAGCGGAGGTTGATTTTCTTGAATACGCTAGTATGGTCGAAAGTATATCAAGGTTGGATTTTAAATTTGATTGGTCTGTAAACCAACCTGCAGAAAAAATACAATCTTTCCCTTTATTTTCATTAATTTGGCATTCAATAATGTTTAAATTTTTTGGCTATTATAGCTTTTTACTTTTAGAATTTTTCTTATATTTTTTTCTATTATTTGTGTTCTTCAAAGTTATTCAATTGTTACAAAATAGTCCACAACTAACACTTTGTTCTTTAATTTGCTTACTATTCTCATTAGAACTATTTACATATCTAATTAATTCTCATGAAATATTTTTTTTAAATAAATTAAAATTGCCTATTTATGATATTTTAAGTCATAGATTTCCAAGACCTTTACTCACATCAATTTATTTGTTTTCTAGCATTTATTTTATTATCAAAATATTAAATTCTGATATCTATAATATTAGAAAAAGTTATTTTTTTTTCCTAGGTATAAGTTTATTCTTTTTAATAAATAGTTTCTTTTACTTATTTATAACCACCGCATTAACTATATTCATCACATTCACACTAAGATTTGGTAAAAAATTCTTTAAAATAATAAGCAAAAATATTTATGGATGTTCTATTTTATTAGCATTAGTCCTCTTAGGTTTATCATTAATCATTATTCAGTCACTATTGTCTGAAACAACCCATTTTTTTAGAATGGGTGGGTTTGAGATAAATCTTACCAATAAATTAAATATATCAAAAATATTTTTAAAAAAATTATTTCAAATAGAAATTTTATTACTAATTATAACAAGTTTAATTTTAAAATTTAATTACAATAAATTAAGTATTAATTCAAAAAATATCATTAATTATGATATTTTATTTTATTTCTTTATATCTAGTATTATTTCACCTCATATTTTTTTATTATTTTCTAATAAAGTAATTGCTCTTAACAATTTTTGGACAATTGTTAAATTTAGTGGATTTCTTTATGTTTATTTAATCTTATTAAATTATTTTTTAAGTAATTTTAAAAACATAATTAATTATCTTTCCTCCATATTTTTTTCACTATTAATAATATTAAATTTTACAAATTATTATTCCAAAGAATTAAATTTTAGCCAAAAATTAATTCAAGATCGAAAAGAATTAAAAGAATTTTTAATTATGAATAAATTTCAAAAATCGAATTTTCAACTTTATTCAAATGATGATATAGTTACGCATTTATGGCTTAGTTTAAACAATAAGAATATTTTACAAACAAATGGCTTTATTCTATCTCAAACAGATAAACAAATCGAAAATTCTATTTTTACTATACTTAAACTTTTTCAAATTAGTGACAAAAAATTTAATGAAATGTTGAATGAGAGATCTTCAGGTAGGAATGGTTTTTCTTTAAATTTTAAGTATAAATATAGTGTCAATTCAATAAGACACTATAAACCTTTATCAAAAGAATATTCTGTTGAAGATATAATATATATTAAAAATATATCACCCCTTATTCAATGGCCAACAATTGTTCCAAACTCTGAGAAAAATAAATTTTTAAATAATTACTCAAACTTTAAAATTAATAAATCTTTACTGCCAGATATAATTATTTATAAAAAAATCAACAAAGAAAATCAGTTTAACCTGGCTGGATATAATATTATATTTACAAATTCTAATTATGTTATTTTAAGAATAATTTGATTTAATTTTATTCGCTAAATTAATAAAAATTTTACTTACTTCAGAACTAGAGTTGCTCTCGACAATTGGCTTTCCCTTATCTCCTTGTTTACCGACTTCTGGATCAAGAGGTATTTCGCCTAAAAAATTCTTACCAAAATCCTGCGCTGTTTTCTGTACCCCTCCTTCTCCAAAGATAGAATATTTTTTTCCATCATCACCTTTGAAATAACTCATATTATCAATCAATCCAAAAATATTAACACCTAATTTATCAAACATTTTTATTCCTCTTCTTACATCCTGTAATGCTATTTCTTGTGGGGTAGAAATTATTATAACTGAATCTAATTTTATTTCCTGGGCAAAAGTTAGTTGAGTATCACCAGTCCCTGGAGGCATATCAACTATTATAAAATCTAAGTTGTTCCATTTTACTTTTTGGGTAAAAGTTTTAATTGCACTTGTTACCATTGGCCCCCTCCATATCATTGGAGTTTGTTCGTCCGTCAAAAAGCCAATTGACATGCATTGAATGTCGTATTTTAAGATTGGTATTAAAAAACCTTCTTCACTTTTAGGTTTTTCATCAATAGAGAATAATTTTGGCAGAGATGGACCATAAATGTCTGCATCCAAAAGACCCACTTTGCATCCAACATTTTTAAGAGCTAAAGCTAAGTTAGATGCAAATGTTGATTTTCCAACACCGCCTTTAGCACTAGAAATTGCTATAGTGAATTTTGTACCCTTAATAGGGTTTTTTTCAAATTTCTTAGGTTTAAAATTAGGTTTCATTGTCTCAGTTAGTCATTATTTACATAAGTATATAGTTAACTTATCTTGTTTTTCAAATTAAAGACACTATATACATTTCAATGGTCGATGATTTTAAAAGTAGAGGCGGAAGTCCGTGGGGCTCACCCCCAGGTGGAGGAAATGGCTCAGGAAGAAAGGGTCCAACACCTCCTGATATCGACGAAATTATCAAAAATGTACAAGACAAAATAAAAAAGTTTATGCCTGGCAGCGCTCAAGGGGGAAACAAACCTATATTGTTTGGTTTACTAGTTCTTATAATTGTTTGGGCTTTAAGTGGTTTATATAGAGTATTGCCAGATGAACAAGGTGTTGTTTTAAGATTTGGTAAATTTACATCAACCACACAACCAGGTTTAAATTATCACATTCCATTTCCAATCGAAAGTGTGATTACACCTAAAGTAACAAAAGTAAATAGAATGGATATTGGTTTTAGGTCTGAGAGAGATAGTGGTTTTACATCTAGTGGAGTTGCAGATGTTCCAGAGGAAAGTTTAATGCTAACTGGAGATGAAAATATAGTTAATATCGATTTTTCTGTTTTTTGGGTTATTAAAGATGCTGGAAATTTTTTATTTAAAATTCAAGATCCCGAAGGGACTGTAAAAGCTGCAGCAGAAACAGCAATGAGAGAAGTAATAGCTAGAAGCGATATTCAGCCTATTTTAACAGAGGGAAGATCAAAAATTGAAATAGATACACAAGAGATTATTCAAAATATTTTGGATGAGTACAATTCAGGAATTCAAATTACACAAGTGCAAACACAGAAAGCCGATCCACCAGATCAAGTAATAGATGCATTTAGAGACGTACAAGCTGCTAGAGCTGATATGGAAAGATCAAAAAATGAGGCAGAAGCATATGCTAATGATGTTATACCAAGAGCAAGAGGTGAGGCACAAAAAATATTACAAGCTGCAGAAGCTTATAAAAAAGAAGTTGTGGCGAAGGCAGAGGGTGAAGCAAGTAGATTTTTAGCTATATTCAATGAATACAAAAAAGCAAAAAAAGTAACACAAGAAAGAATGTATTTAGAAACTATGGAAAAAGTTTTAGCAGATATTGACAAAGTTATAATTGACAAGGAAGCAGGATCTGGTGTTGTGCCGTATCTTCCACTTCCAGAATTAAAAAAGACAAATTAATATGAAAAAAATTGTATTACCTTTTTTTGGAGTAATTGCGGTCGTAGCATTCTTTTCAATATTTATTGTTAAAGAGGTAAATCAAGCTATTGTTTTACAATTTGGTGATCCAAAAAAAATTATTTTGAAACCTGGTTTAAATTTTAAACTTCCTTTTATTCAAAATGTTGTTTTTTTAGACAAAAGAATTTTAAATTTAGATGCACCTCCTGAGGAAGTTATTGCCTCTGACCAAAAAAGATTAATTGTTGATGCATTTGCAAGATTTCAAATAGTCGATCCTTTAAAATTTTATATTTCAGTTGGAAATGAAAGAGTTGCTAGATCTAGATTATCTACAATTATAAATTCGAGGATTAGGAGTGTATTAGGTACACAAAGACTACAAACTTTATTATCTGAAGATAGAACAAAACAAATGTCCTTAATCCAAGAAGGTGTAAATAACGAAGCAGAAAAATTTGGAATTAAAATAATCGATGTGAGAATTAAAAGGGCTGACCTACCACAAGCTAACTCTGATGCAATTTTTGCGAGGATGCAGACAGAAAGAAACAGGGAGGCAAAAGAATTTAGAGCCAAAGGTGCTGAAATGGCAATAACTATAACTTCGACAGCTGATAAAGAAGTTACTGTAATTTTAGCAGATGCTCAGAAAAAATCTGAAATTATGAAGGGTGAAGGAGACGGCGCAAGAAACAAAATATTTGCTGATGCATTTGGACAAGATCCAGAGTTTTTTGCTTTTTATCGTGCTATGCAAGCTTACGAGAAAGCGTTAATCGGAGGTGAAACTTCTTTAGTGCTATCACCAGATAGTGAATTTTTTAAATTCTTTGGAAATATAAATTTAAAACCCTCACAATAGATTTCTTATAATGAATGAATTGATCATAGCTTTTGGTCTTTTCCTGTTTATTGAAGGTATCCTTTATGCCTTATTTCCATCAAAAATGAAAAATATGTTAAAAAAACTCGATGCTATAAAATCTAGTCAACTAAGATTAGGTGGTTTAATTTTTGCTTTAATTGGATTTTTAATAGTGTGGATATTTAAAGGTTAACAATGAATAGATTTTTTAAATTTTGTATATTTTTTTTAATTTTATTTAGCATAAATACATCAACTAACTCATCAAGTGTCCCTAGCTCTTTTGCAGATTTAGCTGAAAAACTAATGCCATCTGTTGTGAATATTTCCACTACTCAAACAGTAGTAACAAGAACTAACCCTTTTCCAAATTTTCAATTTCCACCAGGATCACCTTTTGAAGATATGTTTAAAGAATTTGGAACACCACAAGAGAGGCAAGCAAGTGCACTTGGATCAGGATTTATAATAGATAAGAAAGGAACAGTTGTTACAAACAATCATGTTATAAAAGACGCAGATGATATTTTAGTCCGAGTAGAAGATAAAGAATATAAAGCTAAAATAATTGGTACTGATCCCCTTTCAGATATTGCTGTTTTAAAAATAGATTCAAATGATAATTTCAAACCAGTAAAATTTGGGAATTCGGATTTAGCAAGAATTGGAGATTGGGTAATTGCAATTGGAAATCCTTTTGGTCTTGGTGGCACTGTTACATCAGGAATTATTTCAGCTAGAAATCGAAGCATTGGACTCTCGAGGTATGAAGATTTTATTCAAACAGATGCATCAATTAATCAAGGAAATTCAGGAGGCCCTTTGTTTAATATGGATGGGGATGTTGTAGGAGTTAATACTGCAATCTTAAGCCAGGGAGGATCAATAGGAATTGGTTTTGCAATACCATCCAATAATGCAAAGCAAGTTGTAGATCAACTGATCAAATATGGAGAAACTAAAAGAGGATGGTTAGGAGTAAGAATTCAAGATGTTACAAAAGAAATTGCAGAAGCAGAAAAATTAGACAAACCAAGAGGTGCGCTTGTTTCAAGTGTATCTCCGGGTAGTCCTTCTGAGAAAGGTGGAATTAAAGCTGGAGATATAATTTTAGAATTTAATGGAACCATAATTAATCAGATGAAAGAACTACCAATGATAGTGGCACAAACCGAAGTTGGAAAAACAGTAAAGGTTAAGATATGGAGAAATAAAAAAGAAATTTTTAAAAAAATAAAATTAGGAAGACTGGAGACTTCAAGTGATTTTAAGCCAAAGAAACCAAAGGTTTTAAAAACAACAAAGATTGAAGATTTAAAAATTGAAGTCAGACCTTTAAATGATGAAGACATTGAGAAAAGAAAACTTCCAAAGGATACTGTTGGAGTTGTAATTACAAACATAGATCCTGATAGTCCAGTTAAAAATTTACTAGTTAATAACATTATTGTAGAAGCTCAGAAGAAAAAAATTAAAACCCCAGGTGATTTACAAAATATTGTAAAATCATCTATAGTTTCAAATAATAAAACTATTTTATTAGTAATATATAATAATGAAAACCAAATAAGTTATATTGGTATTAAAATAAAATAAAAATGGACATTCAGTCCAAAATAATTCTCATATTTGGTCCAACAGCATCAGGAAAATCAAAATTTGCAATCAAATTAGCAAAAAAAATTAATGGTGAAATTATAAATGCAGATAGTATGCAAGTTTATAAAGAACTAAATATTTTAACCGATAGACCAAAAATAAAAGACCTAAATTTAGTTAAACATCATTTGTATGGATTTCTGAATGTAAAAAAAAATTTTTCAACAGGACAGTGGTTAAAACTAGTCCAAAAAAAAATAAATGAATTAAAAAAAAGGAATAAAATTCCTATATTAGTTGGTGGAACAGGACTGTATTTTAAATCGATAACAAGCGGACTGGTAAAAATACCTAAAATCCCAAGTAATTTTAGAAATAAAATAAGAAAAATGCAGTCTTCTTTAGGTCAGGATAAATTTTATAAAAAATTAATTAAAGTCGATTCGATTGCCAAATCTAAAATAAATCCAAAAGATGTTCAAAGATCTATTAGAGCTTATGAAGTTAAAAAATTTACAAAACTTTCTTTATTCGAATGGTTTGAAAAAACAAATATTCTATTTGACAAAAATCATCTTATTAAAATTCTAATTGATACTCAAAGAAGAGATTTAGTAAAACGTATAGAAAAAAGGGTGGATAAAATGTTTAGGGATGGCGCTATCGAAGAGGTAAAAAAATTTTTAAAGTTTAAGGTAAATAAAACCAAAAGCTCGACCAAAGTTATTGGTATAAATGAGATCTGTTCATACCTGCTGAATAAACAGAATTTAGTTTCAACAAAAGATCAAATAGTCATAAAAACAAGACAATATGCTAAAAGGCAAAGCACTTGGGCAAGGGGGCAAATGCAAGATTGGCAAAAAGTTCTCCCAGAACATTTAAACTCATACATAAAAAAATTCAAAAATCATCACTCTAAAACTTGACCAATTAGCACAACTTCAGCTAGATTGGTCGAATGCCAAAATTGTTATCAGGAGCTGAAATTGTTTTTAAATGTTTAGAAGACCAGAGCGTTGAATATATTTTTGGTTATCCTGGAGGCGCAGTTTTACCTATTTACGATGAATTAAAAAATCATTCATCGATTAAACACATTTTAGTTAGACATGAACAGGGAGCAGGACATGCAGCAGAAGGTTATGCAAGATCATCTGGCAAACCTGGAGTCGTATTAGTCACATCTGGCCCAGGCGCAACAAATGTGGTAACGGCCTTGACTGATGCTTATATGGATTCAATTCCTTTAGTTTGTATTTCTGGTCAAGTACCAACTCATTTAATAGGCACTGATGCATTTCAAGAATGTGACACAACAGGAATTACAAGACCTTGCACAAAACATAATTGGCTAGTTAAAGATATTAAAGATTTATCAAAAATAATTCATAAAGCTTTTGAAGTTGCAACTACGGGAAGGCCTGGACCAGTTTTAGTAGATATACCTAAAGATGTACAATTTCAAAAAACTAATTATCCAAAATTTAAAAAACAAAATAAATCTAATGGAAAGATTCATAATCAGTATCAACAAAAAGATATTGATGAATTAATTAAATTGATGTCAAAAGCAAAAAAACCAATTTTTTATACTGGGGGAGGAGTAATAAACTCAGGTCCTAAAGCTAGCGACTTATTAAGAGAACTTGTTGCAGCAACTGGATTTCCAATAACATCGACATTACAAGGCTTAGGCTGTTTTCCTGGTGATGATAAAAATTTTTTAGGGATGTTAGGGATGCATGGAACATATGAAGCAAACAATGCAATGCATGATTGCGATTTGATGATTAATATTGGTGCAAGATTTGATGATAGAATAACTGGAAAGATAGATGAATTTTCACCAGGCTCTAAAAAAGTCCATATTGATATCGATCCATCATCTATAAATAAAAATGTAAAAGTTGATTTACCTATAGTCGGAGATGTTCAAAGTGTAATTTCTTCGATAATAAAAACAATAAAAAAAACAAAACCAAATTTTATAAATTCTAATAAGCAACAAATATCAAAATGGTGGGAACAAATTGAAAAGTGGAGAGAAAAAAAATCCCTAGACTACATTAATAGCAACGAGACAATTAAACCACAGTATGCAGTCCAAAGACTTTATGAATTAACAAAAAACAAAGATACATTTATAACAACAGAAGTCGGTCAACATCAAATGTGGGCTGCGCAACATTATAAATTTGATAAACCTAATAGATGGATGACTTCTGGAGGATTGGGGACAATGGGTTATGGATTACCAGCAGCAGTAGGGGTTCAAATAGCTCATCCAGATAAGTTAGTTGTTGATATTGCTGGTGAAGCCTCAGTTCTAATGACGATACAAGAAATGTCTACTGCTGTTCAATATAATTTGCCAATCAAAATATTTATTTTAAATAATGAATACATGGGAATGGTTAGACAATGGCAAGAATTATTACATGAAAAAAATTATTCAGAGAGTTATACAGCTGCTTTACCTGATTTCGTTAAATTAGCTGAAGCCTATGGATGTGTTGGGATAAGAGCGAAAACACCTGAAGAATTAGATGATAAAATCATTGAAATGATTAATACTGATAGACCAGTAATATTTGACTGTTTAGTAGACAAACAAGAAAATTGTTTTCCTATGATACCTTCTGGAAAACCACATAACCAAATGCTTCTAGGCCCAAAAGATCAAGAGCAAAACAAAATTACAGGAAAAGGCAAAACATTAGTTTAATGAATAAATCAAAATCAGCATATAGTGTAGCAGGAAAAAAGGGGAAATTAGATACTCATATTATTGTTGTTTGGGTAGATAATGAGGCTGGTGTTTTAGCAAGAGTTGTAGGTTTATTCTCTGGTAGAGGATACAATATAGAATCACTAGCTGTTGCTGAAATAGACTCAAAATTAAATATTTCAAGAATAACAATTGTTACAACAGGTACACCCCAGGTAATTGATCAAATTAAATTACAATTAAAAAAATTAGTCCCAGTTCATAAGGTTGCAGACTTTAAAAGAGAGGATAAACAAGTAATCTTTAAAGAAATGGCTTTATTTAAATTAGTAGGTAATAATAATAAAAGATCAAAAGCTTTAAATGCTTGTAAAAAATTCAATGCTGTATTACTTGATAGAACAAATAAATCATGTGTAATTCAAATTACAGCACTAAGGAGAGAAATTGACAAAATGTCAAAAAATTTAAAAAAGTTTGGATTAGTGAGTGTCTCAAGAACAGGAGCAGTTGCTATGACAAGAGGAGCAGAAACGTTTAAATAATAAGGATAAATCTATGAAAATGTACTATGAGAAAGATACAAATAAAAATTTAATTAAAGATAAAAAAATTGCAATTTTTGGTTATGGAAGCCAAGGGCATGCACATGCACTAAATTTAAAAGATAGTGGTGTTAAAGATGTAGTGGTCGCTTTAAGAGATGGATCTTCTAGCAAAGCAAAAGCTGAGTCTAAGGGTTTAAACGTTATGAACCTTTCTGATGCGGCTGAGTGGGCAGATGTTGTGATGATACTTACACCTGATGAGCTTCAAGCTTCAATTTATAAAAATCATATTGAACAAAGGGTGAAAGAAGGAACTTCAATTGCTTTTGCTCATGGTTTAAACATTCATTATGATCTCATTAAAGCTAGAAAAGATTTAGATGTATTTATGGTAGCACCTAAAGGACCAGGACACTTGGTGCGAAGCGAATTTGAAAAAGGTGGAGGGGTTCCTTGTTTATTTGCTGTTCATCAAAATGGGTCTGGTAAAGCTAGGGATATCGCAATGTCTTATGCGTCAGCAATTGGAGGAGGTCGATCAGGAATTATTGAAACAACTTTTAAAGATGAAGTGGAAACTGATTTATTTGGAGAGCAAACTGTTTTATGTGGAGGGTTAGTGGAGCTAATTAAAAATGGTTATGAAACACTTGTTGAGGCGGGATACGAACCTGAAATGGCATATTTTGAAACTGTTCATGAGGTAAAATTAATTGTTGATCTAATTTACGAAGGCGGGATTGCAAATATGAATTACTCGATTTCCAATACAGCAGAATATGGAGAATATGTATCAGGACCAAAAATAATCAATAAAGAGGAAACAAAAAAGAGAATGAAAGAGGTTTTAGAAAAAATCCAGTCAGGAAATTTTACAAAAGAATGGATGGAAGAATGTAAAAATGGTCAAAAAAACTTTCTCAAGACTAGAGAAAAATTGGCTGAACACCCCATAGAAAAAGTTGGAGCAGATCTTAGAGCCATGATGCCTTGGATTACTAAGAAGAAATTGGTTGATAGCGATAAGAATTAAAAAATATTCAGTTTCAATTTGGGTTGTTACAATTCTTTTATTTTGCAATCTACGCGAGAGGTAGTATTATCTACTACCAAGTTTTAAAAAATTATGAGTAAAAAAGATAGAGTTTTTATATTTGATACTACTATGCGAGATGGAGAGCAATCTCCGGGAGCATCTATGAGTGTTGAAGAGAAAATTCAAATTTCTAGAGTTTTTGATGAAATGGGAATTGATATTATTGAAGCAGGTTTTCCAATATCTTCTCCTGGCGACTTTGAAGCTGTGTCCGCAATTAGTAAAAGTTTAAAGAATTCTGTACCTTGTGGACTTTCAAGAGCATTAAAAAAAGATATTGATGCATGTCATGAGTCTTTAAAGCATGCTAAAAGATTTAGAATTCATACTTTTATTTCAACAAGTCCAGTTCACATGAAACATAAACTTGATATGACAGATGATCAAGTAATTGATGCAATAAAAGAAAGTGTAACATACGCTAGAAAGTTTACTGATGATGTGGAATGGTCATGTGAAGATGGAACAAGAACAAATTTGGATTTTATGTGTAAAACAATTGAATTAGCAATTAAATGTGGAGCTACTACAATTAATATTCCAGATACAGTAGGCTATTCAATACCTGAAGAATTTGCAAGAACCATAACTCATATAAAAAACAATGTACCTAATATCGATAAAGCAATTATTTCTGCACATTGTCATAATGATTTAGGATTAGCAGTTGCAAATGCTTTAGCTGGTTTATCAGCTGGAGTTAGACAAATTGAATGCACAATAAATGGAATCGGTGAGAGAGCAGGTAACGCTGCACTTGAGGAAATAGTTATGGCAATTAAAACAAGGAATGATCTAATGCCTTATGAAACAGGTATTAAGACAGAATTAATAAGCAAAGCATCAAAAATAGTTTCAAATGCAACAGGTTTCCCAGTTCAATTTAATAAGGCGATAGTTGGAAAGAATGCTTTTGCGCATGAGTCAGGAATTCATCAGGATGGTATGTTAAAAAATAGAGAAACTTATGAAATAATGAAGCCGGAAAGTGTAGGGGTTAAAAAAACTTCATTGGTAATGGGTAAACATTCGGGAAGACATGCATTTAAAGACAAACTTAGTGATCTTGGTTACACAGATGTGACTGATGATGTAATACAGGCAGCTTTCGGGAAATTTAAAATTTTAGCAGATAAGAAAAAACATATATATGATGAGGACATCGTTGCCTTAGTTGATGACAGTTTAATCATTGACAATAAGATTAACGCTATAAACTTAAAATCTTTAAAGGTTTTTGCTGGCACAGGAGAGCCTCAAAGAGCAGAAATGACATTGGATGTATTCGGCGATATTAAAAAAACTTCTCAAACGGGAGATGGACCTGTGGATGCAATATTTAAATGTATTAAAGAATTGTATCCCCATGATGTTAAATTATCTCTTTACCAAGTACACGCTGTAACTGAAGGCACAGACGCTCAAGCTACTGTAAGTGTTAAAATTGAGGAAAATGATAGAACAACAGTTGGTCAATCAGCAGATACTGATACTTTAGTAGCATCAGCAAATGCCTACTTGAATGCATTAAATAAAATGCTAATTAAGAGAGAAAAAAAATCTTTATCGAAAGATATCCAATATCAAAAAATAAAAGGAGGAGTATAAAATGGGAGTTTTAGATAAGTTTACATCAATTTGGAGTCAAGATATGGCTATTGATTTAGGAACTGCGAATACACTTGTAGTTTTAAAAGGACAAGGAGTAGTTTTAAATGAACCTTCTGTTGTTGCTGTAGTAGATAATAAAGGAAAAAAATCTGTTTTAGCTGTCGGTGACGAGGCAAAAACGATGTTGGGAAGAACCCCAGGTAATATCCAAGCTATAAGACCTTTAAGAGACGGTGTAATCGCAGATTTTATTGTTACAGAGGAAATGATTAAACACTTCATAAAAAAAGTTCATAAAAGAAGTACTTTTGCAAATCCAAGAATTTTGATTTGTGTACCAACAGGCTCAACACCAGTAGAGAGAAAGGCTATTCAGGATAGTGCACTTGCAGCAGGAGCAAGAAGGGTTCAATTAATAGAAGAGCCTATTGCTGCAGCAATTGGAGCTAATCTTCCAATTTCTGAGGCCACTGGATCAATGGTTATTGACATTGGTGGTGGAACTACAGAGATAGCTGTAATGTCTTTAGGTGGAGTAGTTTACTCTAATTCATTAAGGGTTGCTGGAGATGCAATGGATAACGCAATTATTAGTTATATGAGAAAAGAATATAATTTGATGATTGGCGATAGTACAGCTGAAAAAATTAAAAAAGAAATTGGAACTGCGATTGCAACAAATAATAATACATATGCGGTTAAAGGAAGAGATTTAAGATCTGGTACTCCTAAAGAAGTTAATATTAGCGAGGAGGATACAGTCGAGGCTTTAAACCCAATATTAAGAGAAATGATTAATGGTATTAAAGATGCTCTTGAAAATACTCCTCCAGAGCTATCGGCTGATTTAGTTGATATGGGATTAACATTAACTGGTGGTGGTGCATTATTAAAAAATATTGATAAAAGATTTTCTAAAGAGACTGGTCTTCCAGTTCATATTGCAGATGATCCATTAGCATGTGTTGCTGTAGGAACAGGAAAAGCTCTAGAACAAGAGGAAACTTTTAACACAATGTTGTCAGAGTACTAATTTGAAAAATGCGCCCCTCAAGTAGAGATGATTTTATAATTGCTATAAGATCTGCATTTTTAAAAAAAGACAATAAACAAAAATTTTCTCTTTCAGCACTTATTATTTTAACTTTGAGTATTTTAATTTTAGGTAGGTATGAATTTAAAATTATAAGTTATGCAAAATTATCTTTAAAAGAAATAGCTTATAGATCTACTTTTATATTTTCAACACCTGAAAATTTAATTAAAAATGGTTTCTTTGCTACAAAAAATCATTTTTTTGTATATAAAGAAAATAAAATTCTTAAGGAAAAAATTAAAGAATTAGAAATAAAAAAATATAATTCCCAATATTTGTTATCTGAAAATCAAAGGTTAAAGGAAACTCTCAATGAATTAAACTTCACCTCAAATGAAATTTTAGCAAAGGTAATAGTTGATAAACAAAGTCCTTTTTTAAAATCAATTATTGTAAACAAGGGTAGCAAGCATGGCGTAGTTCTTGGAATGGGAGTGCTTGATAAAGAATATTTAGTTGGAAAAGTTGTTGAAGTAAATTTTACAACTTCAAGAATATTACTTCTATCAGATTTAAATAGTAAAATTCCAGTTGATATAACCCCAAATAATATTCAATCTATTTTGTCTGGCACTGGAAAAGACAATGGAAAAATTCAGTATATAAAAGAAAATTTACTCATAGAAAATGAAAATGAAGTTTTTACATCTGGAGCTGGTGGTATTTTTAAACCTGGCGTGCCAATAGGCACTATAGTAAAAAATAACTTAGATTCTCAGATTAATGTTGAGTTCTTTTCTGATTTTTCTCAATTAAGGTTTGTCAAATTAAGGGCTTACTTATCGGAGGAAAACTAATGACTGAACTGGCAAGATTAAGTATTTTTAAGCAAATTTTAGAAAAAGGTCCAATTATTTTATTATTTATCTCAACATTAAATGAATTTGATTTTAATTATCTTGGATTAAAATATTTTTCTTTTAACTTTCCATTCATTCTTATTTACTATTGGAGCTTAAAAAGACCAGGAAGCCTAGGTTATGGGTTAATTTTTTTGAGTGGTTTATTCAATGATGCTGTTGTTGGTCTCCCAATCGGAGTAAGTTCTTTGAGCTATCTTTTAATTTGTGGTTTTTCATCTTATTTAAGGAATATTACATTAAGGCCAAATAAAATAAATGACTGGTTCTTTTTTGGTTTTACTATTTTAGTAGTAAATTCGTTAATATATGGTGTAGCAAACATCTTCTTCAATATTCAAATTGTCTATGAAGATATTTTAGTAAACATCTTATTTACATTTTTATTTTATTATATTTTTAGTTATTTATTTGAGCTTTATAAAAATTTTGTATACGGAGCCTCAAGTGTTTGATGGTGGAGACTCAAATGTTAGAAAGTTTAATACCGTAAATAGAAGAGTATTTATTTTAAAACTCGCAAAAGGAATTATATTTACAGGAATAGTTGCAAGATTATTCAGTCTACAGATTACGGAAAATAAAAAATATTTAACTTTATCAGATAAAAATCGATTAAGAGAATGGAGACTTCCTCCAATAAGAGGAGAATTTGAAGATTTTTTCGGAAATGTTGTTGCCGGTAATACAAAAGTTTATCAATTACATGTTGTCCCTGAACAAGTTGAAGATTTTAAATATTTAATGGTTAGGCTAAAAAATATCTTATCATTAACCGATAAAGAATTTAGCAAAATAGTTAAAAAGAAAAAACAACAAAAAGCTTGGGAAACACTTATTATATCCGAAAATCTAACATGGGATCAATTTTCAAAAGTAAATTTTTATTTACACGAGTTGTCAGGAGCGAAACCAGTTTTATCTGTGGCTAGAAGCTACCCTTTTAAAGCAAATTATACACATGTTTTGGGTTATGTAGCTCAAGCGAGTGAAGATGATTTATTAAAAAATGAGGAAATTAAAAATAAACATGTTCCTGGTTTAAGAGTTGGTAAATCTGGTTTAGAAAAAACATTTGAAAATTCCTTAATTGGAACAAATAGTGTTCAAAGATATGAAGTAAATGCATTTGGAAAAAGAATTAATCAGGTAGATTTTAAAGAAGGTGAAAAAGGTCAAAAAGTAAAACTTACAGTAGACACTGAAATCCAGAAATTATGTAATGATCTTTTAGCAGATAAAGCGGGCTCTATAAGTGTAATGGATATATTTACTGGTGAAATAATTGCTATGCATTCGTCACCATCATTTGATCCAAACTTATTTCTATATGGAATAAGTTATAAAGATTGGGACTTAATAAGAAATAATCCATTAAAACCACTTATTAACAAAACTATATCTGGTTTATATTCACCAGGATCGACAATAAAACCAATAGTCGCACTGTCAGCACTAGAAAACGATGTGATTTCAACAAAGTTCAAAGTTAATTGTTCAGGTAAAACAGAAATGTATGGTCAAACATATCATTGCTGGAAGGATAGAGGTCATGGCGTAGTTGATTTAAGAGATGCAATTAAACAATCTTGTGACACTTTTTTTTATGAAATGAGCAGAAGATTAGGAGTTGATAGACTCAATACTACCGCAAAAAGATTTGGACTGGGGAATAGAGTGTTTAAAAATTTATATTCTGAAGAAAAAAAAGGACTTGTTCCATCCACAAAATGGAAAAAAAATGTTTTAGGAAAAGGCTGGGTCTTAGGTGAAACTTTAATTACAGGAATAGGTCAAGGGTATATTCAAACTACACCTTTACAATTATGTTTAATGACAGCACAACTAGCAAACGGTGGTTTTAAAATATTTCCAAGAATTACCTACGATGAAAATCAAGAGCCATTAGAGAAGATAAAATACAAAATGTCTGAAAGTTTAAAAACAAAAAATGAAAATCCATCCTCCTTAATCAGATCTGCAGAAGAACTTCTTAATATTGACGAAAAAGAATATACAAAACTTTTTCGAAACCAAGAAAATGTTAAATTTGTTTTAGAGGCAATGTTTGCGTCAACAAATGAAGTAAGAGGTACCTCTTATAGATCGAGAATAGATGACAAAAAATACCAGTTTGCAGGAAAAACTGGAACAGCCCAAGTGAAAAAAATTACAAAAATACAGAGGGAGCTTGATTTAGATACATCACAAATTCCTTATGAAGAAAGGGACCATGCTTGGTATATAGCATTTGGTCCATATAAAAATCCAAGATATTCATTATGTGTTCTTGTAGAGCATGGAGGATCAGGTAGTTCAGCCGCCGCTCCACTAGCAAAAAAACTTATGAAAAAAATAATTGATCGACATGATGAAAGGGAAAAGATTAGAAAAAATAGACTAATGGAAATTTAAAAAAAATGTTTGAACAAACCTCATACTCTGAACAACTCACTTTTTTCCAAAAGTTACGATCATTTGATTTTATTTTAATTTTTTGTGTTTTATGTTTAGGTATTATTAGCAATTTATCAATGTATTCTACAGATGGTGGAGAGTTTTTGTATCATTCCAAAAGTCATTTGATTAGATTTATAACTTTTTTTTCAATGATGATAATATTATCATTTGTTAGTCTAAGATTTTGGCATACTACTGCTTACCTATTTTATATTATTACACTTGGCTTTTTAATCTGGGCGTCAATGTACGGAATTACTGCCTCAGGATCTCAAAGATGGGTAAATTTATATTTTATTAATTTACAACCATCTGAATTAATGAAGATCGCAATAATTGTTTGTTTTGCAAGATATTTTCATCGAGAACAATTAACTAATATTAATAGTTTTAAAAATATTCTTTTATCAATGACAATTTTGATATTGCCAATACTTCTTGTGGTAAGTCAGCCTGATTTGGGAACATCAATATTAATTGCAATTAGTGGTTTGATCGTATTGTGGTTAGCAGGTTTTAATATTAAATATTTTATTTATTCCGGATTAGCTCTAATTGTTTCTCTACCTTTTGTTATTTCAATGCTTAAACCTTATCAAAAACTTAGAGTTTTAACTTTCTTTGATCCAGATAGAGATCCTTTAGGAGCGGGTTATCAAATAATACAGTCTAAAATAGCAGTTGGTTCTGGTGGTTTAACTGGCAAAGGTTTCTTAAAAGGAACTCAAAGTTATTTAGAATTTCTCCCAGAAAAACATACAGATTTTATTTTTACTTTATTTTCTGAGGAACATGGTTTTATTGGTTCGGTTATATTATTAATATTATATGCAATTGTTATATTTAGAATTTTAAATATAGGTTCCAATTCTAGAAGCTATTTTGGAAAACTTTTTTGTTATGGTTTTGGATCAGCAATTTTTGTATATGTGACTGTAAATATGGCAATGGTTTTAGGTTTACTACCTATAGTTGGTTCGCCACTTCCAATTATGTCTTATGGAGGATCTTCAATGCTAGCCACTATGATTGGGCTAAGTATTGTTATGAGTACAAAAATTCACAGTAAACAAATAATTCATTAACTTTTGTTTAATATGTCGCTACAATTAAATAATTAAATTGTAGTAATATTAATAATGTCTAAATTAAGAATTGGAATTATAGGTGCTGGTATTCAAGGGGTTTGCAACGCACTCTTTCTTCAAAAAAAAGGTCATGATGTAATTGTATATGATAAAAACGAACCTGGTTGTGGAGCATCTTATGGAAATGCAGGACATTTTTCGCCATACGCATCTGTTCCACTTAACAGACCTGATATTCTTACAGACGTTCCATCTATGTTATTAAGTTCTACCGGCCCTTTAGCTCTAAAATGGAATTATGTACCAAAAATGATTCCATGGTTTTTGAAATTTATAAAAAATTGTTCAAAAAAAAATATGATGCATACAGCAAAATATATGCATCAAATCCTAGATTTAGCCTTACCAGCTTATGATGAATTATTTCAGGAAATAGATTTAGAAGGCTTGGTTATTAGTAATGGAATAATGTATATATGGAATAATCAAAATATAGAGAGTAGAAATTTAGAAATTAAGATAAGAGAAGAGCTAGGTGTAAACCAAAAACTTCTTAGTCCAAAAGAAATACATGATCTGGAGCCTAAAATAAAACCTATATATGATGGAGGTGTTTTTTATTCATACGCCAGACATACAAACAATCCAAAAAAAATTTTACAAAAACTTTTTGATTTATTTATTCAAAAAGGTGGTAAATTTTATAAGCATGATATCAAAGACCTAAACTTCGACGATCAAAAACCAGTGATTAGGTCTGAAGCTCAAAGATTTATATTTGATAAAGTTATAATAGCATGTGGTGCTTTCTCAAAAAGGTTTACTGACGACTTGTATGAAAATATCCCACTAGAAACTGAAAGAGGCTATCATGTTCATTTTAAAAATTGTGAAAATTTAATATCACGCCCTGTGGTATATTCTAACAGAGGCTTTGGAATGACACCAATGGAACAAGGTTTAAGAGTAGTCGGAACTGTCGAATTTGGGGGGTTAAAAAATCCCCCTTCAAGCGGAAGGATTAATAATTTAATAAATAATGCAAAATATATGTTAGACGGAATCCCAGAACATGATGATGAATGGTTAGGTTTTAGACCAACTTTACCAGATTTTTTACCAGTCATTGGGCCTTCAAAAAATTTTAAAAATGTTTTTTATTCTTTTGGTCACCATCATTTAGGTTGGACTCTAGGAGCTATATCGGGAAAAATAATTTCAAAAATGATTTCTGAAGAAAAAACAAATTTAGACTTAGATCCATATAGCTCTATAAGATTTGCTTAATGAAAAAAAAAAATCCAAATCTTACGGCAGAACAAAATATTGTTTTATTTGAAGAAGGCACAGAGCCAGCAGGATCAAGTGAATTAAATAATGAAAAAAGAAAAGGGTTTTACCACTGTGCAAATTGTGATGTAAAACTTTTTGACTCAAATAAAAAATATGAAAGCGGCTCAGGGTGGCCATCTTTTTATGAATCATTACCAGAAGTTTTTGAGACCAAAACTGATCATCTAATTGGTTATGCAAGAACCGAATATCACTGTAAAAATTGTGGCGGTCACCACGGACATATATTTGATGATGGTCCAAAGCCTACAGGAAAAAGATATTGTAATAATGGTGTATGCTTAGTTTTTAAAGAAAAAGAATGATAATAAAGTATATAAGTTTCTTAATTGGAGTTATTTGGTCGTATTCAATAATAAAAACACAATCAGTTTTTAGCAAAAAAGCTGGATTAATATTTAAAATTTTTATAACAAAAGTTTCATGGTTGACCTTGATTACCGCTTGTTATTTTGGCTATAAAAACTTTAATATTAAATATACGATTATTGGTCTAGTGATCGGAATTTTATTAGTCAATTTAGGATTTTACTTATTAAAAAAATATATCAATAAAAAATTAAGCCCACAAAAAATAACAAGTATTAAAAGTTTCTTTGAATATACTTTAATTATTCTGATATTTTATTTTATTTTATTTTAAAAGATCTTGAAGTTTATTTTCTTTCTCCAAAGCTCTTAATTCTTGATAGCCTCCAACATGATAATCGTCTACAAATATTTGCGGGACAGTTCTTTTTCCATTTGCTCTTTTAATCATTTCTTCCATTAAGCCTTCTTTAGAGGCAATATTAATTTCTTCAAAAGTCGCATTATTTCTTGTTAACAATCTTTTTGCGGCATCACAAAAACTGCAAATGGGACCTGTATACATAATAATTTTTTTCATACTTTATATATAGTCACTTTTTTTAATTTTTCTTCTTATTTCTTTTCTTAAAACTTCGAACTTTTTTCGATGTTTAATACTTTGACCTTTTGCTCTTTTTCTCCAAAGACGAAACGAGCTTGGCTTCAAATTTTTTCTCATAATTTTAATTACATCACCCTCTGACATACCGGTCACTTTTTTGATATCCTCAAAAGTTATCCTGTCAGCCCAGGCTGCCCATATAACCCAATTTGAACTCTTTTGATTTGGTTCTGGATTTTTGACTTTTGTCTGAGGTCTGTGACTTTTTTTCATACTAATTCCACAAAATTGGAAAAAATCATTAATGCTTTTTTTTATACATATGTTATATTCTACCCTAGATAGTCCTATCTAGCCATCTTTAGCTCCCGGTTTTTTAGGACTATCCCTCAAAATGCTTCCTTTAGAATTTATACTTTTTTTACAAATAATAATTATTTTATTCATCACTCCGGGAACCCCAAGGATTGTTATCATTTCTAACTCAGTAAATTTTGGTATAAAAAAATGTGTATGGACTGCTTTAGGAGACATAACTGCAAATATTATTCAAGCAACTTTAGTAATTTTTTTCATTGGATCTTTCTTCTCGGATTATCCAGTTTTTTTAAAAATACTTAAATGGATTGGTATATTTTATCTTTGTTATTTAGCATATGATCTATCAAATACTCGTCAAATGCACTTAACATCGAAGAAATTTGAGAAAAAAAGTAATTTGTCTTTCTTTAAAGATGGTTTTATTGTTGCTGGAACAAGTCCAAAAGCATGGATGTTTTTTCCTTTTATATTTCCACAATTTTTAGATTTTCAAAGCAATTATATTGCTCAATTTTTAGTACTAATAACTACATATATTATTTTAGATTTTTTATCATTGATGGGCTACGCGATACTCGCAAATAAGCTAGTAAGTTGGATTAATGCGAATCCAAAAACAATAAACAATGTATCAGCATGTATTCTGGTATTAATTGCTTGTTTTATTGGCTTCACACAATATTATTAGAATTAGTGACATATATGCAACACAAAAACCTTTATTTTATTAGTTTTTTGATATTTTCAACTTTTACGATGCAAACTAATTAATGTACTACCATATTTAATTTTGCTAAATAAGCTTTGTTAATTAACAAAGATAAATATTTATAGGAAACAAAATGAAAAAATTATTCACAGCGATTTTTGGTTTCGCGCTAATTTGTTTTTCAGCAGAGGCTGCATCAAAAAAAATGGGTTTTACAGCTGCAATCACTGATTTTGAAACAAGTGGTACTGAGACACTTAAATCATCAAGTAACAAAACATCAACAGATGTTTCTGAGGTAGTTGTTGTGCCATCATTATTTTTTGAGGTTACAAACGATAGAGGCGTAGGCCTTGGAATTGATTTTATCCCTGCGGATGCAGAAATAGGAAATAAATCAAAAACTAAAACAGATACAGATACAGATGATGCTGCTGACAATTCAGGGACTAACACAGCTGCAGCAGAAGTAACAGGACACACTACAGTATATTTAATGATACCAGTAAAATCTGCTTTCTTGAAGCTTGGTTATGTATCAGCTGATGTAGATACGACTGAAACTTTAGCCACTGGAACTACTTATGGAAATGAGACTGTAAATGGAACTATGATTTCACTAGGATTTGATAGAGACTTACCAAACGACTCATTTTTAAGATTAGAAGCGGCATATACTGATTATGATGATGTTTCTTTAACAGGTTCTCAGGATGATGATAGCGTAAGTAACAAAGTTGACGCTGATATAGACGCAACATCATTAAGAATATCTTTTGGAAGAGCATTTTAAATAAAGCTTTACCAACTTAAAATTTAAAGCCCTCTTCGGAGGGCTTTTTTTTTGGATGATTTATCACAACAACTCTTATAGAAATGAGTTAATGAGATTAGGGTTTATAGGAACTGGACAAATTACCAAAGCTGTTATTAATGGAATATTAAGTTCAAAAATAAAATATTCAAAAATATATATTTCAAAAAGAAATAATATAATTTCAAAAGAGCTAGGAAAAAAAAGTAAAAAAATTTTTATTTATAATGATAATCAAAAAATTATAAATAACTCAGATTGGATTTTTTTAGCTATTACACCCGAAGTTGCTAAAAAAATTATAAAAAATTACAAATTTAAAAAAAAGCAGGTCATAATAAGTTTTATTTCTACATTAAAAATGAATGATTTAAAAAAAATTATAAATGTAAAAGCAAATATAGTTAGGGCAATACCCTTGCCTCCTATATCATTAAAAAAAGGACCAGTTCCATTATTTCCACCAAATCAAAAAGTAAAAAATTTTTTTAATCATCTTGGAAACTCTATAGAAATTAAGAACGAGAATTTATCTTTAAATTTTTGGACTACCTCAGCAATGATGGCTCCTTTTTATTATATATTACAAACTCTATCTGAGTGGTTAGTTAAAAAAGGAGTAAAAAAAGAAACTGCACAAAAATATATCACTTCTTTATTTGTAGCATTATCACAAGATGCGTTTGAAAAATCTTTCAATTTAAAAAAATTAGTAAAAGATTCTCAAACGCCCAATGGATTAAATGAACAGTCAGTGAAAGAATTAAAAAAATTGAGTTTTTTTAAATCTCTTAACAAAACTGCAGAAATTATTTTAAAAAGATTAAAGAAAAAAAGCTAGGTGATGAGAGAAACAGAAATTTTACATGTTGATAAAGTTTCAAAATATTTTGGTGGCTTAGCAGCAGTAAACAAATGCTCACTCAAAATAAAAAAAGGATCTATAACTGGTATAATTGGACCAAATGGATCAGGAAAAACAACTTTGTTTAATTTAATTGCTGGTAATTTAAAATCTTCAAATGGAAGTGTAATATTTAATAATGAAAATATTACTAACCTGCCATCATATCAACTTTTTTCAAAAGGACTTTTAAGAACATTTCAAATTGCTCATGAGTTTTCAAATTTAACAGTTTTAGAAAATTTAATGATGGTTCCTAATGACCAATCAGGAGAAAATCTAATCACAGCATTAATAAAACCAAAATTAGTTGAAAGAGAGGAGGAAGAGTTAAAGAAAAAAGCATTAGAAGTTATTGATTTCTTAAACCTTAAACACCTATCAAATGAGCTTGCTGGCAACTTATCAGGTGGCCAAAAAAAACTTCTTGAACTTGGAAGAACCATGATGGTTGATGCGAAATTAGTTTTACTTGATGAAGTTGGTGCTGGAGTAAATAGAACATTATTAAAAGATTTAGGAACAGCTATTCTCAGGCTCAATAAAGAAAAAGGTTATACATTTTGTATGATTGAACATGATATAGACTTTATAAGTAGAATGTGTGATCCAGTTATAGTCATGTCCGAAGGATCAGTTTTATTTGAGGGAACTTCTGATGAAGTAAAAAAAAATGAACGGGTAATTGATAGTTATTTAGGACGAGGCAATAAAAGAATAAAGGATAATCAATAATGTCTTTTTTTGAGGGAAATCAAATGACTGCTGGTTATGGTAATGGACCAGACATCATATCTTCATGTACCATTAAAGTTGATAGAGGTGAGATAGTTGCAATATTAGGACCTAATGGTGCAGGTAAGTCTACTGCAATGAAGGCCATGCTTGGTTTGCTTAATTTAAAATCTGGAACTGTTAAAATTGACGGAAATGATATTTCAAAATTTTCACCTCAGGAAAGAGTTAAAACTGGTATTTCATTTGTCCCTCAAACAAGAAATGTCTTTTCTGAACTAACAGTGAGAGAAAATTTGGAAGTTGGAGCGTTTTTAAGAGATGATAACGTAAGTGACATTATTGAAGAAATTTACAATCTTTTTCCAATATTAAGAGAAAAAAGATCTCAATTGGTTGGACAATTATCTGGAGGTCAAAGACAGCAAGTTGCTTTGGGCAGAGCTTTAATGATAAAGCCATCCGTATTAATGTTAGACGAACCTACTGCAGGGGTTTCACCAATAGTTATGGATGAATTATTTGAGCATATATTAAGAGTCAAGGATACAAATGTAGGAATTATAATGGTTGAACAAAACGCAAAGCAGGCACTAAGCATATCTGATCGAGGCTACGTTTTAGTAACAGGACAAAATAAATTTGAGGGATCCGGAAGCGAATTGCTTAAAGATCCAGAGGTAAGAAGATCTTTTCTAGGGGGATAATTTGGAACTATTAAATGCATTAGTATTGTTACTAAATTATACCGTTATACCTGCGATCACTTACGGATCACAATTAGCGTTGGGTGCAATATTTGTAACATTAATTTATGGAGTACTTCGATTTGCTAATTTTGCAACTGGTGACATGATGTCTTTTGGGACAATGTTTGCTGTTTTACTTACATATTATTTTCAATCAATTGGTGTTGGTCTAGGATTTTTACCTACAGCCTTATTGACCTTACCTTTAGCGATACTCGCAATGATTTTTTATATGTTATTTATTGATAAATTTGTTTTTAAATATTATAGGGAAAGCAAAAGTGCACCTGTCCAGTTAGCTATGGTTAGCGTTGGTGTAATGTTTGTTACACAGGCAATAATAAGAATAATTATCGGACCATTTGATAGAAGATTTATGGATGGTGAAAAATTTATTCTCAAAGCCTCTGAGTTTAAAGCAATTACAGGTTTAAGCGAGGGACTTACTATAAAATCTACGCAAGCTATAACACTTGTAGTTACAATTATTTTAGTTTCTTTATTATTTTGGTTTTTAAATAAAACAAAAACTGGAACAAGTATGAGAGCATACTCGGACAACGAAGATTTAGCTTTATTGTCTGGTATAGACCCCAAAAGGGTTGTGATGATCACTTGGATTATTGCTGGTTTTTTGGCTACAGTGGGAGGAGTTTTATACGGTTTAGATAAAAGTTATAAACCGTTTGTTTATTTTAATAACATGTTACCAATTTTTGCTGCAGCAATTGTAGGAGGAATTGGAAATCCCTATGGTGCATTTTTAGGCGGTTATGTAATAGCTTTTGCTGAGATTTTAGTAACTTATGCCTATAAAAAGTTCTTTACTTATTTGTTGCCTGAATTTTTAGAGCCAGACTCTTTAATTCAATTGTTATCCACTGATTACAAATTTGCAGTCTCTTTTTCAATTTTAGTAATAGTCTTATTGTTTAGGCCTTCGGGAATTTTTGAAGGAAAAAAAATATGAGAAAATATTCTAATATAATTGCTGCTTATTCGATTATGTTATTTTTAATTATAATGGTTGGAGTATTTCAATCATGGTCAATTGCATTATCTATTCTAAACTATTGTTTAATATCTGCTGTTATGACTATGGGGGCAAATATTCAATGGGGATACGCTGGCTTAATAAATTTTGGGATAATGGGATATACCGCTCTAGGAGGTTTGGCTGTTGTCTTGGTTTCAGTTGCCCCGGTCCCTGAGGCTTGGAGTGCAGGAGGATTAAATATTTTGGCTAGTTTGGTAATGATAATTGGTCTAGTTTTTGGAGTAAAATTTATTTTTAAAAAATTTAAAAATCATAAGTATAGAAATTATTTAATTACGTTTTCAATTGTAATTGGTATTATTTTAATAAGACTTGTAGCTTTCCCAGGTATTGAAGCAATTGAATCAGTGGATCCAGCAAAAACAGGTTTTCTTGGGGGTCTTGGAATGCCAGTATTATTTTCGTGGATTGTTGGAGCAATATTCGCAGCGGGGCTAGCATTTGTTGTTGGAAAAATTGCTTTGGGATTAAGAGCTGACTATCTTGCTATAGCAACCTTACTGATTGCTGAGATAGTTGTATCAATTATCAAACATGAAGATTGGTTAGCAAGAGGAGTTAAAAATGTAATTGGATTAAAAAGACCCGTACCATATGAGATTGATCTTCAAAACTCTCCTTGGTTTATAAATTTAGTTGAAAAATTACATCAAGGAAAATTGAATTTATTAAGCTCTGTTTCTGATAAAAAAGATATGTTAAACCAACTAGTTATAGACGCATCCTCTGTATATGTAAAACTTTGCGTAACAGGTTTATTTCTAACCGTGGTAATAATTTTATTAATTCTTACCCAAAAAGCTCTTTACTCACCTTGGGGACGAAAAATGAGAGCAATAAGAGATAATGAGGAGGCAGCAGGAGCAATGGGTAAAAATGTTGTTAAAGAACATTTACTTATTTTTATTTTAGGCTCAGCAATTGTTGGTTTAGCAGGGGCGATGATGGTAACTAATGATGGTTTGTTTACCCCTGGCAGCTACAGGCCTATGAGATACACTTTTGTTATTTGGGTTATGGTAATAGTTGGTGGAACTGGAAATAATTTTGGAGCAATATTAGGAGGATTTGTTGTATGGTTTTTATGGGTTGAGGCAGGACCAATAGCCCTATTTTTAATCAATTTTTTTACAACACATTTAGATGAAACGAATACATTAAAAGTACATTTAATTGAGAGCGCTCCTTATTTTAGATTTTTAATGATTGGAGTTGGACTGTTAGTAATAATGAGATATCGTCCCAAAGGATTAATTCCGGAAAAAATAAACGTTAAAAAAATATGAAATATATATTACTTGGAATGGCTTTGGCATTTGCGATGTATTTAAGTGATAAATACATTTTTTGATGAATAAAAACCTTTTATTATTAACACTTAGTCAAATTTTTAGTTTTACAGCAGCACCCATAACTGTTTTTTTAAGTGGAATAATTGGTTCTCAAATAAGTCCAATTAAATCTTTAGCAACTTTGCCAATGTCAATTTCTGTAGTGGGTATAGCTCTAGGGGCAATTATAGCAACTAGGGTAATGAGTTTAATTGGAAGAAAATATGGATTTATAATAGCATCAATTGGCAATACATTATTTTCTGCTTTGGCAGCTTATTCTATTTACAGCCAAAACTTTATTTTATTTTGTTTTGCAAATGTGTTTATAGGTATTGGAATGGCATTTACACATCAATATCGTTTTGCAGCTGCTGAAAGTGTTGATAAAGAAATGGCACCAAAAGCAATATCTATAATATTATTTGGTGGAATTATTTCTGCATTTTTAGGTCCTACTTTAGCAAATTTTTCAAAGGATTTGATTAGTGAAAATTTATATGTTGGCTCTTATCTTGCACTTGCTTTGTTAACCTTTTTTCCATCAATACTTTTTTTATTTTATGAAGATAAATCAAAATTAGAAATTAATTTACAATATAAAGGAAGAAATTATATCGAATTAATTACACAACCAAGATTTTTTCAAGCTGTGTGTGCTTCTGCATTTGGATATGCAATCATGACATTTCTTATGACTGCAACCCCAATAAGCATGCATGTCATGGAAAATATGAGCTTAAGTAAAACAAGTATTGTTATTCAGTTTCATGTTGCTGCAATGTTTTTACCCTCTCTTGTAACAGGTTATTTAATAAAAAAATTTGGTAATAGTAATATTATTTATGCAGGAATATTTCTGTACAGCATTACATTAATAGTAAGTATTTTTGACCAAACTTTTTATAATTATATGGTTGCTTTAATATTTTTAGGCTTAGGTTGGAATTTTTTATTTATATCAGGAACAAGTTTACTTGTTTTAACTTACAAAGAGGAAGAAAAGTTTAAAGCGCAAGGCCTAAATGACTTTGTAGTTTATTCTATACATGCAATTGGAAGTTTATCTGCAGGAATTTTTATTTCACTAACAAGCTGGAAAATAATGAATTTAATATGCATTCCATTTATGCTTTTAATAATATTAGCAACTATAAGAGCCGAAATTTACGAAAAAAACCCTAGCGTAATTAAACGCTAGGGTTTTAAAATATACTACTTATCTTTGTTTTTTTGTTTTGAATTTTCCACCCTTGATTTCTTTTTCAAGGAAAGATCCAAAAGCTTCTCCAACATCAGTAAACTCTACTCCGGTTGCACCTTCGTAGTTTACAGCCTTTCCTTTAGATAAAAGATCTAAAGCTTTTTTAAGTTGACCTGGATAAATTTTAGTTCCAGGTGCATTAGCTACTGACATTACATTTTTTTGTATCGTTGATCTATCCGCTTTACCACCAGCCTGCATAGCTAATGTAATTAAAGCAGCAGCATCATAAGACTCTCCCGTGTAAGGTCCTGAAGAATCAATTCCACCTGCTTTTGCAACTTTCGCGAAAACTCCAGCTCCTTTTCCTGTTGATCCAGGAATCGAACCAAATGATTTGTTTAAAGCTTTACCAAAATTATCTGTTAAAGAGTCACCAATCATCCCATCAGATAAAATAAAAGTATCAAAAGCTCCAGAGTCTAGAGATCCTTGAATGATTCCTTTACCACCTTGATCTAAATAACCGATTACAGCAACAGCGTCACCACCTGCGGATGCTAAAGTTGCTACTTCAGCTGCATAATCTGCTTTACCATCTTCATGGGCAGCTACAGTTGTTACTTTAATTCCATGCCCTTCTACAGCAGCTTTATATACGTCGGCCAAACCTTTTCCATAATCATTATTTGTATAAGTTATAGCAACACTTTTAACACCTCTATCCTTAGTGATATCTGCTAAAATCTGTCCACCTCTTGCATCTGATGGAGCTGTTCTAAAAAAATATCCTTTGTCATCTAAAGTTGTTAATCCTGGAGATGTAGCTGATGGAGAAATCATAACCACTCCATTTGGAACTGCAACATTTGATGCGATTGCACCCGTGACACCAGAACAGTCTGCGCCCATAATTGCTACAACACCATTAGACACTAATCCCTCAGCAGCAGCAGTTGCAGCAGCAGAGTCTACACATGTAGAATCGGCTCTCTCAACTTTTATATATTTTCCGCCAAGTAATGAACCTGAGTCTGAAGCTTCTTTAAACGCAAGCTCAGCAGACGCCGCCATTGCCGGCGTTAGAGATTCAATAGGACCTGTAAATCCTAAAATAATACCCATTTTGATTGCATGACCATCTGCATTTGCATTTGATACAATACTAGTAAAAAATACACATGCAGCTATTATCAATTTTTTCATATTTTTCCTTTATTTGTTAACATTTTATAAAAATAGAATTTAATGATGATTATTTATTTTTTTCAATAAAAATTTATTTAATTTTTTGAATAATAAACACAGATCCTATGACAATAATTCCACCCAAAGTGACCATTAAGCTTGGAATTTCTTTAAATACAATAAAAGTTTGTATTAATCCAAAAACAGGGAATAGGGAGTAAAAAGGTAGCACTTTTCCAACAGGATAAAATTTATATAAATAAAATAAGGACATATGAGCACCAACCGAAACAACTAGACCTGAGTAAATTATCAAAATCCAAATTTTGATATTTATATTATTAATTATCTTAATTGTATCTCCTTCAAAAAATATTGACATAATAATTAAAATTATAAAACCAGCCAAAGCCATAAAAGTATTTGTAGTTACAACATTAATTTTATTTAAATTTCTACCTGATACATTTGCTATAGCATAAAAAAAAGACATTCCAGCTGTAAGAAATAAAGCGAAAATATTATTTATCAATTCAGGATCAAAGCCAATTAATATTATTCCAATAAAAGAACTAATCACAAAAAACCATTTTTTTAAATTAATACTCTCATTTAAAAAAATAGTACTTAGAATTATTGCAAATGGTATTGCTAATTGAGAGCCAATTATCACTGGCGAGACTATATTTGACTCTTCTAGAGATAAATAAGTAAATCCTGTAACACCAACTCCCATAGATAGAGAAAAGATTATTAAAGGCTGAATATATTTCTTTCCAGGCATTTGAAATTTGAAAAAAGGAATTAAGCACAAAAATACAACAAGCATTCTTAATGATCCAAAAAGTAATGGTGGAACATTAGTATTTAAAACTAATTTACCCAATACAAATGCACTACCAAATAAAATCATTATCAGTATTACGAGAAAGTAGTGGCTAATCCTCAAAAATTATCCCATTGTAAATGGATCTGACATAGGTTCTTCAGATGTGTTATACCAAGTTGTCTTTAATCTAGTATATTCTTTAATAGACTCTATTCCTGCCTCTTTTCCATATCCACTGTCTTTAATACCCCCAAACGGTGCAACAGGAGAAATTAATCTATAAGTATTTACAAACACAATTCCAGCCCTTACAGCTTTTGATACTCGCATTGCTCTTGCTAAGTTTGTTGAGTAAACTCCTGATGACAATCCGTATTTATTATCATTCATGAGCTCAATTACCTCCGCCTCTGTTTTAAATTTCATTACTGATAAAACTGGTCCAAATAACTCATTTTCAGCAGATGGCATGTTATGATTTTTACATTCTATAATTGTCGCTGGATAATAATAACCTTTATTTGATACATTTGATCTTTTCCCTCCACATCTTAATTTTCCACCTTGATTAATTGTTTCTTTTACAATTTTTTCTATAAATTCTAATTGTTTAAAATTACTCAGCGGACCCATTTGTGAATCTTTATCCATGGGATTTCCCAACTTGATTTTTTTTGCCTTACTTACTAATTTATCTAAAAATTCATCGTAAATTTCTGATTGAATGTAAAGTCTTGAACCTGCAATACAACTTTGTCCACTCGCACCAAAAATTCCTGCAGTAATTCCATTTAAAGCATTTTTTTGATCTGCATCATTGAAAACAGCTACTGGGCTTTTACCACCTAACTCTAGACTTACTTGCGATAAATTTTCAGAGGAATTTTTAACTATGTATTTTGCGGTATCTGGACCTCCAGTAAATGCAATTCTTTCTACTAAATCATGCGAAGTTAATGCTTTTCCACACGGCTCTCCCAAACCAGTTATAATATTTACAACCCCATCTGGTAACCCTGATTTTTGAATTAGTTTTGCAAATTCTAATAATGTGATAGGCGCTAATTCAGATGCTTTAATCACAACTGTATTTCCCATCGCTAAAGCTGGTGCTAGCTTTACGGCTGTCAAAAGCATTTGTGAATTCCAAGGTATAATTGCAGCAACAACACCAATAGGAATTCTAGTTGTAATAACCTGCATATTTTTTTTATCGATTGGAACAACAGTCCCCTCTACTTTATCGGCAAGACCAGCAAAGTACTCATAATACTCAGCAATATAATTTGCTTGAGTTTTAGTTTCTCTAAATAACTTTCCAGTATCTATAGTCTCAATTTTTCCTAAGTGTTCTGCATTTAATCTTAATTCATTTGCAATTTTATATAAATATTTTGCTCGTTCTTTTGGATGTAGTATCGACCAGTTTTTTTCAAAAGCTTTTTGAGCACTCTTTACTGCAATATCAACATCCTTCTCATTAGCTTCTGGCACAGTCGCCCAAGGCTCATTATTTTCTGGATTAAGAGTGTTAAACGTTTTTTTCGAGACAGAATCAACCCACTTTCCATTTATAAACATTTTAAAAGTTTTTAAGTTAGGCATTATCAATGTGTTTTTTTATTTGAAAATTTACATCATCAGAGCACTCAATACTACAAAGATGTTTTGCATTTTTAATCTCAACATATATAGCATTTGCTAAATCATCACATAATTCTCTGGACATTTTAGGTGTAGACCCCGGATCCATTGCACCTGTCATAACCAATGTTTTAGTCGGTATACTATTAATTATTTTTATATCTTCTTCGTAATTTGCAAATAAAGAATATGCTTTAATAAAATTAATATGATCATCTCCATATTTTTCTAGTTGCTGTTTTAAATTTTTGATAACATTAGGATTTTTAATTAAATAATCATCTGAAAACCACCTTTTCATTGCAAGGTCTGAAATTGATTTATTTTCTTTTGCAAGATTAACTCTATCAATGACTTTCTGTCTTTCTTTTTTATTTCTTTTATATGTAGTTGAAATTAAAGTAAGAGATTTTAAATAATTGTGATATTTAGATGCAAATTCTATAGCAATTAGAGAACCAATCGAAAAACCTACTAAATTAAACTCATTTATATTTAAACTTTTTATAATACCGTATAATTGATCGGTAAAATTATTCATTGAAAGATCATTGTTTTTTAATGGAGTTTTTCCATGGCCTAATAAATCATAGGTTAGAGTTGTTTCATTTTTAAAGTAATCAAGTTGTGGTTGCCACATTGTCTGATCTAAACCAACACCATGTATGAATACTATTGGGGTAGTATTATTATTATTTAATAAATAATAATTTTGATTTGGATCAAAATTGAATTGCATTATCTATTATTTAATACCCATCTCTTTCATATCTTGATATCTATCGCCTGTTCTTGCGTGCGCTCTACCAGTTGGTGCTCCACCAATAGCAATGATAATTTCATCTTCGTTTGGAGCATCATGAATTGTAAACTCATGAGTTAGATAATATGGTCTTAAACCAGCATCTGTCTTATGCATCATTGGTATAGAAACTTTTGAACCTGCTGGTCCCCTAGTATTTGTAAAACTTAAGTAAGAAGTTCCACTAACTGCATCTCTAAATTTATTTCCAAATCTTAATGTATGAATAAAAGCTGACGCATGTTCTATTTCACCATTTAAACCCACCATTGCGGCTTTTCCATAAGCCAAAACTTTTTCACCAGTTCCAATTTCTTTTATTAATTCAGGAACAAGTAGATCACCAATTTGTGGGGCAAGATCTAATATTTCTGGTTTTAAATCCTCAACAAAACCTCTTCCTGCCCAAGGATTTTTAATTACTGCAGCAACCGACACTAATAAAACAGGCTCTTTTGCTTTTTTTTCTCCTTCAATAAAAGTTTTATCAACAAATTTCGCAAATTTCCTTAATTTTAAATCCACTAGCTCGCTCTTTGAATATCCGAATTAATAGATTTGATATTTGGCATTACTTCCTCAGTAAACAATTTTATACTTCTCATACAGTCCACGTGTTTTACACCTGGAAAATTTGACCAAACCTGTAAACTTTGAAGATTAAGTTCCTCCTGGAGTTCTTTTATTTTATCAATTACAAATTCTGGAGTTCCAAATAAAAGATTTCTTTTATGAAGAAACTCATAATTTAATAAATCTAATTTATTTTTAGTCTCAGGTAACTCTTCACCTGGATCCATATGATTTCCTAGTCCTCTCCAATGACAAACCCATCTCATATAATTCACGATATGTTCACCTGCCATTTTTTTTGCTTCATCCATAGTTTCTGCAACAAACATATCTCGCACTAAACTTACACCGTCACCTAATTGTACATTTTTATTTTCAACTTTTGATTTTGCATCTCTGAAAATTTCAAATCTTTTTTTTAACGCTTTTACTGTTGGAATCCACATTATTGTATTTAATCCATTTTCAGCTGCCCACTGAATTGATCTTTCTCCATCAACAACTTGAGAGATTGGTGGAAATGGTTTTTGAAATGGTTTTGGTAAAACAGATATCTTTTTTAATTCATTAGTTTCTAGGTCAACAATATTTTCTTTTGGAGGACTCATATCATGCTGCCAAATAAAGTTTGGAGAAGGATAATTATAGAACTCACCTTTGTGAGAAAAAAAATCTTCAGACCATGCTTTTTTCATTATTTCAAGTGTTTCTGAAAATAGTCTAAAATTTTTTGCTTGGTCTTTTAAATCCGATTCTTTATTCATATTAACTGCTTCTCTTCCATAAACGCCTCTACCAATTCCAACCTCGACTCTCCCTTTAGACATTTGGTCGAGTGTTGCAATATCTTCAGCAAGTCTAATTGGATTATGAAAAGTAATTGTATTACAAGCTTGACCTAATCTGATTTGATTTGTTCTTGCAGCAGCATCAGCACACATCATTAATGGGTTTGTACAGGTTTCCATTCCTTCATGATTAAAATGATGCTCGGTATACCATATTGAATCCCAATTATTTTTATCACAATACTCAGTAATATCTCTAGCTTCATCCAAAAGCTGAGTGTAAGGTTTTTTATTCCAGTTTGTGGTGTTACAAAAGTAACCGAATTTCATATAGTCTCCTTAAAAACCAATTTAAAGACGACCGATCCCGCTTTCGTAATGTAATGACAAGACGATGAGTTATGTATCGTGAGATAAATATTATCATTTTTTTCATTTCCTAGAAACAATTAATTTTAATATGTAATTTTAAATTTTATGCATTAAATAGTCTAATATTCATGATTTTATGGGCAAGGATTTGTCTTGAATTATAGTTATTTAGATCTAATTTAAATTCATTATTAATTATGAAAATTTCAATAATAGTACCTGTTTATAATGAAGAAAAAACAGTAGCCCGGGTTTTAAAAAGACTTAGCAACACAAAAGTAGAAAATGTAGAGTATGAAATAATAACAATTAATGACGGATCTACAGATGGTTCAAAGGAGTTATTAGAGAAAAATAAAAATTATATTACAACTTTAATACATAATGAGAGAAATTCAGGAAAAGGATTTTCTGTTAGAGAGGGACTGAAGGTTGCAACTGGAGAATATATATTATTTCAAGATGCAGATTTAGAATACGACCCTATAGAGTTTAAAAAATTTATAAAAGTTTGTAATGACTTTGATGCAGATGTTGTGATTGGTTCAAGATTTAATTACAGTGAATATACAAGGTCACATAATATTTTAAATAAAATTGGAAATAAAATACTTACATTAACTTTCAACATTATATACAATACTACATTTACAGACGTTTATTCATGTTATTTATGCTACAAAAGAAAATTGGTTGATCCAAATAAATTAAAGACAAATGGTTTTGATCAACATGCAGAAATACTTTCTGAAGCCGTAAAAAAAGGAAAAAAATATTTTGAGGTTCCAATTTCTTATAATGGAAGATCACATGAAGAAGGAAAAAAAATCAAATTCTACCATTTCTTTAGTGTAATATATCGTATAATTCTAAATAGATTTTAATAAAATGAAAAAAAAAATCGTTATTACTGGTGGGCTTGGTTACATAGGAACCGAATTATGTAAAATATATTCAGGTTATAGCTGGAATGACGAGATAACTGTAATTGATAATAGGTTTATATCAGAGAGAGTAAATCAAATTAGAAACTGGAATATGAATTTTATACACGGTGATATTTTAGATAAGGAATTAATTAAAAACCATTGTCATGATGCTGATATCATACATCATTTAGCAGGTATTACATCTGTACCAAGGGTTAAAAGTGAAGCAAATGCAGAGCATGAAAATAAAATTTCTGAGGTTGGTGTTGATGGAACCCAAAATATTTTAGATGTTATGAAGAAGGATTGCAAAATTATCTTTCCTTCGACTCACGTTGTATTTGAAGGAATTAAAGAGGTAAAAAAAGATATTTTAGAAGAAGAAAATACCTTACCAGTATTAGCTTATGGAAAGTCAAAAGCAATAAACGAAGACCAACTTAAAAAGTCAGGAAAAAATTATGTTATCCTTCGATTAGGATCTGTTTATGGGTACTCAACCGACACGACTAGATTAGATATTATGACTAACCTTTTTTCTAAAGTAGCTTCACAGAACGGAACTCTAAAACTTTTTGCAGGTGGAAGACAAATCAAATCTTTAGTGCCAGTCATTGATGTTGCAAGATGTTTTAAATTTATGGAGGAAAAAGATAGTATAAATTATGAAACTTTTAATCTTGCCAAGGATACAGTTACAGTAAAACAAGTTGCTGAGATTTGTAAAAAGCATAACTCAAAAATTGAAATTAAAGAGACTAATGATGAGGTGCCAAACTTAGGTTTTTCAATATCAAATAAAAAAATCTTAAATTCAGGTTTTAAATTTTTATATGCTTTAGATGAAAGCATAAAAGAAATGATTGAAAAATGGTCCAAACAAAATTTAATTACAGATTTAGAGCATGTTAGAGATGGCACAGGAGAGTACATTGATAGCAGAGGAAAAATTAGTAATCACGAGCTAACAGAGCCAATTAACATGATAGGATTAATTGATTCAAAAAGAGGAACTATACGTGCAAATCACTATCATCCACAACAGGAGCAGAAATGTCTTTTTACAAAGGGACAAATTATTGAAGTTTTTCAAGACATACTAAATCCTAATTCACCAAAAATTACACAAGTTGTAAATGAAGGACAGCTATCAATAATCAAACCTAATGTAGCTCATACTATGGTTTTTACAAAAGATACGACTTTTTTAAACCTTGTAAGAGGTGAGAGAGAACATGAAAATTATGGAGTAACGCACACAATTAAACACGTTTTTGTTGATGAAAAAGAAAAGGACCTGTTATTGAGTTGTTATAAATTCGATTGTAGATCTTGTGGTGGAACTAATCTAAAGAGGGTAGTTTCCCTAGGTTACCAACCTTTAGCAAACAATTTACTTAACAAAAAAAATGATAAAACAGATTTATATCCTTTAGAGGTCAACTATTGTGAAAATTGCCATAACTGTCAATTGTCAGTCGCTGTTGATGCAAAAAAAATGTTTTCAAATTATTTATATACTTCATCAACTTCAAAAGTATTTAGAGATCATTTTGTTAACGCTGCGACTAAGTACATTAAAGATTTAAAACTTAATTCAAAAAAATCTTACATTATTGATATAGGTAGTAATGATGGTGTTGCACTTAAACCTTTTAAAGATTTAAATTTTAAAAAAATATTGGGAGTAGAACCTGCTAAAAATTTAGCAAAACAAGCTAATAAAAATAAAATTAAAACATTTAATGGCTTTTTAACCAAAAAGAATCTTAGTAAAATGAAAAAAGGTGCTGACTTAGTTTTAGCATCTAATGTTTTTGCACATTCTGACAATCTTAAGGAAATGGCTGAGTGTATGATTAATTTATTATCTCCAAAAGGGACTATAATTATAGAAGTACAGTATTTAATGAATACCCTCAAAGACTTGACTTTTGATAACATTTATCATGAGCACTATAATTATTGGTCATTGACCTCTCTAAAAAACTTTTTTAATCAGTTCAATGCAGTGATTTATAAAGCAGAAAAAATAAATACCCACGGTGGATCAATCAGAATTTACGTAAAAAAAGATAAAAAAGTTAAAATAGATAGTAGCATTAAAAAATTAATAAAAGAGGAAACAGATTATGGAATTAAAGATTTCAATACTTATAAAAAATTTGGTGAAAAAGTTTACAAAATTAGAGAAAATATACTTAAAAACATTAATAATTTAAAAAAAACAGGAAAAAAAATAATAGGTTATGGTGCACCAGCAAAAGCAACTACAGCTTTAAACTTTTTTGGTATATCAAGTCAGATAGATTTTGTTGTAGAAGACAATAAATTAAAGCATAATAAATTTATTCCTGGAGTGAAAATACCAATATTCTCAAAAGAAAAAATTAAAGGTAAAGATAATACTATTCTTGTTTTAGCATGGAATTTTTTCGAAGATATTAAAAAAAATAATAGAGAATTGTCTGATGATTTTGTTAATATTAAATCTTTAGAAAAATAATGTATATAAAAAAAATAAAGCCTCAATATTTAAAAAAATCAAATCCAAGAGTTGGATTAATTGCGTTAGCTAGTGATTTTATGATTGAGAAAGATTTTACAAAAGTAATATCAGGAAAGAAAATAGATTTTTTTGTTAACAGAATTAAATGCTATAACCCTTTAACAAGTAAAAATCTTATTAAAATGTCAAAAGAAGTCACTAAAGTGACAAGAGAATTATTGCCAGCTCAAAAAATTGATTGTGTTGCTTACGGCTGTACATCAGGAACAATAGCTGCTGGTTTTAAATCAATAGAAAAAAAAATTAAAAAAGCTAAACCAAGTGCAAAAGTTGTTACTCCAAGTACAGCAGCAATTAAAGCTTTAAGAAAAATGAAAATTAAAAAAATATCTTTATTTACACCTTATCCAAAAAAATTAAACGATGAAGTTTGTGACTTTTTTAAAAGTGAAAATTTTATTATTACTTCAAATTCATATTTTAATATTAAATCAGATATAGATATTGGCAAAGTTGATCCAGACTATTTATTTAAAGTTTTAACCAAAATGGATCACAAAAATGCTGACGCTTTATTTGTTTCATGTACCGCCTTGCCAATTTTATCAATATTAAACAAACTTGAAAAAAAAATAAAAAAAATTGTCCTTTCAAGTAATCAAACTCTCATTTGGGATGCCCTTGAAAAAATTGGAAAAAATAATTCTATTAAAGGTTTTGGAAGGTTATTCAATTCAAACTAATATGACTTTTTCTAAAGAAGAATATAAAGATCGTTTAAACAAAACAAAAAAACTTATGCAGGAAAAAGGAATCGATCTTTTAATATCTCAGGATACAAATAACATGAACTATTTGACAGGTTACGATGCTTGGTCATTTTATTATTCCCAATGTGTTATTGTTCATATTGATTGCGAGGAACCATTATGTTTTGTTAGAGCTCAAGATGCCGGTGGTGCATATATAAAAACTTATTTAAAAGATGAAAATATAATTGTCTATGATGAAAAGTATATTCATACATGGCCTATTCATCCATACGACTCATTGATTGATCTAATAAAGAAAAGGGGTTGGGAAAAGTTAAATATTGGTGTTGAAATGGATAGTCATTATTTTACAGCTTACTGTTATAAAAAATTAAAACATGGACTTCCAAATGCTAAAATACAAGACTCAGAAAGATTAGTTAATTGGGTGCGACTTGTAAAATCAAATGCAGAGATAGGATATATGAAAACTGCAGCCAAAATATCTCAACAAGCCATGAAGGTCGCGATGGAAATAATTAATCCAGGAGTAAGACAATGTGATGCTGTAGGTGAAATTCAAAAAGCTCTTTTTAAAGGAACACCAGAAGTTGGAGGAGAGTACGCAAGTATTGCAACTTTATTGCCAACAGGTAAAGGAACTTCTGCTTCACATTTGACAGCAACCGACGATAAATTTGTCAAAGGTGAAGCAACTATAATAGAATTATCGGGTGTTGTTAAAAGATACCACTGCCCAATGGCTAGAACCGTCCAGCTCGGTAAACCAGAGCAAAAAAAGATTGATGCTATGAAAGCAACCAATGAAGCTTTAAATGCTGGTATTGAAGCAACCAAACCTGGAAATACTGCTGATGATGTTGCACAAAATTTTTGGGCAGTCTTAGATAAGTATAATATTAAAAAAGAGTCTAGAACTGGTTACTCAATTGGAATTGGATATCCTCCAGACTGGGGAGAGCATACTTTAAATATCTATAAAGGAGATAAAACTGAACTACAACCCAATGTATGTTTTCATATGATTGCTGTAATGCAATTTGGTGAATGGGGTGTTGAAGCATCTGAATCTGTTCGGGTTACAGACAAAGGAAGTGAATTATTTTGCAATTTTTCAAGAGATTTATACATAAAATAAGAACTTGAAAAAATTACCAACAAATGTTTTAAATCACCATGCCAAAGAACGAACAATTCGTAAAGTTTGATAAAGTAGATAAAAGCTACGACGGAAAAGTTTTAGTTGTAAAAGATTTAAATTTAGACATCGCTGAAGGTGAATTTATAACAATGCTTGGACCATCTGGTTCAGGCAAAACTACATGCTTAATGATGTTAGCAGGTTTTGAAACTCCAACTAATGGAGAAATATATTTAGATGCAAATCCAATTTCAAATATTCCACCTCACAAAAGAGGTATTGGGATGGTATTTCAAAATTATGCTTTGTTTCCACATATGACAGTTTATGAAAATTTAGCATTTCCATTAAGAGTAAGAAAAATTCCAAAAGATGACATAGATAAAAAAGTTGATAAAGCATTATCGATGGTATCTTTAACTGGCTTTGAAAACAGAATGCCTGGCCAACTATCAGGTGGTCAGCAACAAAGGGTTGCTGTTGCAAGAGCACTTGTATTTGATCCAGCAGTTGTTTTAATGGATGAACCTTTGGGTGCATTAGATAAAAATTTAAGAGAGAGTATGCAATATGAAATTAAACACATTCACGAAAGTATAGGAGTAACTGTTGTATATGTTACACATGACCAAAGTGAAGCATTAACAATGTCGAATAGAATTGCAGTATTTAACGATGGAAAAGTTCAACAACTTTCATCACCAGATAAACTTTATGAAGAGCCAGTAAATTCTTTTGTTGCAGAATTTATAGGTGAAAACAATACTTTTGGTGGACAGGTAACAAATTTTTCTCAAGAAAAATGTAAAGTAAAATTGAATGACGGTTCAGAAATATTAGCTAATCCTATTACTGTCAAATCGAATGGGGATAAAACAACTGTTTCATTAAGACCTGAGAGAGCTCTAATTAACACAAAAGAAAAAATGGATAATAATTTTAAAGGTAAAATAGAAGAAGTTATTTATCATGGGGATCATACAAGAGTAAGATTAGATCTTTTAGGAAATAAAGAATTTATTTTAAAAGTTCCAAATAGTTCAGCCAATATGGATATTAAGCTTGGCAATCAGATAAATGTTAGCTGGAATAGTCATGACGCTCGAGCACTTGACCCGAAATAATTATCAAGTTTAAAATCATTCTATAGTAAGAAAATAAAAGGCTTTTTTACAAAATGGGCTGTTGACTCATACTTTATATCTTGCTGTAATCGGTTTTTTAAAAAAACGTTTAAACGGAGGATAAATGAGAAAATTAAGTAAACTATTACTAGTTCTATCTTTTGCTCTTTCAATAACTTCATCAGCATTTGCAGTTACAGCTGTATCTTGGGGTGGAGCTTATACAGAGTCTCAAAAGTTAGGATATGGTGATCCTACTGCTAAGAAACTTGGAATAGAGATCAATTGGGTCGACTATTCTGGTGGACTATCAGAAATTAAAGCACAAAAAGAGGCTGGCAAAATTACGTGGGATATAATCGACGTATTTGCAATGGATACTATTACTGGATGTGACGAAGGTTTATTTGTTGAATTTGATTTTGACAAAGACTTCCCACCAGCGCCAGATGGAACTCCAGCGAGTAAAGATTTCTTTGCTCCAATGCCAAGTAAATGTGCTGTAGGAAATATTTTATACTCTTGGAACTATGCTTATAACACTCAGAATGTTAAAGGCACTCCAAAGACTATCAAAGATTTCTTTAACACTAAAAAATTCCCTGGAAAAAGAGCTATCTACAAAAGCGCTTTAACAAATTTAGAGATCGCTTTAGCAGCAGATGGTATTAAACCAGGAAAAGGTGGAGCAAAAATCTATAAAGCTTTAGAAACTGAAGCAGGTGTAGAAAGAGCAATGAATAAGATCAAAGCACTTTGCACAGATCCAAATGGCGGATGTGTATTTTGGTCAGCAGGTGCTCAACCACCAGAACTATTAGTTTCAGGTGAAGTTGTAATGGCAACAGGTTGGAACGGAAGATTCTTCAACGCAGAAGTTGGCGAAGGCGCTCCAATCAAACAAGTTTGGGATGGTCAAGGTCTTGACTACGAATACTTTGTTCTAGTTAAAGGTGGACCAAACGAAGCTGATGCTAAAAAAGCTCTAGCGATGATGACAAGTACAGAGATGTTAGCTGGAAGTGCTAAGTATATTGCTTACGCTCCTTGGAGAAAATCATCTCTTAAAGTTATGGAAGCTGGAGAGCCTTGGTATAAAGATGGTAAAACAAACATGGTACCACAAATGCCAACAGCTAAACAAAACACTAAAAACTACTTCTTAGTTGACCCTATTTTCTGGGCTGATAACGGTACAGAGCTTGGAGAAAAATGGGAAGCTATGAAAGCAGGACTATAATTTTAAGTTTTAAAGACTAAAATTATATAATATATTTAGGGCGGTTATTTATAACCGCCCTTTTTTATTTATGAGCAGTGAAACACAAAAAATTTTAACAACCGATGGAATTCCTCTCGAGGTAAGTCTAAAAAAAGCTGAGAGAAAAAATAAATTAAAAGCTTTTCTATTAGTTGCTCCACTTCTTTTATTTTTAATTATTACTTATATTTTTCCAATTGGAGATATGTTGATGAGAAGTATTGATGACAGAATGGTCACAAATATGCTTCCTAAGACTTTTAAAGCAATGGAAGATTGGGATGGAAAAGAACTTCCCCCGGAGAAAGTTTTTGAAGCTTTTTATTTCGACTATAAACTTTTAGTTGAAGAAAAAACTTTCGGTAAATTAGCAACACAACTCAATTATGAAAAAAATGGCTTCAAAAGTATTTTGAAAAAACTGAAACGAAAAATGAAAAAGTTTGAAGAGGGAAATTATAAAGAACAAATAATGGGTGTTCACAAGCGTTGGGCAAACGTAGAATACTGGAGAGCAATTCAAAGAAGATCAGCTTCGTTTACAAATGCAAAATATCTCAAAGGAATAGATATGTATGAAAACGAGGATGGAAAAATTGTGAATGTTCCTGAAGACAGACAAATTCACAGAGTATTGTGGTTAAGAACATTGGAAGTTGCTTTCTTTGTAACTCTATTATGTTTTTTAATGGCATATCCAATAGCACATTTACTTGCAACTCTACCTATGAAATATAGCAACCTATTAATGATATGTGTGCTACTTCCATTTTGGACATCTCTTCTTGTTCGAACAGCTAGTTGGATGATTTTACTTCAGCAACAAGGAGTGGTTAATGATTTTTTTGTATTTATTGGATTGGTAGCAGACGATGCAAGACCAGAAATGATGTATAACAAAACAGGAACTTATGTTGCAATGACACAAATTCTATTGCCGTTCATGGTCTTACCTTTGTACAGTGTGATGAAAACTATTTCACCAAGCTTAATGAGAGCTGGAAAATCATTAGGCGGAACACCTTTCGTAGCTTTTTGGAAAGTTTATTTTCCATTGACTATACCAGGTATAGGTGCTGGCTGTTTATTAGTATTTATTTTGGCAATTGGTTACTACATAACACCAGCATTAGTAGGTGGTGCTTCAGGGACATTAATAAGTAACCAAATCGCTTTCCATATGAAAAGTACATTGGATTGGAGTTTTGCTTCAGCAATGGGGCTTATGCTTTTAGCTGGGGTATTAGCTATTTATTGGATTTATAACAAACTCGTGGGTATTGATAATATTAAATTAGGATAATTATGGCACTACCAAAATATACAGAACCACATTACAGAATTTGGCACTATGTTTATTTGCTTATATGTACTTGTGTTTTCTTTTTCTTGATTGCACCACTGTTTGTCATATTTCCTTTATCTTTTAATGCCGAGGAGTTTTTAAGTTTTTCAGATGGAATGAAGCGTTTAGATCCAGATGCCTTTTCTTTGAGATGGTATAAAGATATGATTTATGGAACCAAAAATCCTTGGGGCTTAGCAGCTAAAAATAGTTTTATAATTGCAATATTTGCAACATTAGGCTCTGTTTTATTAGGAACAGTAGCTGCATTAGGTTTAAGCAGCAGACATATGCCCTATAAAGGATTAATTATGGCAACTTTAATTTCTCCAATGATCGTTCCATTAATCATTTCTGGAGTAGCTATTTTCTTTTTTATGGCAAAAGCAGGTCTTGCAGCAACTCACACAGGTATTGTATTAGCACACATTATTTTAGGAACTCCATTTGTAGTAATCACTGTTACAGCAACCTTATCTGGTTTTGATCATAGTGTTACAAGGGCTGCATCAAGTTTAGGAAGTGATCCAGTAAACACATTTATGAAAATCACGTTACCATTAATTTTACCAGGCGTTATTTCAGGGGGGCTATTCGCTTTTGTAACTTCATTTGATGAAGTTGTTGTGGTTTTATTTTTAGCTGGTCTTGAAAATACAACAATTCCAATTCAAATGTGGACTGGTTTAAGAGAACAGTTAAGCCCAACAATATTAGCTGTTGCGACATGTTTAATAATTTTATCTACTTTAATTCTTGTTACAGCTGAGTTACTTAGAAGAAGATCAGAAAGGCTCAGAGGAATAAATAGATAAAAAATGGATATAAAAAAAGTTGTAGTAATTGGTTCGGGAACCATGGGAAGTGGTATTGCTGCTCACTTATGTAATGCAAATGTTCCAGTCACTCTTCTAGACTTAACAACCGAGATAAGTGAAAAAGCGAGAGACAGGATATATAAATCAAGACCACCTTTATTAATAGATAAAAAGAAAATTAACAATATAAATGTAGGCAACATCAATGATGACTTTGACATTGTAAAGGAAGCAGATTGGGTTGTTGAAGCAGTTGTCGAAAGAATTGACATTAAGCATAATATTTATGAAAAAATTTTTAAAAATAGAAAATCAGGAGCAATAGTTTCATCAAACACATCTTCAATACCAATTAAAGTTTTATCAGAAAAGCTTAGTACAGAAGAAAAAAAAGATTTTTGTATAACACACTTTTTTAATCCAGTTAGGTATATGGGGTTACTAGAGATAGTTAAAAATGAAAATAATGATATTGGCAAAATAAATTCTCTTAAAAAGTTTTGTGAGAAAGAATTAGGTAAGGGAGCAATAGTTTGTAATGATACTCCAGGTTTTCTTGGAAATAGAATTGGTGTCTATGCAATGCAAGTTGCCATGACAGAAGCTTTTAAAATGAAATTAACTATTGAGGAAGCAGATGCCGTATTTGGAAGACCAATGGGTATACCGAAAACTGGTGTGTTTGGCTTATATGATTTAATTGGAATAGACTTAATGGCAGATGTGTTAAAAAGTTTTGTAAAAGAATTATCAAAGAATGATGAATTTCAAATTGTAGCACAAGAGATACCATTAGTTACTAAACTCATAAAACAAGGATATACTGGTAGAAAAGGAAAAGGTGGATTTTACAGAGTTAACAAAGATAATAATCAAAAAGTTCTAGAAGCTATAAATTTAGAAAATGAAAAGTATTCTCCCTCAAAAAAAATCGATTTAGGAATTGATACAGTAAATTTAAATAGTTTAATAAATAGAGATGACAAATATGGTAAGTATGCGTGGTCTGTAATTTCAAAAATAATTAAGTATGCATCCTCATTAGTACCAGGAATTACTGATAAATTTAATGATATAGATGAAGCAATGCGATTAGGTTTTAATTGGGCAATGGGACCCTTTGAAATGTTAAAATCAATTGGTGTAAAAAATTTTTTTGAAAGAATAGATGAATTTAAGGGAAATAAATTCTTAGAAAATTTACAAAAGAATATGAATGAGGATTTTTATGGTGAAAGGCAGATTTATACTGATATTCAAACCTTAGCAAAAGTACGTCCAACTGCACTTAAGCTCGATAAGAATAATTCTGCTGAGATACACAGATTCAAAGACTTCAATATTGTTGAATTTACGACTAAGGCATGTGCTTTAGATTATGACTCTATGGACGCATTAAAAAATGCAACAGATAAACCTTTAATAATTATAAATGAAAGTATGCAATTTTCTGCTGGAGTTAATTTAAGCTATACAATGAGTTTTGCCGAAAAGAATGATTATAAGTCTATAGAAAAATTTATTAAATATTTTCAAGAAACTTGTAAGACATTAAAGTATTCAAAGCATCCTGTAGTCTCAGCACCATCAGGTTTAACTCTCGGTGGAGGATTTGAGGTTTTGGTTCAAAGCAACTTTGTTGCTTCACATACAAACATTGTTGTTGGTTTAGTTGAAACGATGGTTGGTTTAGTGCCTGCTGGCGGCGGATGTAAAGAAATGTTATGGAGGTGGTCTCAAACAGATGAGGCAAAAAAAGATCCTGATTTTGCACCATTAAAAGTTTTTGATATTATTGGATATGGTAAAACCGCAACCTCTCCTGTTGAAGCTGTACCTCTTAAATATTTGAGCCCTAAAGATAAAATAATAATGAATAGAAATAGTTTGTTTTCGGTTTCTAAAGAAATTATAGATAATAATAAAGATTTTAAACCACCTTTGGAATGTAGTTTTAATTTATCAGGAAATTCCCTAAAAGAAAAAATGATAAAGGTATTGGAAAAATTATACAATGATAAAGTAATTTTAGACCATGGAATGGAAGTAGGTAAAGAGCTTGCCAACGTTTTAAGTGGGGGTAACACATCTTTGGATCAGAGGTTAACAGAGGACGATTTATACAAATTAGAATTGGACTCGTTTATGAGACTAATTGAAAATAAAAAAACACAAGACAGAATTAAGCATACCCTTAAGACTGGAAAGCCTTTAGTAAACTAAAGTTATAGATCTTTTAACATTTTAAAATAATTTATAAAATCTGGCCTCAAAACATATTCGGATTTATTATTATGTTTTATTTTATCTAAAGCTTTAAGGCCATAAAGTACTTTGCCAATCGGGGTATACTCACCTTCAAAAAGTGGTGCATCATTTAATAAAATAAAAAACTGACTGTCCTCTGTATTCATTTCACTTTTACGAGCCATTCCAACGCTTCCTTTTACAAAATTAAAAGGTTCACTTACTTCAGATTTAATCTTACCATATTTAGAGGAGCCAGTACCTAAATATGTATAGTTAATGTTATTTTTTTTTCCATACTCTAAGTCCCCAGCTTGAACTAAAAATTTTTTTACAACTCTATGAAAAGCTACGTCATTATATTCCCCAGAGTTAATTAGCATCTTAAATCTTTTAACAGAGTTAGGAGAAAGCTTAGGATAAAGTTCAATAATTACGTTGCCACAAGGTACATTAAGCACCACAATATTTTCAACATTTTCAAAAACTAAATTATTAGGATCATAATTTTTTACAAATAAACATTTATTTTTTAAAATAAAAAAAGTCCCAAAACTAAAAACTGCTAAAATAACAATAAATACCGTTAGATATTTTTCTAACTTGGTCTGTTTTATTTTTTTAATCATTTTAATATTTAAAGTTTATATCTAGTTTAGATATTTGCTTTTCCAAAAAAGTAATTTTTTTTTTAATTATTTCGTCTTTTTTTGACCTTTCAATTAATATTTTTTTATTGGTTTTCATAAATGAATAAACTTCTGCCATATCTTCATAAGGGGTAGACATTGAATAATCTGTTAAAAACCCCTTATTATTATCGATATATTTCAAGCTAACTTTGTTAGAGCAAGTTGAACATTCTTTATAACCAAAATCTAAATCATTTAATTGCTCCCAAATTACTTGGTCAAAAATGTCTTCTTCATCAAAATGAATAAAATGAAATACCTCATGATGCAATACTCTATCAATATATTTGTTTTCAGTATTTATATTAAACATTAACGTTTTCATTTTTGGGTTTGCATAACCTAAGGCTGGAATTTCTGATATTTTCAAATTTTCACATATTACAACATATTTTAATCGAATTTTATTCAAAAAGTCTTTTTCATAGACATTAAGACTTTCACTTATTTGATTATAATTTTCTTTAATTTTATTTTCATCTATAGCTGAAGAAGATACATTGTTAATACCAACACCAGCAGAAAAACCTTTTTCAGAAAACAAAAACCTTAATCCGTTATCCTCAATTTTATAAAGCTTTAAATTTGGTATCTTTATAATTTCATATAATTGATCAGAATTTGCAGGAAAAATTAAAAAAAAGCTTAAAATTAAATAATAAATAAATTTCATGAGATACAATTTAGATCATATTAGAAATTAAAATAATATGGTACATTTTTAATATGAAAAAAAAAGATAAATCAAATAACACAATTTCAGGACGTTTTGCTAGAAAATATATTTTATATTACTACGCTTTCTTTTGGGTCGTTTTAATTTTGATAGTCTTATTCAATTTTAATGACTAAAAAGAAAGATGAGCCAATTCAGCCAGTAAGTGGAACTGTAGTTCCAAGATTTGCAGGACCTAGTACTTTTGCAAGATTACCTGAGTTAAGAGATGTCGACAAATGTGATATTGCAATAGTCGGTATTCCCTTTGATGCCGGCACAAGTTATAGACCAGGTGCAAGATTTGGACCACAAAGTATTCGTCAGGCATCTAGACATTTAAGAACTAATTATCATCCAAACTATGATGTTGAACCATTTAAAGTGCAGCAAGTAGCTGATGCAGGAGATATTACTTGTAATCCATTTAATATAAATGAAGCAATTAAACAAATAGAAGATGGTGCATTAGATCTTTTAAAAAAAACAAAAGGTATAATAAGCATGGGCGGAGATCACACAATTGCTTTTCCATTACTAAGAGCAATGAATAAATTTAATAATGGACCTGTATCATTAGTACACTTTGATGCTCATCTTGATACATGGGATACATACATGGGTGCTCCATACACTCATGGCACTCCATTTAGAAGAGCCAGAGAGGAAAATTTATTTTTAGATGACGCATCTATGCATGTTGGAATTAGAGGACCATTATATAGTAAAGATGATTTTAAAAACGATGAAAGTTTTGGTTTCAAAATTATTCACTGCGATGAATTTCAAACCCAAGGTACAGATAAAATTGCAGAAAGAATAAAAAAAAGAGTAGGTAACAACCCATTATATTTATCTATCGATATAGATGTTCTAGACCCCGCATTTGCACCAGGAACTGGTACACCAGAAATCGCAGGCATGACAACAAGAGAAATGGTAAATGTTTTGAGAGGATTATCAGGATTAAATCTGATATCAGCAGATGTCGTAGAGGTTGCACCGGCATATGATCATGCTGAAGTTACTTCGTTAGCTGCAGCAACTATCATTTATGAATTAACTAATTTATTTGCAAAAATAGATAGATAGGTTAATTTGCAAAAATGATTGATAAAAAAAAATTCTATATTAATGGCGAATGGATTGATCCTGTTAATAAACAAAGTCTAGAGGTAATTGATCCATCAACAGAAAAAAGCTGCGCAACAATATCATTAGGTGGAAAAGAAGATATTAATAAAGCAGTTAATGCAGCTAAAAAAGCTTATGAGACATGGGGATTTAGCTCAAAAGAAGAGAGAATAAAATTATTAGAAAATCTTTATACGCTTTATAAAAAAAGATGGGCTGATATTGCTAACGCAATTACAATGGAAATGGGTGCCCCAAAAGATTTCTCAACTAAATTACAAACTGGTACAGGAGCAAGCCATATAAAATCATTTATAAGATATTTAAAAGAATTTAAATTTGAAAAACCATTGGGGGAGCACGCCCCTGATCAGAGAATTATCTATGAACCCAAAGGTGTTTGTGCGCTAATCACGCCTTGGAATTGGCCAATGAATCAGGTTTGTTTAAAAGTAATTCCAGCATTATCAGCTGGTTGTACTATGGTTTTAAAGCCTTCTGAGTTAGCCCCGCTATCATCTATGATTTTAGCAGAAATAATTGACGAGGCAAAATTTCCTGCTGGTGTTTTTAATCTAGTAAATGGGGATGGAGCTACTACCGGCGATGCACTAACCAGTCACCCAGAAATAAATATGATTTCTTTCACAGGATCAACTAGAGCAGGAGCTTTAATTTCTCAAAATGCTGCAAAAGATTTTAAAAGAGTAAGTTTAGAATTAGGAGGCAAAGGTGCAAATATAATCTTTAAAGACGCCGATCCTGAAGCAATTGAACGAGGAGCATTGAGATGTTTTAGAAATTCAGGCCAATCTTGTAATGCACCTACTAGAATGTTAGTTGAAAAATCAATGTACAATGAAGCGCTAGAAAGACTTAAAAAATACGCCAATGAATTTCAAGTTGATGATCCAAACAAAGAAGGCGAACATATAGGTCCAGTTATATCAGAAACACAATTTAATAAAATTCAAACATTAATTAAAAAAGGTATAGATGAAGGTGCTAAATTAATTTCAGGTGGACCAGGTAAACCCAATGGTCTCGATAAGGGATATTACGTTAAACCCACTGTTTTTGCAGACGTAAAAAATGATATGGAGATTGCAAGAACAGAAATTTTTGGACCAGTTTTATCTGTTATGCCTTTTGAAAATGAAGAGGAGGCTATAAAAATTGCAAATGATACTCCTTACGGTTTAACGAATTATATACAAACTCAAGACCCCGAAAAAGTAAAAAGAGTAGCAAGAAAGTTAAGATCTGGAATGGTAGATGTAAATGGAGCTGGTATCGCTGTAGATGCACCGTTCGGAGGATTTAAACATTCTGGTATTGGCAGAGAAGCAGGTTCAGAGGGCCTTGTTGAATTTCTTGAGGTAAAATCAGTTGGTGGTTGGAACTAACAAATTATTTTGTAGATTTTTCTCTAACACCTTCTAGAAACTTAAGACATTTCGAAATTTCATCTAATTCTATAAACTCATCAATTTTATGAGCTTGCTCGATAGAACCAGGTCCACAAACAGCAGTGCTTATTCCGATTTCTTGAAACAAACCTGCTTCAGTTCCAAATGAAACAACTTCTCTCGAATTATCTCCAGTAATACTAGAAACAAACTCACAAGCTTCTGATTTCAAATCTCTATCGAAACCAATTATTTCTCCTATTATTTCTTTTTTAATTTTTGAGTCTGGAAAAATTTTCTTCATTTCTGGTAAAAGTTTTTCACTAACAAATTTATCTAATTCATTATTTAAAAAAATTGCATCTTCTTTAATCACAGGTCTTGTTTCCCACTTAACATGACATTTGTCCGCTATCACGTTGTGAGCAATACCTCCAAATATTCCACCAATAGACAAAGTAGAATATGGAGGAGAAAATATAGAATTTTTTGGAGCTCTTTCTTTTAATTTTTGTCTAAGTTCAATTAATTTATTTACATATCTAGCAGCATACTCAACAGCACTAACTCCTTTATGAGGCTGAGAACTATGTCCAGCAAGCCCCTCAAAAAAAGTTGTATATTCATAAGCACCTTTATGAGCATCAATTATTTTCATATTTGTAGGTTCGCCCACAATACAAATCCCTTTAGTAAAACCTCTTTTTTTTAATTCTTTAATCAAAAGTGGCGCTCCTAAGCAGGCAGTTTCTTCATCAAATGTAAAAGAAAAATTAATATCTCTATCCAAATCACATTTAGAAAAAATTGGAGCATAGGCTAATGCACATGCTATAAAACCTTTCATGTCACAAGAACCTCTTCCATAAAGTTTATTATCTTTAATTGTTGCTTTAAAAGGATCTGTTGACCAACCTTTTGAAACTGGAACTACATCTGTATGACCTGAAAGAATTACAGGCTTTTTTCCATTTGGTTTTTTAGCTTTTAGAGTAGCAAATAAATTGACTCTTTTTTTTTCATCATCAAAAATCTTAAAAGATGTAGCTCCATTTCTTTTTAAAACATCATCACAATAATTTATTAGTGAATTATTATCCTCACCAGATATGGTTTTAAATGCTATTAAATCAGTTAAGATTTTAATTGAATTATCAAATAAATTTTTATTATTTTCTGTACTCATAAATATAATCAATTATATATTAAAATCATGAAAGAACAAATAACCTACGATATATTTGACAAAGTCGACATTAGATTAGGAACTGTGGTTTCTGTCAAAAAAAACGAAAAAGCAAGAAAACCTTCTCTAGTTGTTGAGGTGGATTTTGGAGAAGAAATTGGAATTAAGCAGTCATCAGCTCAAATCACACATTTTTATAGTGAAGAAAATCTTGTTGGAAAGCAGGTAATTGGAGTATGTAATTTTCCAGAAAAAAATATCGCTGGAGTAAAATCTCAAGTATTAATTCTGGGGTCTATAGATAAAGAAGGAAAAGTAACATTACTCCACCCATCACAAAAAGCAGAGAACGGTCTCCCAATTGCATAATCAAGAATGCACCCAGAGATAATATCACTTTGTTTTTTTATGTTTGCTACAAGCTGTTCACCTGGACCAAATAATGTTGTCGCCTCTTATTCAGGTTTTAATTTTGGAATAATAAAAACTATACCACACATGCTTGGTGTTGTTTTTGGTTTCACTATATTAGTTGTAGCCATGAATTTTGGATTAATAAATATTTTCCAAAACTTTCCGGTTATTCAAGAAGTTTTAAAGTATACAGGTTCGTTATTTTTATTATACTTAGCTTATAAGATTTCATTTTCGAAAAATAATTTAAATAACAAAAAAGAGAATCCAGTTAAATTTTTAGAAACCTTTTTTTTTCAATTTATAAATCCAAAATCATATATAGTTACAGTAATTATGATATCTACATATGTAGAAAGAGGGGAGAATTTTTTGTTAACTTCTTTTTGGGTTATTTGTATTGCTTTTCTATTTGCGATAATAAGTATTAATTTTTGGACATTTATAGGCAGATTTTTGAGAAGATTCGCGACAAATGAGAAATTTATTAAAAGATTTAATTATGTTATGTCTACTTTTTTAGTAGCTTGTATAGCAACTTTTTACTTATAATTTTATTCATAATTTGAACTAAATATTCTATAAGATAATGACTTTATGAAACCAGGAAATAAAAATTCTTATAATTCATTAGATACAATTACTATTAATGGTAAAGATTATAATTTCTTTTCCTTATTAAAGGCTGAAAAAAATGGTTTGAACGGTATCAGTAATCTTCCAAAGTCATTAAAAGTTCTTTTAGAAAATTTATTGAGGTACGAAGATGGCGTAAGTGTAAATAAAAATCAGATTGAAGCGATAAAAAAATGGTTGGTTGATAAAAAATCAAATACAGAAATTGCTTATAGACCAGCCAGAGTTCTACTTCAAGATTATACTGGTATACCTGCTGTCGCAGACTTAGCCGCAATGCGAGAAGCAGTAAAAAAGAAAAATAAAGATCCTAAAAAAATTAATCCATTATCTACTGTTGACTTAGTAATTGACCACTCAGTTCAAGTAGATCAATCTGCAAAACAAGACTCATTTGAGAAAAATGTTGATATTGAATTTGAAAGAAATGGTGAGAGATACTCGTTTTTAAAGTGGGGACAGCAGGCATTTGATAATTTTAGGATAGTACCTCCAGGAACTGGTATTTGTCATCAAGTTAATTTAGAATATTTATCAAAGGTAGTTTGGACTGAAAATTCAGATGGAAAAGATTATCTTTTCCCTGATACTTTAGTTGGAACCGACAGTCATACAACAATGGTAAATGGACTATCCGTTTTAGGATGGGGGGTAGGTGGAATTGAGGCAGAAGCAGGCATGTTAGGCCAACCTATATCAATGTTAATACCTGAGGTAATTGGTTTTGAGGTAAAAAATAGATTACCAGAGGGAACAACTGCAACTGACTTAGTTTTAACTGTTGTAAAAATGTTAAGAGATAAGGGAGTAGTAGGGAAATTTGTTGAATTTTTTGGAGAAGGTTTAAAAAATTTAAGCCTAGCTGATAGAGCTACCATTGCAAATATGGCCCCAGAGTATGGTGCAACATGTGGTTTTTTTCCTATAGACGAAGAGACATTAAAGTATTTAAGATTTTCAGGAAGGGATGAGAGAACAGTAAAAATTGTAGAAAAATATGCCAAAGAACAAGGCTTGTGGGCTAGCAACAATATTGAGTTTACTGATAAAATTTCCCTAGATATGTCAGAGGTTGTCCCAACAATCTCCGGTCCAAAGCGACCACAAGATAAAGTCTTATTGAACGAGGCGGCATCTAATTTTAAGAAAATATTTAAAGAAGCCACAAAAAGAGATAAGAAAAATATTTCAAAAGTAGATAATACAAATTTTGATATTAAAGATGGTTCAATTTTAATAGCCGCTATCACATCATGTACAAATACATCTAATCCAAATGTTTTAATTGGAGCAGGTCTACTGGCAAAAAAAGCCATTGAATTTGGCTTGAAAACAAAGCCTTGGGTCAAAACATCTCTAGCACCAGGCTCGCAAGTTGTAACAGACTATTTAAAAAAAGCTGGTTTAAATAAATATCTAGATATGCTTGGTTTTAATCTAGTTGGATATGGTTGTACGACCTGTATTGGTAACTCAGGTCCTCTTAAAGATAATATTGTTGAGGCAATAGAAAAACAAAATATTTATGCAGTATCTGTTCTTTCAGGAAATAGAAACTTTGAAGGGAGGATTTCACCTCATATAAAGGCAAATTATCTAGCATCTCCACCTTTAGTTGTCGCCTATGCACTAGCAGGTCATATGGAAGTAGATTTGTATAAAGATTCTCTTGGAAAGGATAAAAGTGGAAAAGATATTTACCTTAAAGATATATGGCCATCAAATAAAGAAATTGAGGATACGTTAGCAAAATCATTGAATGCAGAAATGTTTGTAAAAAGATATTCAAATGTATCAGAGGGGCCTTCACAATGGCAAAAAATTAAAACTGAAAAAAATAGTATATATAATTGGGATGAGAGCTCAACATATGTCAAAAGACCACCATTTTTTGATGAATTACCAGATGAGCCTGAGGGTTTTAAAGAGATTAAAAATGCAAGACCACTTCTTATTTTAGGTGATATGGTCACTACAGACCATATTTCACCGGCAGGATCAATACAAAAGGAAAGCCCAACAGGTGAATACTTCATGAAACATCAAGTTTTACCTAAAGATTATAATTCTTACGGATCTAGAAGAGGAAATCATGAAGTTATGATGAGAGGAACATTCGCAAATATAAGGATTAGAAACGAAATGGCTCCGGGGACCGAGGGTGGATATACAAAACTTTATCCTGAGAATAAAATTTTGCCTATATATGATGCTGTTGTTGAATACAAGAAAAGAGGAACAGATCTAGTAGTTATTGGCGGCAAAGAGTATGGCACTGGATCATCTAGAGATTGGGCTGCAAAAGGAACTAAATTACTAGGTATTAAAGTTGTAATTGCAGAAAGCTTCGAGAGGATCCACAGATCAAATCTTATTGGGATGGGTATTTTACCTTTACAATTTAGCGAAGGTATGGATCGCAAAAAATTGCAACTAGATGGCTCTGAATTAATTACAGTTTTAAAAATAGAAAATGGAGTAAATCCATCTGATATAGTAGATGTTGAAATAAAATATTCGTCTGGAGACATTAAAAAAATTAAAACCTTATGCAGAATAGACACAAAAAATGAGCTAGAATATTATAAAAATGGTGGCATATTACAATTCGTACTTAGAAACATGATGTAACTTATGGATGAAGAAATACAGCTAATAAGCGAGAATACCAAAAAAGAAAAATTAAAAAATTTTTTTCTTAATAATAAAAAAAAAATTGCATCAGCCATTGTTGGTCTTTTAATCACAGTATTTGCAATTTTTTTATATACAGATTTTGATAAAAGAAAAAGTCTTGAAAGAGCTTACAACTTCAATCAAATAATAGGAAAGTTTATAAATAAAGAAATAACCCCAAAGGAAACTGAACAGTCTTTGATAAAAATAATAGAGCAAAATGATCGAACATACTCTCCATTAGCATTAAATTTTATTATAGATAACGAAATTATTTTAGATAGAAATAGAATAAATAAACTATACGATATTGTTTTAAATAATTCAAAAATTGAAAAAGAAATTAAAAATTTAATATTATACAAAAAGGCTTTATTTAATTCCGATTATATTGATGAGAACAATTTAATTAATATTTTGAATCCAATAATTAATTCAGAGAGCATTTGGTCTTCGCATGCTTTATATTTGTTAGGTGAATATTTTTATTCAAAGAATGAGAGGCAAAAGTCAAAAGAATTTTTTAACAAAATTTTAAATTTAGAGTCATCTAATCCATCAATTAAAACTAAAGCTCAAAATAAATTAAATAGATATTTAAGTGATTAATTTTTTTAAAACTTTTTTTTTTATAATATTACTAACCTCATGTTCATTAAATCCAAACTCAAGTTTATGGACAAAGGATAAAAAAATAAATTTAGAGGAAGCAAGAAATATAAAAGATATAACAAAAAAAAAATCAACATTACAGAAAGAAATTAATCCTAACATAAAAATAAGTCTTTCTGGTTCTCAAAAAATAAATAATTTGCAAAGACAACTCTCAAATAATGATGGTTATACAAATTATAATGGAAACTTAAAAAAAATTTCCAAATTTAAATATTCTAAAATAGATAACTTTAATCAATACGAGCCATCAATTTCATTGGAAAGAAATAATATAATTTTTTTTGATAACAAAGGGTCTATACTAAAGTTTGATGATAATTCTAAATTACTGTGGAAATCAAACTATTATTCTAAAAGAGAGATTAAAAATAAACCAATATTGTTTTTTTCAAATAATGAAAATATTCTAGTAGTTGCCGATACTTTAGCAAAATATTATGCATTAAATGTAAATAACGGCAATATACTATGGTCTAAAAATAATACATCTCCATTTAATTCTCAAATCAAAATTTTAAATGATAAATTTTACGTTGTAGATGATGCTAATAACTTAATTTGTTTTTCATTAAAGAATGGTGAAAAAATTTGGAACTATAAAGCGGAAAGTTCTTTAATTAAATCTCAAAAAAAAATATCAATAGTTATTCAAAACGAAAAAATTATTTTTAATAGTTCTCTCGGTGATCTGACAGCAGTTCACGTTGAAACTGGTAAACTCATATGGCAAACACCAACCCAAAAACAATCAGTGTATGAAGATGCAATGTTTTTAAAAAATTCAGATCTTGTAATCGCAGATGAATCAATATTATTTTCAAATAATACGAATGAATTTTTTTCAATTGATTTAGCTACAGGTTTGTTAAATTGGAAGCAATCTATCAATTCAAGTCTAAGACCGGCCTATATTGACAAATATATATTTACTGTCTCACAAGAGGGATATTTATTTGTAATAGATTTTAAAAGTGGAAATATAATTAGAAGTACACATATAATTAAAAATTTAAAATTAAAAAAAAGAAACAAATTTATGCCTGTTGGATTTGTTGTAGGAGGAGATAATATTTATCTCACAACATCAACAGGAAGACTATTCATTATTGATATTAAAACTGGCATAACCCAAAAAATAATTAAAATAGATAATGAAAAAATCTCCAGACCAATTACTCTAAGAAAAAATATATATATTACTAAAAATGATTCCATTATAAGATTAAACTAATATGTTCTTAAAATTTCTTGAAAAGATTGGCAGAAAAAAAATTGTTTTAGATAGAGGTCCATCACACCCCAAATTTAGTGAAGCTAAGCCGTGGATGAATAGATATTATGTTTTATTCAGAAATAGACCAAGATGGTTTCCTTTTAATATTTTAATTCATGAAATGCTTGATGATGATCATGGAGAAGGTGTCCATAATCATTTGTTCCCTTTTATAACAATTATTTTAAGAGATGGTTATTGGGAAACACTTAAAACTGGTAAGTATTGGAGACCGGCAGGCTACATTGGCTTCAGATCAGCTAACACACATCACCGAGTTGACTTAAAACCAGGAACTAAACCACTTACTTTATTTTTTTCAGGACCTTTTGGTTTAAGAAAAGGTCTTAGGTCTGAATATGGTATAGATTTTAAAACTAAAATTAAATGAAGGGATTATAGGACCACTGAAGTATAGCCTGGCGTTGTCTTCTTCTGCAACCCAAGTCTCCTTTTTCACAATTTTTTTCTATTGCAGTTACGTGTCTTTTAAAATTTTTCCACCTTTTTATTTGGATTTCATCTACATGTGGAATTCTTCTTCCATTACAAAATCTACAGTACCACTGAAACCATCCCAAAGGGTCTTCTTTAAAAATCCAACCCTTTTCCATCCAATGTTCTCTTGAAAGTCCTGCTTTGATCCTAAAACGATTTAAGCTTGTATCAAAATTTTTGCTAATTTTTGCGTTCTGAAACCAAGTTTTTGGAAACTCTTTAACATTTGTTCCAACGAAATAAGATCCTCCAAATACACCTAATTCTAACATTTTTTTTGGTGTAAGCTGAGGTTTAAAAATTTTATAAAAATCTAAATTTTGATTAATTTTTTTTTTTACTTTTCTCATTTTGATAGCTGAGTTAAACCTTTAGATAGTAAATTTTCATAAAGTTTTTTGTCAGCGTCCCCCTCGCAACCAATAACTAAAATGTTTGAATTTTCATTAATCTCTAATTTTTTTTTTACATTTTTATTTTCACAAGTTGAAATTAAACTAATAATACCAGGTGTAGAACACTCACCCCCAACTATTTCTTTGTCATAAAAATATTTATTTCTTAGCATAGCTACAGTTTTAGCAACATGGTCATCTGGAACGCTCGTACAACAATTAACTGATTCCCTTAAAATTCTCCATGGGATTAATGATACCTCTCCACATGACATTCCACCCATTATACTCTCTTTTTTTATATCGACTTTTCGCAAAGCTCCTTTGTCAATACTTTTAAGAACACAATCTGCATTTTCAGGTTCAACAATTATAATTTTTGGAATTCTTTTAAAATATTTTGCTATACCTGCAATAGCACCTGAAGCCATTCCACCGACACCAGCCTGTAAAAAAACATGCGTTATATATTGATCAGTCTGAATTGAAATTTCTTTTATCATCATAGAATAACCTGCCATCGTTAATTTAGGTACAGTTTCATAATTTTCCCAAGCAACATCCTGAACAATTTCCCAGCCGTTGGCTTTTGAATTACTAATACATGCCTCTAAAGATTTTTCATAATTTCCTTTCACTCTTATAATTTCTGCATCTAATTTTCTCATTTCATCAGCTCTTGCTTCACTTACATATTCACTGATAAAAATTTTACATTTAAGACCTAATTTTTGTGAACCCCATGCAACAGACCTACCATGATTACCTGCAGTGGCTGTGGAAATTGTAATTTCTCTATTTTCTTTAGCAACTTTTTCAACCGCATATGCTCCACCTAAAGCTTTAAAAGATTTTAGATGAAATCTTTGTGACTCATCTTTATAAAAAATATTTTTTATCTTAAGTTCCTTTGATAATTTCTCTAAATTTAAAAGTGGAGTAGGTTGGTAATTTTTCCAATTTGAAATAACTTTATCTGCATCAACAATATTTTCTTCACCACATACATTAAGTATTTTTTTTCTATCAAAGGTATAATTTTTATTAAAAATATAATTTGAAAGTTTCCAACCAAAAATTTTTGTACTGCTCATATGAAGTTAGCAGTCCAAAGTATTTTGTTTTTCCCAATCTGTTATAGGATTTTTTTTATCAAATATTTCTTCTCTTGCAAAATTTGTTAACTCTTCTTTTTTAAGTTTTATATAACTCTCTATTACATTATCTCCAAAAGCTTCTCTTAAGACTTTATTTTTATCTAACATATCTAAAGAGTCTTCCAAATCATCAGGTAATTTTGATAAATTTGGATAATTTTTATAATCGGTGTACATATTGCAACTCAATGGTTCGCCTGGATCTAGTTTCAGATTAAGTCCATATATGCCTGAAGCTATAACGCCTGCCTGTAACAGATAAGGATTAGCTGACCCGTCCATAAGTCTTAACTCAAATCTTCCTGGATCAGGTATTCTAATCATATGGGTTCTATTATTTCCAGAGTATGAAATACTTGAAGGTGACCATGATGCCCCAGATTTTGTAGGAGGTGCATTAATTCGTCTATAGCTATTTACTGTAGGGTTGAAAAAAGACGACAAAGATTCTGTATTTTTCATCACACCAGCAAGAAAGTTGTATGCAAGTTTACTTAAACCATACCTATCGCCATTATCTAAAAATTTATTAACTTTACCATTCCATAAAGAAATATGGGCATGACATCCATTACCAGTCAAATTTTCAAAGGGTTTAGGCATAAATGTTGCTCTTAGACCGTGCTTTTCGGCAAGTGATTTGACCATGAACTTAAAGAAAACATGTCTATCTGCAGTAACTAAACAATCTGAAAAATCCCAATTCATTTCAAACTGTCCATTAGCATCCTCATGATCATTTTGGTATGGGTTCCATCCGAGTTCAATCATACAATCACAAATTTCTTTTATTAATTCATATCTTCTCATTAAAGCTGATTGATCATAACAGGGTTTAGGCTGAGTATCTCTAGGATCTGCTATTGATGATCCATCAGCCGATATCAAAAAGTATTCGCATTCAACACCTGATTTCATTTCTAAATTTTTTTTTGAAAGTTCTTTAATTTGTTTTTTTAACATAACTCTCGGAGATGCTTCTACTGGCTTACCATTCATCCACAGATCTGATGCCAGCCATCCTACCTCTTTATTCCACGGAAGTTGAATTAGACTGTCAGGATCTGGTATTGCAAACATATCAGCATCAGCAGGTGTCATATCTAACCAGGTTGCAAAACCAGCGAACCCAGCTCCGTTTTTTTGCATTTCACTGATTGCTCGAGCAGGAACAAGTTTTGATCTTAGAACTCCAAATAAATCTACAAAACTAATTAAAAAATATTTTATTTTTTTTAATTTTGCAATCTGTGATAAATTTTTTGCCATAAATTATGCTACCACACATTTAGTAAAAAATAGATAAAAAGAAATCTTTATAATAAATTAAATTTATTATGATAATTAAAATTACAGCAATTATTGCTCCATACTTGGCTTTTGGCCAAGCTATTCTTGCCATTTTACTTGGAGTCTTATTTATATTTTCTTGATCTTCTTTATTTTCCATTTTTAAAAAAGGGCGCATAAATTTATGCGCCCTTAATTTTATTTAATTACCCATCGGTAACATTGCTTTTCCAATCGTTTGGACCACGTCTCTGTCTAGCAAGTTTTTGAAGTTTTTCACTTTCTTGCTTAGCAGTAATAACATGCCAACCGATCCAAATGATAAATCCTAGAATTACTAAAATTCCTTCAGATCCAACACCTGGGTACACAGCACCTTGGACTTCAGAGGCGCTTAAATGATCTATCCAGTTTGTTACTGTTGCCATAATTTATCCTCCTTACCTGGTTGCAGAGGCCACGGATTTTTCATCATCCTTTGCTGCCTCCATTATTTCGTAGTCTAGTCCAGCGATTTCAGCTTCTCTTGGAATTCTTAACTTGCCCATTCCTTGAAGAACTTTCGCTATGACATATCCTGGTATCATTCCAAGAACAAAAAACATTATTATTGCTCCTAAAAACATTCCCAAAGGATTTATTGATGCATAAGTAGTTCCATCCCACATAGCTCCAACACTGTATCCAGATGAAGGATAACCATTTAAAACAAATCCACAAATTACTAGTCCTACGAAACCAGCATAACCATGTACTGCAACTGCACCGACTGCATCGTCGATTTTGAACTTTCGTTCAACCCAGTAATGCAATTTATATGCGATCACAACTCCGATCATACCGATTATCATTGATTGTATTGGGTGATACAAGTCATTACCTGCAGACGCACATATGATACCTGCTAGTCCTGAAGAGTAAGTCCAAAAAGGATCGCCTTTTGAAATTACATATCCTGCTAGTAGACCTCCAGACAACGACATTAAGAAGTTAAAAGTAATACCACTTAATGTTGTTGGAGTTACATAAATGTTTGTTGCAGTAAAGTATGTTACACCTTCCATTCCATATTCTGGTCCTAAGTCGAATATAGGTATATTACACGCAGCATAGAAACCCCAGAAACCTGTGTAAATTAGAAATAATCCAATTACAACTAACCAAGGATTTCTTGGTCCAATGTTTCTTGGTTCGCCACTTGATGTAAACTTACCTATTCTCGGTCCTAAAACAGCTAAAATACCAAGCGCAAATCCACCAGCAATTGCGTGAATTACACCTGATGCATATGCATCATGATATCCTAAAAGTTTTAGCATCCATCCGTCAAAGTGCCATCCCCATGCAGCATCAATTGTCCAGAATACTGAGCCAATTGCGATCGCCAATATTCCAAATGCAAAAGTTGTAATTCTTTCAATTACTGCACCTGAAACTATCGAAGCTGCTGTCCATGAGAATAATAAAAACGCTGCCCAGAATACTCCACTAATGTGATCACCAAGGTTTACAGCCATAAGTTCGCTTGTCGCCTTGTAGTAAACAGCACTAAATGCAGAGTCATCTGTAATTAAAGCAGAGCTCTCGTTCATTATTGATGGTGCAAGTCCTGGTCCAGTTGGAAAAGCCCAATATATCCACCAACCAAATAAAAACCACGTTACTGTAACCAAAGGTATCAGTATTGTGTTTTTCATTAAAGTATGTTGATGATGTTTATATCGAGAAGCTCCAACCTCATACATACAGAAACCCACGTGAATTAAAAACATGAGCACTACAGTTACCCAGTAGTAAAATTCTGTAAATATAGTAGTTAGTGCACCTAGTTCGTCAGTCATGTCTAACCTCCCTATTTTGTTTAAACAAAGAAATTATAATAATGTTTAAGAAAGTTAGTACAATGCTTAAAAACCCACTACGAACGGCAATAATAAATATTAAAACAACCTGAGGTAGACTAAATATTTATAGATTCTAGAATTTTCTGTATGCTTTTTTAAGATCAACCAATGGATGATTTGGAGACATTTGAAATTTTACTAGCAACTCTCTAGCTATCATGTCTCTATCTTGCTGATTATTTGGAAGTTTTATTTTTTTAGGAATTGTAACCCAGCCATTAGCGTTTCTGTCAAATACTGCTGGCCTATCTTCTTCATAACCCATATGAACATCTTCAAGCCAATTTAAATCATCCCATCCCATTGCCTCAATATATTTTTTCAAAAAAGGTGTTATTCTCGAATAGTCAGGCAAAAGATTTACATCATATCTGTAACCAATAGTTTGCCCAATCATTTTTTCTCGTGCAGTCTCTTTTTTCTTACCTAACTGTCCTTTTACCTCTTTGGACTTAACTTTTGCTGTTTTACTGTTCTTTTTTTTTACCATTTTAAAAATTATATTTTATGAAAGTCGTCAACCCCAACTGTATGATTTGTTCCAGACAAAGGTACTTTTGCTAATGCAGATGCTTCCATTGTTAATGCAGCCATATCCTCGGGCTCTAAAGAGTGAATGTTTGTTTTACCACATGCTCTCGCTAAAAGTTGTGCCTCTAGTGTCATTGTGTGTAAGTAGTTATAAACTCTTAAAGCAGCTTCATCAGGATTTAATCTTTTTCTAAGCTTAGGATCTTGAGTTGCAACACCAACAGGACAACGACCAGTGTGACAGTGGTAACAATGACCAGCAGGAACACCCATTTCTTTTTCAAAGTTTGATTCCGGAATTTCTTTATTACAATTGAGCGCAATCATTGCACCAGTTCCAATTGCAATAGCGTCAGCGCCAAGAGCAAGTGCTTTAGCCATATCAGCTCCATCTCTAACACCACCTGCATAAATTAATGTAACTTTTCCAGTTTTTCCCACATCATCAATTGCTCTTCTTGCTTCTCTTATTGCAGCGATACCTGGAATACCTGTATTAGCAGCAGCTATGTGTGGACCAGCTCCTGTTGAACCTTCCATACCATCAAGATATATTGAATCCGGATCACATTTTGCGGCCATACGAACATCATCATAAACTTTTGCTGCACCAAGTTTTAATTGAATCGGTACTTTGTTTTTTGTTAACTCTCTTAGCTCAGCAACTTTAAGGGCTAAATCATCTGGTCCTAACCAGTCAGGATGTCTCGCAGGAGATCTTTGATCAATACCAGCAGGTAGAGATCTCATTTCTGCAACTTGATCAGTTACTTTTTGACCCATAAGGTGACCACCCATACCTACTTTTTGACCTTGGCCGATAAAAACTTCTATTCCATCTGCAAGCTGGGCATGATGTGGATTAAATCCATATCTAGATTGAATACATTGATAATACCACTTTTCAGAATATCTTCTTTCATCAGGTATCATACCGCCTTCCCCAGAGCATGTAGCACTTCCAGCCATAGTAGCACCTCTAGCTAAAGCTGTTTTTGCTTCGTATGAAAGTGCGCCAAAACTCATTCCAGTGATATAAACTGGTATGTCTAGCTCAATAGGATTTTCACATCTTGGTCCAATTATAGTTTTTGTTTCACATTTTTCTCTATAACCTTCAATAACAAATCTAGTTAAAGTACCTGGCAAAAAAACCAAATCATCAAAAGTTGGAATTTTTTTCATTAAAGCCATACCTCGCATTCTATATCTGCCGAGCTGAGCTTTAATATGAATATCGTCTATTACTTCTGGTGTAAAAATTGCATTATAACCTAAAAGGCTTTTATTTCTTTTTGAGAATTCTGTTTTACCATTACCATTACCATTTGAATGACCATTTGATTTACCATTTTTCTTTTTTTTTGCCATTATATAGCTCCTTTTTTTTCAGTTGGTTCTAATGCATCATAATTCCACAGTTTTTTTCCAGCAACTATTTTAGTCATTTTTGATACATCAAAATTTTCGCCTATCTCAGCAACTTTAAGTTTTCTCTTTAACCAATCTATATCACTTTTTGTCATAGGCGACTCCACCGCATCACTCCCGAAAGATCCAATTTTTCCACCCACAAATATAGTGCCATCGTACATAGAATCTCCGAGATTTATTCCAACATCTCCAAGGATTACTATTCTACCTCTTTGCATCATAAATCCAGTAAATGCACCAGCATCACCACCTATAATTATGGTCCCACCTTTTTGGTCTATTCCAGTTCTAGCTCCAACACTTCCTTTACAAATTAAGTCTCCACCTCTAATTGCTGCTCCAAAGCAAGATCCAGCATTTTTTTCGATTACTACTTTACCAGCCATCATATTTTCTGCACATGACCAACCTACTCTTCCATTAATTCTTACTGTTGGTCCATCTATTGAACCAACTCCAAAATATCCTAAACTTCCCTCAAAAATTAAATTAAGTTTATTTAGTATTCCAACACCTAAACTATGTTTTCCTTGGGGGTTCTTAATTACTATAGTACCATAACCCTGACTCATTAATTCATCTATTTTTTTATTTGCTTCTTTGCAATCTAGATCTTTAACATCAAGGTCTGTTCTTTTATTAAAATCAACATCGTATGTTCCCCAGTAATAAAAATTTTCAGCTTCGTCAGGGTTAAAAAATTTCTGTTGAGTTTTTCCTGTAAGAACTTCCGTATGAAGTCCCATTGATTGAGCTTTAGTCTTTTTCTCTGATGTTTTTAAATTTGCCATACTTTCACCTCTCCATCAAATGGATCATATGTGTCTATTTCTTGTGGTAATAATGATCTAATAGCAATCTCTTCAGATCCCATAGCAACTAAATCGTCAGACTCGTATAACACCAAAGGTTTTGCAGCCATAGTATCTTTTGCCATACCTAATGAGTCTTTGGTTGCAACAAAATACGTGAAAACACCATCTAGACCCCTCAAGGAGTCTTTCATACCCTCTTCTAAAGTTGCACCATTTCTCATTTTTTCTGCAAGGTATACTGCTATCAATTCAGAGTCACATTCAGACATAAATCTCATACCCTTATTCTCTAAAATTCTTCTGTTATTCCAATAGTTAGTTAATTGACCGTTATGAACAACTGATACATCGCTAAAAGGGTATCCCCAAAATGGATGAGCAGATTTAATATCTACTCCAGACTCTGTTGCCATTCTAGCATGACCAATAGCATGTGTGCCTACTACTTTATCTAAATTATATCTATCACAAACAATTTTAGCGTTTCCAAGATCTTTAATAACCTCTAATGACTTGCCCATAGATAAAATTTCTACTCCGGGAATACTTTCAATTTTTTGCGAAAAATTTAATAAATCATCTTTATTATATTCTATTTCATATCTTAATGAATAGGGCAGAACTCTTTCTTCTTTAATAATTTTTGCACCCATTTCAGCAAGATAACTTTCAACAATATTTTTTCTTTTATCGTAAACAGATACATCCTCAGCAACAGAAGAACTTCCTTCTCCTACATTTTCTCCAACTTTAACTCTCATGATAAAATTTTTTCCCTCTGTATCACCATACAAAGCATAACCTGTAGAGTCTTCTCCTCTATGTTTTAAAGCTTGCAGCATCCCTTGTAGCTCGTGGCCTACATTTGAAGATTTTCCTCTATGAATTAAACCTGCTATTCCGCACATATTTTTTTCCTCTAAAAATTAAAAGACTATGGTAGACAATCCAGATAAGTATCAAGATCCCACTGAGTTGTTGCACCTAAGAATTTCTCCCATTCGTCATTTTTATACCAATGAAATATCTTATACATTTCATCAGGCATTGCTGATTGAACAACTTTATCCTCAGAAAGTCTTTCAAGAGCCTCACCTAAACTTAAAGGTAATTTTTTAACATCTTTTCCAGCTTTCTGAGCTTCATAAATATTTCTAGACTCTGGTTTTCCTGGATCTATTTTATTTGAAATACCGTCATCCATGGTTTTGAGCAAAGCTGCACCCATTAAATAAGGGTTATGCATTGAGTCTACTGATCTATATTCAAATCTTCCAGGGGCAGAAACTCTTAGTCCACAAGTTCTATTTTGATATCCCCAGTCTGCATAAACTGGTGCCCAAAAACCTTGGTCCCATAATCTTCTATAAGAATTTACTGTGGATGATCCAATAGCAGTAAGAGCAGGCAAGTGTTTCATAATACCACCGATTGATTGTAAACCAACTTTTCCGGGAAGCTGCATATCTTTAGTATCTGGCATAAAAGTATTAGTTCCACCTTCAACGTATGAAAATACCTCGTCAACTCCTGGCAATGATTTATGACCAAGTTTTTTTACAACATCTTTCCCGCCTGTCCACAAAGACATATTAGTATGACATCCACTTGCTGAAACACCCATAAATGGCTTTGTCATAAAACAAGCAATTAACCCATGTTCTCTTGCAACTTGTGCACAAATTTGTCTGTATGTTGAAAGCCTGTCAGCATTTCTTTGTACATCATCAAACATCCAATTTAACTCTAGCTGGCCCGGTGCATCTTCATGGTCTCCTTGAATCATATCTAGACCCATTGCATTAGAGTATTCAATAACTTTCATAAATACTGGTCTTAGCGATTCAAATTGATCTATGTGATAACAAAATGGTTTAGAGAAACCTTTTCCAGTTGGTGTACCATCTTCATTTTTAGTCAACCACATCATTTCAGGTTCAGTACCAACTCTCATTTGGTAACCATGTTTTTTCTTAAATTCATCAGCTATTATTCTCAAGTTTCCTCTACAGTCTGAAGTTAAATGTCCTCCTGGATTTTCTCTTTCTTCTCTGTTTCTAAAACAAGTACAAAAAACTCTTGCAACTCTTTTATCCCAAGGTAATTGCACAAAAGTTTCCGGATCAGGTATACCAACTAATTCTTTAGCCTCTGGGCCATATCCAATATAATTATTATGACGATCTAAAAATAAGTTAGCAGTTGCTCCATAAACTAATTGAAAACCTTTTTCTGCAGTTCTTTCCCAATGATCAGCAGGTATTCCTTTTCCTACAACTCTTCCAGTTACAGAAATAAATTGAAAATATATATAAGTGATACCTAGTTCTTTAATTTTTTCTCTTACTTTTTTTACCAGCTTATCTCTACCTGGTTGATTTACATGTTTTTCTAGATCAGTCATTTTCCCCCTTAGAATTTTATGATCAAAAAGGTAACTGAAAAAAAAACGTATGTCTACTTAGATAACTAACTCCAAGGAAACGGACTGTTCGAAGTAGGGTGAAGTTCCCCCTTCGCGTATCGGTTGAATCTAAACGGTTTTAACAATGTACTTTCTTGACCTAAAATTTCTTGTGCAACCAAGTGTCCAACACCTAGCATTTTGTAACCATGATTAGCATCAGCAATCATGTAAACGTTTTCGAAAAATCTATCAAAGATTGGAAATGAATCTGGAGTTAAGCACCCAAGACCACCTGAAGGTCCTTTTCTATAAAGATTTGATTTCCCTTCAAATCTTTTTTGACAATGAGCCAGTGCCGAAGACCACATGTCAGCAAACTCATCTGTAGTTTGATATTCTGGCGAGTCTAAACCATAAGGGTCGACGTTTACTTTATCAAAATGTTTTTGAACTATATAAGGTGAAGTACCACCTTGAACGCCAAGACCTTCAATATCTGGTTTATAATAAATTCCCCATAATTTATCTGTAATTAATTTTTTGTCTTTATCAGAATACAAAGGTGCATCTGTATCAACGTGAATTACGGGTGGCTGCTTGCCATCATTTGTTCTTAGATATTCTGCATCAACACCCAAAACTCCTTCTTGTAAAAACCAGTAAGTCCACATATCAACTTGGTGCATTTTTCCATCTTTACCTTTAATATCAGTTGTTTTTGGCAATTCTAACATGTTCCAAAAATCTCTTACCCATGGTCCTGCTCCAACCACGACTTGATCACAATCAATTGTACCTTGATCAGTCACCACACCTGTTACAGCGTTACTATTACTTCCTTTTTTAAATCCTGTTACTTTTACACCTTTATGTACTTTTACACCGTTTGCATTTGCTTTATTTTCTAATGCTTTTATTGAGTCTTTATTAAAAGCGTATCCACCTTTTTTTTCATGTAAAACAGATGTAATACCTTTTGCTTGCCAATCATCAAATAAACCTTTCATGTATTTAGTGCAATCTTTTTCACCTTCTATAAATTCTGATTCATAACCTATTGCTTTTTGTTGTTTGTAAATACTCGCTACATCTTCATGCATCACTTCAGGTGATATTTGCATGTAGCCTACAGCGTTATATTTAAATGCTTTTGGATCGCTTTCCCAAACCTCAACTGAATGAGCCATTAGCTCTCTCATTGCTGGTTGGAAATAATTATTTCTAACTACTCCACAAGCTATTCCGCTTGCTCCTGAAGCAGTATCTTTTTTTTCTAAAACAACAATGTCGTTTGGGTTTTTATAAGTTTCTGATAATTTCCAAGCAGTGCTTAAACCGTGTATACCGCCACCTATAACAACTACTTTTGCTTTTGTTGGTAAAGACATATTTCAACTTTATTTTTTGTGCGTCAGAAGTATATAATATTTTTTATATATAAAATTTATAAGTAAATTGAATTCAACTGCAAGTTTAACGAGTTCTTTAAAAACTCAAGTTCTTTAATGTGGTCAAATAATCATTGAATTCGTTGATAAATTCCTGGCTTGGTTTAATAAATTTTTTACGTTGGTCCTTTAAATTTTTTTCTAAATAAAAAAAACCTTTCTCGCAGGCTTCATTAATTATTAACGCTGATTTTGGTCTAGAAGTTTTAAAAAGCTTTGTTTTTAATTCCTCTACAGATAGCTCTTGTTTTAACTTATAAGCAGTCATCACTAAAAGCATCATATGATAATGAGAAGGTGACTTTCTAAAAAAATAATTTGAGGATTTATGAGATAGTTTCATTTGGTCTTCCCAAAATTCTAACAAGTCTTTTGTGGCTTTACTCATTAAGCTCTGACTTTGAGTTTCTGTGGATCATAAAAAGGAAAGGCAATTACTTTAGCAGGTATTCTTTTTTGGTGGCCATCTATTTTACCAATCTCAACTTCTGTTCCAATCTCAGAATATTTTGAGTCAATTCGACACAGAGCAATATTTTTATTTAAAGTTTTTGAGAGCATAGCACTTGTAATTATACCAACTTGTCCTCTTCCTATATGCACTGAATTTCCATTTACTGCTGGCTCATGACCGACTAATTCGAGCCCAACTAATTTTTTTTGTGGATTATTTTTTCTTTTTATTAATTCTTCCTTTCCAACAAAATCATCTTCTTTAGTCTTTAAAGGAACAGTAAAACCTATACCAGCTTCAAAAGGATCAGTTTTATCATCAAACTCATAACCATAAAAAATTAATCCTGCTTCTATTCTAACCATATCCAAAGCTTCTAAGCCTAAAGGTGAAATATTAAATTCTTTGCCAGCTTCCCAAACTTTATCCCAAACTAAAGGAGCATCTTTTGGATGGCACCAAATTTCAAACCCGAGCTCACCTGTATATCCTGTTCTTGAGACAACGATTGGAGTTCCAGTCACATTATCAATTCTTGCTATAGTTAATCTAAACCATTGTAGGTCATCAATTGAAGGTTGGGTATCAGGTGTCCAAACAAACTTTTTTAAAATTTTTCTACTATTAGGCCCTTGAACTGCTATGTTATGGATTTGATCTGTAGATGATTTCACCCACACTTTAAAATTTTTCTTTTTAGCTTGTTCTTTAAGCCATTCTCCACCGTATTCTTGTCCACCAACCCATCTAAAGTTATCTTGTCCAAATTTCAGCAAAGTACCATCATCAATCATGCAGCCGTTTTCGTAGCACATAGCGGAGTAAACCACTTGACCAGAGGAAAGTTTTTTAACATTTCTTGTTAAAGTATACTGCATTAAATTTTCTGCATCTGGGCCAAGTATTTCAAATTTTCTTAAAGGCGATAAATCAGTTACGATTGCACTTTCTCTACACGAAGTATATTCTTTAACTGCACCGTAGTTTGTATAATTATTTGCTAACCAATATCCATTATAATTAATAAAGTTTTTTGTAAGTTTTGAAGTTTTACTGTGAAAACCTGTTTCTTTTGTAATTTTTGGTTCTGAATCTGTGTTCACCCTAAAAGCTACCCCTTTCGAGATCTTTTTATCTTTTGCATAAGTTCTAACAAATATATCAGTTGGATTCCATCCATTTGCTGCATCCACATCACAAGGACAGGCAGAGGAGGCGCAAGTAAGATCTTTTAAGGCTCTAAAAAGCACATAATCTCCAGGTCTAGACCATGGCTCATCAAAAGTTGCTACATTATTTGCATCGATTGCAGTATTAAAGAATAGATTGATTGCAATCCAACCTTTTCGAGGTTTGACATCATATTTCTTTAATGAATTATTAAAATTTTCTGAACAATTAATGTGTCCAAAGTAACCCATGTCTTCATAATATTTTGATGTGCAAGCATAATTAAATGTATCGTGCCTTCCAACGGTATCTCTTACAACTTCAATTACAGGATCATGATTAGCATCGAAAAATTTTGAGAACAGGCCAGGCATAGGGTAGGCCGCACCCATAAAAGTTCTAGTTGCGGTTGGGTCTATAATGTTTTCAACTCCTTTATCAAGTTTCCTTTTATCAAATGCTAAAAAATCCGAACATTGTCTTCCACCTGGATCTATAATTTGAATAAATTCTCCAGCTTTTACCTCATAAGTTTCAGACGACATTCTTTTAACAAACGTCTCAGATACTGGATCATAAAGAGGCTCGGGTAAAACATATTGCTCCTCCTTAATATCAAATTTTGCTCTATGTATAAAAATAGTTAAACTAGTAGGAGGGTTTTGGTTATGAACATCCATAAATCCTCCTGGAGAACCAATCATTACAATGCATTTATCTTTAGATTTAAGAGTAATAGTTTCTCCCATAGGGCAATCTTCATTGAAAATTTTAGAAGCCTTGGATCTCTCTAGGTCTAATTTTTTTTTCTTAAATATATTTAATATTTTTTCATCTTGAGAAATAGATTTTTTTAAAAATTCTCCATCTGAGTTTTCTTTAAGATTTAATATTGTTAAATCGTGCTTACCTTTTAAATTAAAAACAATTACTTCACAGAACTGTTTTCCTTCGTCGTTAACTATTTCCAATTTATCATCAGGAAAAATTTCAAAAACATGTATGCCACCTCCCTGAATAACATATCTTTCAACTCCAGGTGGCAAAACTCTTAATCCAGGATTTTTTATTAAATTGCTAGAAAGCGACATAATATAAAGTGTTCTAAATGTTTTATTAATAATAATATAATAACCTAAACGAGTTGACTATACATTTAATTAGTCAGATAATCGGATAACTTAATATTAAGAAAGGGGTATAAATGAGAAAAATAATATCATTATTATCTGCAATGATAATCTCAGTGGTGAGTTTTGCTGGAATATCAAACGCAGCAGATAGCAAAAAGCCCATCGTGATCCCAACTCATAACTGGTCAAGCCAAATTGTAATGGCTTACGTTATTGGTGGAATTATGGAAGATATGGGAAATAATGTTAAATATGTTAACGCTGACTCTCAAGCAGTTTACGAGTCAATTAGAATTGGTGACGTAACTTTATCTCATGAAGTATGGGAATCTGCTTTTGGTAAATCATTCACAACTGCTTTGGATAAAGGCGGATTGCTTGACTGGGGTGACCATGAAGCAAGAACACTTGAGGATATGGGATATCCTAACTGGGTTGCTGAAAAAGGATTATGCCCAGGTCTACCAGACTGGACTGCTTTAAAAAATCCTGACTGCGCTAAAAACTTTACAACACCTGACTCTCCGGATGGAAAAGGAAGAATGTTGGAAGGTCCACAAACTTGGCATGGTGACTTAATTCCACAAAGGGTTGATGCTTTAGGTTTAGGAGATCTTTGGTGGGTTAAATTTGCTGGAAGTGCCGACGCACTTTGGGCAGAGTTAGCAGCAGCTGAAAAAGAAGGAAGAGGAACAATCATCTTTAACTGGACACCTAACTTTACAGACGGTGCTGGTTTTACATTTATCGACTTTCCTCCATACACAGCAGGTTGCAGACCTGAAGATGGCGGAGATGGAAAATGTGGTTCGCCTGATGGTTATTTGAAAAAAGCAGTTAATGCTGATTTTCCAAAAACTCATCCAAAAGCAGCAGCAATGTTTAAAAAACTTTCTTTCACAACAAGTCAAATTGGTGCAATGGCAGCTTTAGTTGACATTGACAAAATGACTCACGAAGATGCTGCGAAAGCATGGTTGAAAAAGAATAAGAAAGTTTGGAAAGCTTTTACTAAATAAAGTTAAGAGCTACTAAATCTTTAAATCTCTCCCAACAATGTTGGGGGAGATTTTTTTTTAAAAAAAAGATGAACAAATACTTATTAAGCATATTCATTAGTTTATTATTTTTTAGTCAAACTTTAGCAAAAGATGTGAGTATAAATGAAAATATTGATCTTAAGTTTGTTTGCGATTTAGATAAAAAAATAATTAAAAATTCAGAATATAATTATCAAACTTTTTTAGCTAAAGATTTGAATGAAAAAGGTTTGAATAAATTTGAAATTCAATCGAAACAACCAAATACACTTTTAATTAGAGGGTTATCGTTATTTCTCTCAGATACGGAAAAATTGAATGTTAAGGTTGTTAATAAAGATGTAGTTTTATTTAAATCAATTGATCAAGAAAAAAATTATTCAGAGTCAGGTATTATTACCAGAAAAACAGGAGAATTAATTCATGAAATTACAAAAAATATAAAAAGTGAAAATGCAGAAAAATATATTTCAATATATTCATGTACTAAACATGACCAAAAAGTCTGATTTTTTTTTGGTAAATTTTGTGTAAAGTAGCGTTATGAAAAAATATCTACTCAGCATAACTTTAAGTTTACTAATTTCATCAGTTGCATTAGCCCGAAGCACTGGTTGCAAAGAAGGAAATTGTGAAAACGGCTTTGGCAAATGGGTTTATACAGATAAAACTACCTACGAAGGAGAATGGGTTGGAACTAAAAAAAATGGTCAAGGCGTTGAAACTTGGCCCAACGGATACATCTATAAAGGCGAGTTTAAAAATAGTGAATGGAGTGGAACAGGCGTTCTAACTTTTCCTGATGGTTCAACTTATGAAGGTGAATGGGCAAAAGGATTTATGAATGGAACAGGAACTTTTACTTCGTCAGATGGAACGCAGAAATCAGGTACATGGAAAAATGGAAAGCTACAAGATTAATGTCAAAAGAAAATTATTTAAATAGAATTAAGGATTTACCAGAAACTGTAAAACAATTTGGAGGTTTAGTGGCAATAGTCCTTATTATATTTTTCTCTTTTTCAATTTTAAATATTATGTTTGGTGGGGGTGATGAGCTGGTAAGAAAAATGAAATTGGAGGAAGAAAGAATTGCAGAAGAAAAAAAACTAAGTGAATTAATATCTAAATTGCCCTCTGGAATATTAGTAACTTTTGATGGTACTGATCATTACAAATTAACAGATGAAGTATATGAACAGGTTTGTAAAGCAACAAAACTCATTCCTCAAAGAGCAATTATGGGTGCAAATTTTTTAAATTTTAGAGCACACGAAATTTACACAATTAATGGGAATAAAATTGATGAAACTTTTGTTAAATGGGATGAAGAAAAAAATAAATGTTACGCGGGTTTTACAGTAAGTGGGGATAACGTTGGAGTTAATGAGTCTGTAAGTGTGAGTGGTGAGGCATTAAGTTTTTTAAGCACAGGAATTGATACCAGAGTTTATTACATTAAAAATTTTTAAGGAGGAAAAACACTAATATTATAGATTTAATTTTATGTTAATTTCATATAACTTAATAAAAATTTATGTCTGAACCAGTAATTAAATGTGAAAATGTTTATAAAATCTTTGGAGCTAATGCTGAAAAGATGCTGAAAGACTCAAATGGCAATGTTGATGCTAAAACCTTTCAAGATAACGGATGCATTGTAGGAGTTAATAATGCTTCATTTGAAGTTTCTAAAGGAGAGATGTTGGTTGTTATGGGTTTGTCTGGTTCGGGAAAATCAACTTTATTACGATGTATTTCCAGACTAACTGATGCAACAGGTGGAAAAATTTTTATCGAAGGCCAAGATTTATTAGAATTAAACAACAAAGACCTCATTGATCTTAGAAGAAATAAAATGGGAATGGTTTTTCAAAGTTTTGCTTTGCTTCCACACAAAACTGTAGTTGAAAATATAGCTTTTCCACTTCAAATTAAAGGTGTCAAAACTGAAGATAGTATAAGTAAAGCAATGGACATGGTTAAGTTGGTTGGACTTGATGGAAGAGAAAATTATTTTCCAAGAGAGCTATCAGGAGGACAACAACAAAGAGTAGGAATCGCCAGATCATTAGCTGTAGAACCAGATATATGGTTTTTAGATGAACCTTTTTCTGCTTTAGATCCATTAATTAGAAAAGAAATGCAAGACGAGTTTTTAAGACTTCAGGAAAAATTACAAAAAACAATTATGTTTATTACTCATGATTTTGATGAGGCTTTAAAACTTGCTGATCGTATAGCAATTATGAAGGATGGTATAATTGAACAGCTCGATACACCTGCTAATATTGTTTTAAATCCGGCTACTGAATATGTAAGAAAGTTCACTGAGGAAGTACCTAGAGAAAAAGTTTTATTAATTAAAGATGTAATGGATAAAACTAAAGATAATCTTGGCGATTTAACAGTTTCAAAAGATGAAATTATAGAGAATGTAGCTGAAAAAATTCTTACTCAAGAAAAATCAGTAGCAGTGGTAGATAACAATAATAACATTATTGGTTCAATAAACCCAGCAAAAATAATCAACACAGTTTTTGGAGGAAGAAAAAATAATATTTAATTATGGAATTTTTTAAGAAATACCCAAAAACATTTCAATGGTTATTTTTATTAGTTGTATTTTTTGCATTATGTTTTGCAATCGAAGTTCCCGAAACATATAAATTTATTCGTGGTCAAGCAGAATTTGTAAAAGATCCCAATCAGAGTAGTTACATATTTTTAGGTAAAGAAGTCAGATACTATGCTTTTGATGTTTTTTGGAGACTCCCCCCATTACTTGGATGGTTACCTATTTGGATAAACGACTCATTATTTTTCTTAATGAACGAATGGATGCCAATTGAAGTTTGGAATGAAGATACTCAAGAATATAAAAGTCGTCCTCTAGTCTTACAAATAAGTAGAAATATAACTGCATTTATGACTTTTCTAATCCAGTTAATAAGAGAGATTTTATTAGGAGGTCTTGAAACTATAGTAGCTTTTACTAGTTGGGATTGGATAGACAAGAATCCATGGGCCGAACTACCAGGATTACCATGGACAATTGTTGCAGCTGGTGCAGCACTACTTTCTTATAAACTTAGCGGCAAAGGTTTAGCTTTGTTTGCAGGTTTAACCATGGTTTACATTTCTATATTTGGTCAATGGAAACCGTCTATGCAAACTCTCTCATTCATATTAGTTGCAGCTCCATTATCATTTATTTTTGGTTTGGGTTTAGGAATAGCGGCGTTTAAAAGTAAACGTGTTGAAAAAGCTTTATATCCAATATTGTTAGTAATGCAGACAATGCCACAATACGCAGTATTAGTTCCTGCATTAGTTCTTTTTGGAGTTGGTGATCATGCTGCGGTAATAATAACTATGGTTGTGGCTGTACCACCAATGATTTTATTAACTATACTAGGTTTACGAGCTGTGCCGCCAGAAGTTATTGAAGCAGGCAGAATGAGTGGGTGTAATAATTTTCAACTTATGTTTAAAGTATTAATTCCAACTGCAAGAAGAGATATCTTAATTGGAGTTAACCAAGTTATAATGGTTTGTTTTTCAATGGCAGTTATTTCAGCTTTTATTGGTGCAAAAGGTTTGGGATTTAATTTATTATTAGCATTAAATCAGTTGAACATTGGATTAGCACTTGAAGCTGGCTTGTGCATTAGTTTGATTGCAATATTATTAGACAAGATGTCTTTAGCTTGGGCAAATAAGCAAGAGGATTATTTTGGCAACCTAACATTTTTTCAAAGAAATAAAAATTTACTATTTTTTGCAGCAACAGTAGTGATTGGATTAATACTAGCTTACATTGGAACCTTTTTATTTAAAGATACATTCAATTACTTATTTGAAATTCCACACAATAAAGGAATATCAACTGCTGATTTTTGGAATAAAGGTGTTGATTGGATTTTTGAAACTTTCTTTGTATATATCAAGGCATTTAATACTTGGTTAATTCAAGAAGTGCTTCAACCAATGAGAGCGTTATATTTAAGGATGCCTGCAATTGCTACAATTGTTTTGGTTGTTGGAGCAGGGTATTTAATTGGTGGAATTCGTTCTGCTTTAGTTGTTTGTGGATTAACTTTATTTATTGCCCTTAGCCCTTGGTGGGACAGAGCCTTGGTAACAACATATATGGCAACTTTTGGGGTGATAGTATCTTGTATTATCGGATTTACAGTTGGAACTTTATGTTTTCAAAACAAACATTCAGCTAATTTTATGCTAGGTGTTTGCGATATATTTCAAACATTTCCCTCTTTTGTGTATTTAATTCCTGTAATGATGTTATTTGGTATAACTGACACGTCAGTATTAATTGCGGTTATAGTTTATGCAACTATACCTGCAACAAGATACACAATTGAAGGACTTAGAAGTGTTCCGGCAGGTTTACATGATGCCGCAACCATGTCAGGCGTGAATAAATTTCAAAGACTAACAAAAATAGAATTTCCTTTAGCATTTCCACATATGATGCTTGGAATAAACCAAACAATAGTATTTGCATTATTTATGGTTATTATTGGAGCATTCATTGGCACAGAGGATCTAGGTCAATATATTCTAAAAGCATTATCAGATAAAAAGGGCGCAGGTATTGGATTAACACTTGGTATATGTGTAGCTTTTATAGCTCTGATATTTGATAACTTAATCAGAGCTTATGTTCAAAAAAGAAAAAAACACCTAGGAATTGATTAATATTTTACTTATCCAAAAAAGTTTTTGACGAGTCGTCCATTGCAGTTGCCCACGGAGTGTGGTGTATCGGAGCAACAGATCCTGTAACAGGAGATGAAAAAGATTTATTTCTGTAAGTAGATATGTCCTCAACTTTATGATGTTCCCACTCTTTAAAATGCTTTCTTATTAATTCAAAATCAATTTTTGGATAGTCAGACATTTCATAAAGTTCTTTTGTATATTCTGTTTGAAAGTCAATCATTTGATCAGGATTCTCCAATTTTTCCTCCATCTCTACCCATTTGTTTATGTCTTTTTCAATTTCATTATCATTAGGCATTTTAATTTTATTCAAAATTACATCTCTTGCGTACCATGCTTGGCAATCGAACATGTTAAATGTATGAAACTGATCCTGCATTCCTAAATACATAAGCTTATGATTATCTTGCCATACAACACCCTTGTATAATTTTGGTGGATAAAGCCTATTTCTAGTTTTTAGTTGTAAACTTTCATCCAAAAAAGGAAAATGGTGTAAATAACCAGTGCATAAAATCACTACATCTGTCTCTTGTTCAGTACCATCTTTAAAAAATGCTTTCTTACCTTCAAGTCTATCAAGATAATGGACCTCTTTCATTCCCTTGGGCCATTTAAATCCCATAGGATTATGTCTATATCCTATAGTTACACTTTTAGCTCCATACTTATTACATTGAAGCGCAATATCTTCTGCTGAATAGCTGCTGCCAAGAACAACTATATTTTTACCTCTAAACTCTTCCGCATCTCTAAAATCATGAGAGTGCATAATTCTTCCAGGAAAAGAACTCATTCCTTTATACTCAGGAATAAAAGGTACTGAAAAATGCCCTGTTGAAACCACCACATAATCAAAGTTATCTTTTAAAATCTTATTGTTAACTTTGTCTTGGTAGCTTAGCTCAAATTTATCGTTTTTATAAATTGTATTAATAACTCTTGTATTAAATTTAATTTTTTTTCTTAGATTACCTTTGCTTACTCTTGCAACAATATAATCATACAAAACTTCTCTTGGAGGAAAAGAAGGTATTGGTTTACCAAAATGTTCATCAAATGAATAATCTGCAAATTCCAAACATTCTTTTGGACCATTAGACCAAAGATACCTATACATACTGTTGTGAACAGGGTCTCCAAATTGATCTGATCCAGTTCTCCAGCTATAATTCCATAAACCACCCCAGTCCTCTTGTTTTTCAAAACAAACAATTTCTGGTATTTTTTCTCCATTCTTCTCAGCCGATTCAAAAGCTCTCAGCATTGACAGACCACAAGGCCCAGCTCCTATTATTGCAACTTTAGTCATTAGATAACCTCTTAAAAATATAAACTTATTTTACTAACAAAATCCTCAAATTTAAAATAAAATAGTCACTTATTACGTGAATAATTCATTATCAAATTTTTCTCGTATGTGTTGTATTTGTCATTAAATTTTATAAGTTTTTAATGTTTAAATTGTTATGAAAAAAATTTTAATAATCGGTGGAGGCGCAATGGGTTCAGCCTTTTCAATCCCGTGTCTAGACAATAATAACAATGTAACAATCACAGAACCACATAGTAAATTATTTATTAAAAAACTTTCTTCAAGAGATAAATTTCACCCAAGTTTAAAAATAAATCTTCCAAAGAAACTAAAATATAGACAATTCTCAGAAAATTTACTTAAAGAAAATTTTGACTTAATTGTAATTGCTTTAAGTCTTTCAGGAATAGATTTTATTGGACAGGAGTTAAAAAAATTAAAAATAAAAACTCCAATTTTAGTTCTTACCAAAGGTCTTAAATACGAAAAAAAAAATAAAAGAGTCCTTACAATCTCTGAGCAACTTAATAGAAATTCTGGAAAAATGAATATTTCGGTTTTAAAAGGACCATGTCTTGCAAAGGAGCTTGCTAGAAAAAATCAAACAAGTGTAATTATCGCAAATAAAAATATTAAAGTAGCTAAATGGATTGGAAAACAAATATCAACTAAATATTATTTAATTGAATATTCTAAGGATATAATTGGAATTGAGGTATGCTCAGCAATTAAAAATATATATTCTATGATAATTGGATCTGGACAAAGCTTAAATACGTCTTCCAGTTTATTTCACCGGTCATTACTTGAGATGAAATATCTTACAAAATATTTTAAAGGAAAAGAAAGCACGACTTTAGGTCTTGCCGGTGTGGGCGATTTATATGTAAGTGCTGCGGGAGGCAGAAACAGTAAAATGGGAAGTTATCTGGGTAAGGGTTACACTTTTAAGACTGCAAAGAAAAAATTTATGCCAAATGATACTGTAGAGGGCGAACAATTAGTCAGAGAAATTGCACCATTTGTATTAAAAAAAATAAATAAAAAGAAAATTCCTTTAATGATCAATTTTATTAATGCAATATTAAAAAATAAAAAAATTAATATAAATTGATACAATTAAAATATGAAATCTAATTGGAATTATCCAACAACAATCTGGGTTGGAAAAAATAGAATTAACGATTTATCAATTGCATGCAAAAATTTAAGTATAAAAAAACCTTTGTTTGTTACAGATAAGGATCTTATTGAGCTTCAAGTTATTCAGGATGTTTTACAAGCGATAAAAAAAAATATTAAACAAATCAGTATCTTTTGTGACTTCACAGGAAATCCTATTGGTGAAAATGTAGATAAAGGTGTTAAGGAGTTTAAAAATAATAATTGCGATGGAGTTATTGCAATAGGTGGTGGAAGTGCACTAGATGTAGGAAAGGCAATTGCCTTCATGTCATGCCAAACAAGACCAATCTGGGATTTTGAGGATATAGGAGACTATTGGAAAAGAGCAAATGATAAAAATATTGCTCCAATAATAGGAGTTCCTACAACTGCAGGAACTGGATCGGAGACAGGAAGAGCATCAGCAATTATAAATAAAAAAACAGGAGTAAAAAAAATAATTTTTCACCCAAAATTTTTACCTTCTATTGTAATATTGGATCCACTTTTAACCATTGAGCTTCCTCCAAGGTTAACAGCCGCAACTGGAATGGATGCATTGGCACATAACCTAGAAGCCATTTGTGCACCTGGATTTCATCCAATGGCTGATGGTATTGCGCTTGAGGGAATAAGGTTAATAAAAGACTCATTAGTAACCGCTTTTGAAGATGGTAAAAATTTAGAGGC
>CACGON010000002.1:45000-119484 GCA_902574695.1 uncultured Pelagibacteraceae bacterium | reverse complement strand
TCTAACGGAGAAATAACTTTTACAACACCTGCTTCCATACTTACTTCAATTCCCAAACCACCAAATTCTCCACTTGTCTCAGTCTGCATATTTTGAAAGGATTCTGGAGACATATAAGCAGAATATGGGTCCAAAGATTGCAAAACACCATTAATTGCAGCATCCATTGCATCAGACTGATTAACTTCATCTACATATTCTTTATTAATCTTATTTAACACTTCGCCAAACAAATCAATTTTTTCATAAATAGTATCTTCAGGTGCTGAAAAAGAATTATTTAAAAAAAAACAAGTAAATAAAATTGATATAATAAATTTTTTTAATCTGGTCATATTAAAACCTTTTCTTTTGGTATTAATTCTGACCACATTTTTTCTAACTCATAAAACTTCCTCTTTTCAGGATTAAAAATGTGTATAATAACATCTATTCCATCAATTAACTTCCAGTCATTACTTTCACTACCTTCAATCTTACAATTTTTTAGTCCATTTAATTTGAGTTTTTGCAATACTTGTTCCGAAAGAGCTTGAATATGTCTAGAGGATGTGCCGCTAGCAATTATCATATGGTCCGCAATTGAACTTTTGTCAGTCAAATCAATACTTACAATGTCAAGAGCTTTATTATTATCTAATGTTTTTAAGATTATTTTTTTAAGATCAGAAATTTTATCCATTAATTAGATAAAGATTATCAAATTTTTCTCAATTTAGAAGATGAAATATTAACCTTTTTAAAGTTAATAAACCTTAGACCTTTATTGGCTAATTTTCTATATGACTTAGATTTTAAAGATTTCGTTTTGTATTTTGTTCTATCAAAAACAAGTATTTCACATAATTTTGCAAGCAGTCTCCATTTCTCCCATTTATGAAGATGAATTAAATTATCAGCCCCCATTATAAAATAAATTTTTTTATTTTTGTTCTTTTTTTTAAAATACTTGATTAGATCAATAGTTCTATTAGATTTAATTTTATCCTCGTAGCATTTAACAGAAATAAATCTATTATTTAGATTTATTTTTTTTGCGTAATTAATTCTCTCAGACAAATTTTTTGTGCTTTTATTTTTAAAAGGATTTTTTTTTGTTACAGCCCAATATACCCTTTTTAAATGGAATTTTTTTTTTGCTTCTTTCGATATCTTTATATGTCCTTTATGCGCAGGATCAAATGTTCCACCTAATATTCCAATTTTTTCAGTAATGCTTTTCAATTTATTTTCTTATCTGCCCTGAACCATAAACTTCATATTTATATGACACAAGTTCATTTAAGCCAACTGGCCCTCTAGGAGGAGTTTTGTTTGTAGAAATACCAACCTCACCTCCAAAACCAAATTCACCTCCATCGGCAAATTGAGTTGAGGAATTGTGGATCGCGATTGAGCTTTTAACATTTTTTATAAATATAGCAGCCTCAGAACTGCTTGAAGTTATAATAGCATCAGTATGCATCGTTCCATATTTGTTTATATGATTAATGGCATCTTTAGTATTTTTAACTACCTTTACAGATAATTTTGGGGATAAATATTCTTTTGACCAGTCTACCTCAGATGCTACTTTAAGTTTACCTTTATATATTTTCCTAATTTTATCATCAGCATAAATTTCACAACCCCCTTCTTTTAAAAAATTTAAAACAGGATTAATAAATTTTTTAATTATTTTTTCATGAAATAAAACTGTTTCGGTAGCACCACATATTGCTGTATTTCTTAGTTTGGCATTATTTATAATTTTTTTAGTCATTTCTAATTTTGCTGATTTATCAACATAGGTATGGCAAACACCTTCCAAATGGCCAATGTACGGAACAGTAGATTTTTTTTGAACCTCTTTCACTAAGTTTTTACCTCCTCTTGGTATTATTACATCTATAAATTTTCTCATTTTTGTGAGCATATAGACTACAGATTCTCTATTTTTATTTTCAATTAATTGAACATAATTTGGATCAACATTATTTTTTTTTAAAGCTTTTTTAAACAAGTCAACTAATATTTTATTACTATAAAGTGCTTCAGAACCACCCTTGAGAATAACAGCGTTTCCAGATTTAAAGCAAAGACTTGAAACCTCGGCTGTAACATTAGGCCTGCTTTCATAAATAATACCAATAACACCAATCGGAATTGTTACTTTTTTAATTCTTAGTCCATTAGGTCTTTTCCATTTACTAAGGATTCTATCTACTGGATCTTTTAATTTTGCTATTTTATGTATTGAATTTTCTATTTGTAATAATCTTTCATTGTTCAAAATTAATCTTTGTAACATATTACTTTTAAGACCTTTCTTTATTGCATATTTTTGATCTTTTTTATTCTGATTAATTATTTTTTCTTTATTAAGCGCCACGAGATTAGCAAAATCAAAAAGAACTTTGTTTTTCTTTTTTTTTGAGACAAATTTAATGGAGGCTTTTTTTGAATTATTCCCAATTTTATTAAAATATTTAATCATTAAATTTCTACCATATCATCTTTATGAACCACCTCTGACTTTGTAACGTATCCCAATAAACTCTCAATTTTATTAGAGTGTTTGCCCTTTATTTTCAAAATTTCTGAAGAAGAGAATGAGCTTAAACCTCTTGCATATTCTTTGAGACTCTTATCTAAAATTTTAATATGATCTCCTTTATTAAATTCTCCTTTTATATCAGTTATACCAGCAGCCAACAAACTTTTACCCTTTTTCAAAGCTAAGATTGCACCTTCATCAATAATCAAATGTCCTTTAGGGGATATTGAGCTAATTATCCATTTCTTTCTCGCATCAAGTTTTGATACTTTTGGTAAAAACCAAGTACAACTATTTTTGTCTATAATTTTTTTTAAAGGCCTCATATGTAAACCATTAGCGATCGCCATTGAACAACCTGATAATTGGCAAACTTTTGCAGCATCGATTTTTGTTTTCATTCCACCTTTTCCATAAATATTTACAGTTTTGGTTGCAAAATTTTCTATTCTATTATCAATGTTTTGAATTTCTTTTATTAGTTTTGCATCTTTAAATAACTTTGGATTTTTATCATGAAGGCCATCTACATCTGATAATAAAACTAAAGAGTCAGCACTTGAAATTTGAGCAACTCTAGATGCAAGCCTATCATTATCACCATATTTTATTTCTGATGTTGCTATACTATCATTTTCATTAACAATTGGGACAAAACCCATTTGTAACAAATTATCAATAGTTCTTTTAGCATTAATTGCTCTTCTTCTCTGTTCTGTATCTTCAAGAGTTAGAAGTATTTGAGAAAAATTAATTTTCATTTTAGTAAAAATTTTTTTAAATAAATTCATTAACTCGATTTGGCCTATAGACGCAACTGCCTGGCTTTTATCAAGCTTTAAATTTCTTATGTTTAGTCTTAATTTTTTACAACCTAATGCAATGGCTCCAGAGCTTACTAAAATTATTTTTTTTTTTTTCTTAATAAGATCTCTAATATCTTTAGAAAATTCTGCTAGCCATTTGTGTCTTATATTCATTTTATCATCAATTAATAAAGATGAACCAATCTTAATGACTACTATTTCTGATTTTTTAAGATACATATTTTGTTAGTTTAGATTTTATTACAGATATAAGCTTTTTATCTAAAGTTGAAATAGCTATAATTTTTTTTTTTATTTTATTTTCAAATTCTCTAATTTTACAATCTAAATCCTCTTTATCCATTAAATCAATTTTATTAAAAACAATTAATTCATCTTTTTTAGTTAATTCGTTACTATACTTCTTTAACTCATTTCTAATATTTTTATAATTTTGTACTAAGTTTTCTTCGTTTGCATCGATTAAATGTAATAGCGTCTTACATCTTTCTATATGTTTGAGAAATTTAATTCCAAGGCCTACACCACTATGGGCTCCTTCAATTAATCCAGGAATATCCGCAAGGACTATCTCTTTGTCATCATATAAAGCTACACCCAGATTTGGATTTAATGTTGTAAATTTATAATTAGCAATTTTTGGCCTTGCACTTGTTATGGAGGCTAACAAACTTGATTTTCCTGCGTTTGGCATTCCTATAATTCCAATATCTGCAATTGTTTTAAGTTGTAACCAAATCCAAAATTCCTCACCTTTAGTACCTTTAGTAAATTTTCTAGGAGCTCTATTAGTAGAAGATTTAAATCTTGTATTTCCGAAACCCCCTTTACCACCATTAGCAGCAACAAATTCATCATCTTGTTTTTTAAAATCAAAAATAAGAGTTTTGTTATCCTCTTCAAAAATTTGTGTTCCAAGAGGAACCTTTAAAAACAAATTTTCCCCTCCTTTTCCTGTTTGATTTTTACCTTTTCCATCTCCACCTCTCTCTGCTTTGAAATGTTGTTGATATCTATAATCAATTAAAGTATTCAGATTTCTTTCTGATTTTAAAATTACAGATCCACCTTTTCCACCATCGCCACCATCTGGTCCTCCAAATTCTATAAATTTTTCTCTTCTAAAGCTTGGCGATCCAGATCCACCATCTCCTGCTTTTATAAATATCTTAACTTGATCTAAAAATTTCATAATACAACGTGTGTTTTTTTGTTGTATTGATTAATTGGGTTTTACAGAAACAAATGTTCTGTCAGATTTACTTTTTTTGAACTTTACTGTTCCTTTTATTTTTGAAAATATTGAGTGATCTTTTCCCATCCCAACATGCTCCCCTGGAAATATTTTCGTTCCTCTTTGCCTTACAATAATATTTCCTGGAATTACTTGTTGGCCACCATATTTTTTAACCCCAAGTCTTCTACCGGCACTATCTCTTCCGTTTCTCGACGATCCACCAGCTTTTTTTGTTGCCATAATTTACCTAATTACTTTGCTTTAGTTTCTTTCTTTGGGTCTTTAATTTTTTTATCTGCATTATTTTCCTTTGCTTCAGAAAGTATTTTTCCATCTTTTGAATAAATTTTATTTATTTTTATTAACGAAAACTCTTGTCTATGACCATTCTTTCTTCTTGAATTTTTTCTTCTTCTCTTCTTAAAGATTAAAACAGTTCTATTTTTTCCATTCTTCACTATATTGGCTTCTACTTTAGCGCCGTCTACACTTGGAGAACCTATTTCTGCAGTCTTATCATCTCCATAAGCAAGAATGTCATTGAATTCAATTTTTGAATTTGTTGGGTTTTTATCTAACCTCTCAATTTTAAGAATTTCACCAGCTCTTACTTTATACTGCTTTCCACCTGTTTTAATTATTGCAAAAGACATTTTAGTATCCTAATTTTTTATATCTGCAATATAGTTGTAGACTTATTTTAGTCAAGTTTAATAAGCTAAAAATTATCCTTTAAATCTCTTAGTTTTGAAAATTCTTCTGTAGATTTAGCTCTTAGGAAAATATTACATTCTAATTCCTCTTTTATTGTAGAGGGTATAGTTGGTTCGTTTCTTTTTATTTTTTTTCCTATCTCTATTATTTTTTTTTTCAACTCGATATTTTTATTATCATATTTCATACAGAATAATGAATTATTATATGTATACTCATGACCACAATAAATTTTTGTATTCAATGGAAGGTTTTTTAATTTAGATAAGGATTCGTACATCTCTTTGTTTGTCCCTTCAAAAACTCTACCACATCCTAAAGAAAAAAGCGTATCTCCAGAAAATAAAATTTCATTTTTGTAAAAATAAAAGGCAATATGCCCCGATGTATGTCCAGGTATATAAATAATTTGAGCCTCAAAGTCTCCTGACTTCCATATTTCGTTATCCGATAAAAAAATATCTATACCAGGTATTCTATCTTTATCATTTTTAAAACCTACAATTTGCGCCTTATATTTTTTTTTTAATTCTTCATTTCCTCCAATATGATCAAAATGATGATGAGTATTCAGTATGAATTTTAAATTAACCTTTTTTTTATCTATGACTTTAATTAGTGGTTCGGCTTCACCAGGATCAACTATTAAAGCATTATTATTTGAGTCAATTACTAAATATGAGTAATTATCTTTCAAACATTTTATAATTTCAACATTCATCTATTTTTCAATTATAAAAATACCAAGTTCTGAAAAAAAATTAACGTAAGATAAATTTGCACAATCGATCTTTATTTTTCTCCTATTACAATAATTTACGAAGTCTTTTATAGTGCACATATGTAAGTTGGGTGTATTGTACCATTCATTTGGAAGGTTTTCTGTTATTGGCATAGTACCTTTAAATAAAAGATTTAATCTAACTTTCCAGTGCCCAAAGTTTGGAATAGTCACAATAGCTTTTCTTCCAACTCTTAGTAACTCGTTAATAACTTTTTCTGGGTCGAGAAAGGCTTGAAGCGTTTGACTCAATATTACAAAATCATATGAGGAATCTGGAAATTGTTGTAAATCTTTTTCTGCATCCCCCTCAATAACCGTAAGTCCTTTAGCAATACATTTTTGTATATTATCTTTAGAAATCTCTAGACCCCTCACATCTTCGGTTATATTTTCAGAAATATATTTCATTAACTCACCATCTCCACACCCAACATCTAATATCTTTGAATCTTTTTCTAATAATTCTGATATTTTAAAAAACTCTTTTTTCATTTTATTTTTTTATATGAAGTTTCTAAAAAATTCCTTACTGCATTAAGAAAATCTGGAACATTTAATAAGAATGAATCATGTCCCTTATCTGAGTTTATTTCTACAAAACCCACATCTTTACCTATCGCATTAAGAGCAATTACAATATCTCTATTTTCTGGAGTTGGATACAACCAGTCAGAAGTAAAAGAAATTACAAAAAACTTAGAAGTAGTATTTTGAAAAGCTTTAGATAAATTTCCATTAAATTGTTTTGTTAAGTCAAAATAATCCATCGCTCTAGTAATATATAAATAACTATTTGCATCAAATCTATCTACAAAAACAGAACCCTGATACCTTAAGTAACTCTCTATTTGAAAATCTGCATCAAAACCAAATTTTAAATCATCTCTTTCTTGAAGTTTTCTTCCAAATTTTTCTTGCAATCCTTTTTTTGAAAGATATGTAATGTGTGCCGCCATTCTTGCAACAGCAAGACCTTTATCTGGAACTTTTTTATTTTCAGCATAGAAACCGTTTTCCCAATTATAGTCAGCCATTATTGACTGCCTTCCCAATTCATTTAAAGCAATATTTTGAGCTGAATGACTTGCCGTGCAAGCTATTGGAATTGCAGAGTAAGATTTATTAGGAAAATTTGAAATAAACTGTAGCACTTGCATTCCTCCCATCGAACCACCAATTACTGAAAATAATTTATCAATTTTAAAAAAGTCTAAAAGATTATATTGAGCATTAACCATATCATTAATTGTAATCACTGGAAAATTTGTTCCGAACGGTTTACCAGCCGAATCTAGATGGCTTGGTCCATAAGACCCCATACATCCGCCTATAACATTTGCACAAATTACAAAAAATTTATTAGTATCAATAGACTTACCTGGTCCTAGAGCATAGCTCCACCATCCTTCTTTATTTGTTACAGGATTTGTTCCAGATGCATATTGATCACCTGTCAAAGCATGAAAAACTAAAATTGCATTATCTTTTTTTTCATTAAGAGTTCCATAAGTCTCATATGCCAATGGAAAGTCCTGTATAGTCCTACCACAATCCAGTTTAAGTGGCTTCTCAATTACAATTTTTTTTACCTTATCAATTTTATACATTTTATTTTCTTTTATGAATTGAGAGGAAAAAAAAACTTATTTAGCGGTTTTTTTATCGCGCTCGCAATTCAGTTAAATCAGCGCTCTTTTTTATTTACTAAATGATTTTTACTATGTCAATTTTAAAAAAAATAAGGCTAATTTTGCTATTAAATTTTGTTAATTTATTTATAAGATTAGTATTAAAGATATGAAACAGTTAAAATTTAAAAAACTTAACATTGAAGCTTACAAGCCAGGAAGATCTAGTTTTAGAAAATTTAAAAAAATTATTAAACTTTCTGCTAACGAGTCAGCACTTGGAGTAAGCACCAGAGTTAAAAAAGTAATATCTAATAAAAATTTGAATTTTTCTAGGTATCCTGATGGAAAATCAAAAGAATTACGAAATGAAATTTCTAAAAAATTTCGATGTGATAAAGAAAAAATTATTTGTGGTGCTGGCTCTGATGAAGTTATTCAAATGCTATGTCAGCTTTTTTTAAGACCAAAAGATGAGGTAATTGTTCCACAATTTAGTTTTTTGATGTACAGAATTTATGCAAAGATAGTTGGTGCAAATGTTATTTTTGCTAAAGAAAAAAAATACAAAGTGTCTGTTCCAGAAATTATTAAAAAAATTACCAAAAAAACTAAAATTGTTTTTTTAGCTAATCCAAATAATCCAACTGGTACTTATTTAACGAAGATGGAATTAATAAATTTAAGGAAAAAATTAAGAAAAAATATTTTACTAGTTGTAGATGATGCTTATGCAGAGTATATGAAAAGTTTAGATTATAAGTCTGGTTTAGAGTTATTTAAAAATAATGAAAATGTTTTTATATTAAGAACATTTTCAAAAATTTATGGATTATCATCCTTAAGGGTAGGGTGGGGTTATGGATCTAGAAGAATTATTAATGCTCTAAATATTATTAAACCCCCGTTTAATGTTAATGATGTTGCACAAAAAGCAGCCATAGAGTCACTCAAGGATAAAAAATTTATCTCCCGTTCAATTAAGCATAATATTTTTTATGCAACAAAATTGAAAAATTTTTTAAATAATTATAATATTAGTTCAAACGAAGTTTCTGCTAATTTCTTATTATTGGACTTTACAAATTGTAAGTTAAAAGCAAAATATTTCTATAAAAAATTAAAAATGAAAGGAATTTTATTAAGATCTACAGAAAATGGTTATAGAATCAAGAATATGCTGAGATTAACAATTGGATCTAAAAAAAGAGAACTTAAAATTTATGAGTGTAACAAAAAGTATATTTAAAAAATGAAAAACATATTAATTATAGGTTGTGGACTATTAGGCTCCTCTTTAGTAAGAGGAATTTCAAAAAAAAAGATAGCAAAAAAAATATTCATTTTTGAAAAATCAAAATCAAATATCTCTAAAATTAAGAAACTAAAATTACCTGGAATTATTACTAAATCACTTGAGAATGGTGTGATAAATTCAGATTTAATAATTTTTTGTACTCCAATGAGTGAATATAAAAAACTTATTTTAAAAATTAATAACTTCATTTCACCTAAGAAATTAATTACTGATATTGGTTCTTCAAAGATTGAGTCCTCTAAAATTATTGCAAAATTTTTAAAAAAAGGAATTCATTGGACTCGAAGTCACCCAATAACAGGATCAGAAGTAAGTGGACCGGAACATGGTAAATATAATATGTTTGAAGGCAAGTGGTGTGTTTTAATAAAAGATAAAAACACTAATTCAAAACACTTAAAATTAATTAATTCTTTTTGGAAAAAATTAGGTTCTAAAACTGTAATTATGAATTCTGAAAAACATGATAAGATTTTTTCAATTACCAGTCATCTACCACACTTAGTCGCTTATAATCTGGTTAAATCAGCTCAAGATTTTGAGAAAATATTAAAAATAAATCTTATTAAATATAGCGCTGGTGGCTTAAGAGATTTTTCCAGAATAGCAGCCTCAAATGAAATAATGTGGAGAGATATTTTTTTTGATAATAAGACACATATTATAAAAGCAATAGATTTATTTATAAAAAACTTAAGGTTCTTTAAAAAAGATATTAAAAATAAAAAAAATAAATCAATTTTAAAAAAATTGTCTAAAACTAAAAGGGTAAGAAAGCAAATTATTAAACTTAAACAGGATATTGATAAGCCAGATTTTGGTAGAAATTAATTTTTAAGTGAACTTTCAAGTTTTGCTAAATATTTTTTGAATTTAATTGATCCTTTTAAAGAGTCTTTATATATCGGCTTTCTAGCTTGCATAAAACTGACAGTTTTAATTGATTTTTTATTTTTATAGAATTCTAAACAATTTTGTTGCCATTCTAAATCACAATAGCTTATTATTTCTCTTATCTTATTCTCAGGATTATTAACTAAGTCCTCATAGTTTAAATTAAATCTATCATATCCATATTCTTCCCAATATTTCATAAGATTATTATATAAATCATAAAATTTAGAAATATCCTCAAAGGTATTTGAAAAAAACATTCCTCTTTCAAATTCATTCTTAAAAATGGACCAACTATTCTCTAATGGATCTCGTTTACAATGGATAATTTTACAATTTGGAAACATATATTTTATTATTCCAATCCATCTGAAATTCAGTGGAGCTTTATCAGTAATTATGTTTGATTTGGATATTTTATCTAAATAGCTTAGATACTCATTTTTAATAAAATTTAGTTCTGACTCTATATCTTTTGCTTTTTCTGTATTTTTAAAAAACTTATCAAGATAAAATGAGAGAATACTAATTTCACCTCCACCTTCAACTTCACTGTGATTTGAAATAATTTGTTCCACCATAGATGTTCCAGTTCTAGGCATACCAAGTATAAAAATTAATTTTTTGTTATCTTTATTTGAATTATTATTTTTAAGTTTATTATTACTATGGAACGACACTATTTTTTTAAATAATTTTTCATCATTTTCAATTTCATAATTTGTAATTTCTTTCTTAAGATTATTTCCTTTTTTTAAAAACGTAAAAGCTTTATCAATTTCGTTTATATCTTCATAAACTTTTCCTAACGCAAAATATAAGTCTTTATAATTAGATTTATGTAAATTTTGGTTAATTTTATTTTCCATAATTTTAATATGTTTATTTGAAGTCTCATATTTTTCTAACATTGCTAAACCAAAATCTGCTCTAGTGAAATTTTGATTTATATCTAAAGTTTTTTTATAAAATTCCCTTGCTTCATCGATTTTGCCAACAGATTGAAGAAGCGTTGCTAAATTATAATTAGTCTCTATTATTTTATTATTTATTTTCAATGCTTCTCTAAAAAAAAATTCTCCCTTATCAAAATTATTTAATTCAACATATAAATTTCCTAAATTGTTTAATGTATTAATAAATTTTGGGTTTAATTCATTTGCTTTGGTTAGACATTTTTTTGCTTTATCAAAATTTTTTATTTTTAGATAAGCTAATCCCAAGTTGTTCAAAAAATTAAAGTTTTTCTCGCCTCTCTTAAGAGCTTCTTCTAAAATTTTTATGGAGTTACTAAACTGCCCTTTTGCTTGATATGAGAGTGATAATAAATTTATGAATACCTCTTGATTTGGATATTTTTTAGATAATAAAGTTGCTTCAAAAATAACTTCATCAAAATGACCAAGTTTAAATTTTGCAAGTAAAATCTCAAATTTTTTTTTTAAATCCATTTAAATATTTGTAATTTTTTTTACCTTTAGTTTTGCAGTTTTGAATATTCTTTTAATTGTATAATCAATATTCATTTTTATAACTCGTTTCATTGGTCCGTAAGCATGTATTAATTTTTTAGAATTTATACATATTGCCACATGTCCTTTCCAATAAATAATATTCCCTTTTTTAAAATTCATTGAATTTTTTATCCCTTTTTTAATTTTTATTTGGTCTTTTGTATCTCTTGGGAAATATTTATTATTGTACAGATAATACATTTGAATTAAGGCTGAACAGTCTATTCCTTTAAAAGACTTACCTCCCCATAAGTATTTTATTCCATCAAATTTCTTTAAAATTTTAATAAAGCTTTGCTCTTTATGACTTAATTTTTTTAAATGTTTTTTCTTAATCCATCTGTTTTTTTCAAACTCTATAAAGCCTTTTTGAACTTTAATTACACTTACCCTACTATTAAAAGGTAAAAACAAATTTGTCCTAATAAATTTTTTTGATTTATTAATTCTATAAATTCTGGACTTTAGATTAAAGCATTTGTAAGCAATATTTGTTTTTTTCAAGTAATAATCGTTTTTAATAAAGCCTGTGTAATTATCAAAAGATGTCTTAATTTTTAACCAATTTTTTTTTTTTGAAATTATTCTAAAATTTTCACCATATAGAATTTGTGAAGTTATTTCTGATTTTTCAGAATTTGATTTGTAAATATTTTTTGTTATTGCTCTTGAGAAATAGTTAGTCATTTAAATTTATTTTGTCTTTAATTTTATATAGCAATATTAGGGATGGTATCACCATTAATGCTGTGATAATAAAAAATATTCCCCAATCTCCATTTAACCAATCCACTAAAGCACCTGACGAAGATGCAAGACTTGTTCTACCGGCAGTACCAATCGAAGCTAAAAGTGCATATTGTGTTGCTGTATAATTTCGATCAACTAAAAGAGATATGAATGCAACAAATGCAACAGTAGCAAACGCAGCAGCTATATCATCAAGGATTACAGCAATTGCAAATAAAAGATAAGATTTTTCACTCCACGCAAGCACAGTAAAAAGTAAGTTTGTTGAAGCCATTAATATTCCTGCTAAAAACATTGATTTAACAACACCAGACCTTATTGCAAATAGGCCACCTAGAAGTGTAAAAATTACTGTTGTTAACCATCCGAAGGTCTTTGAATATAATGCGATATCTGACTTTGAAAAACCTATTTCTTTATAAAATATAACAGACATTCTCCCTAAAAACGCCTCCCCAATTTTAAATAAAAAAATAAAACTCAAAATTCCAATTGCAATTTTAAATCCATTTTTTTTGAAAAAGTTTATCAATGGCCCAGAAACAGTTGAGGAAATCCATGCTGCTATTTTTATAAAAAAATTATCTACTTTTAAACTTTTTACAATTTTTTTATCTAATTGGTTTTGATTATTTTTTTTAGAAGCAAAATCCTTTTCTTTTATGAATAAAATACCTATATTAAATAATATTATTACAAGACTTAAACCAAGAAAGGCCATTTGCCAGTAATTAAATATACCTAAATTTTCAAAATACTCTGCTAAGTTTAAAGCAATAACACCTCCAAGTTTATAACCTGTCCACCAACCAACTACTGCAACTGCAGCACCAGCTGCCATCAATTCTTTTTCATTTTTTGAAATTTGTTCTATCCTTAAAGCATCAACAGTTATATCTTGAGTTGATGATGCAACAGCAATTACTAATCCTATCGTTATTACCAATGTTAAGTTATTAGTTGGATTAATAAAGCTCCATGAAATTAAACATGCTAAAATCATTGTCTGCATTAAAAAAATCCAGGATTTCCTATGTCCTATTCTTTTTGTTAAAAAAGGTATGTATATTCGATCAATTAATGGTGCCCATAAATAATTGAATGCGTAAACAGAAAAAATTAATCCCGCCCATCCGATGGTTGTTCTAGATAATCCGTCCTCTTTCAACCATAAGCTTAAACTACTTCCTATAATTACCCAAGGAAATCCACTTATAGCTCCTAAAAGTAAGATTTTTATCATTCTTTGTTCAAAATAATATTTAAAAAGTTCAGAAAATTTTTTATTTTTTTTTAACGAAATCATTTTTTCCAAAAAGAAGGTAGAAATAAAATTAAAATTGCGAACAATTCTAGTCTTCCCAATATCATTCCAATACTTAATACCCATTTAGATATGTCAGGGATACTTGAAAAATTACCATTCGAACCTATTACAGAACCTAATCCTGGTCCAACATTTGATATTGATGTTGCAGCTCCAGAAATTGAGGTAATAAAATCAAGTCCAGTTAAAGATAATAAGGCAGTTAAAATAAAAAAAATTATAATATATAAAAAAATAAATGAAATTATTGATGCTAAAAATTTATCATTAACAGTATTATTTTCATATTTTATTATAAAAATTCCCCTAGGATATATAAATTTTTTTAATTGATTCATCACAAATTTATAAAGTATTTGAACTCTAAAAATTTTAATACCACAAGTTGTTGATCCTGCACATCCACCAATAAACATCAAAATTAAAAAATATAAAAGTGGGAAACTTCCCCATTTATCATAACTTCCAGTCACGTACCCTGTTCCTGTTAATATTGATACGATATTAAAAATTATTGACCTTAAATCTAAAAATACTTCTTTTCCTTCTTTAAAAAATAAATATACAAATAAAATTAGGATAGATATCAAAATTAATTTGATAAAAGTTTTAATTTGAGAATCATTTTGAAATATTCTTCGATTTCCATTTATAAATTTTACATATGCTATAAAAGGAATACTACCCATAAGTATAAAAAAAATAGAGGCAAATTCAATTCTAGCACTGTCAAAATAACCAATTGATTGATTGTAATTTGAAAAACCACCGGTTGCTATCGTTGTCATAGAATGTGTAATACTATCAAAAATATTCATACCAAAAATTTTATAAAAAGAACAACAAGCTAAAGTTAAAAAAAAATAAATTAAAATTAATTTTATTGAAACTTCTTTAGAGGATGGCAATACCTCATTGGATGAGTCTGTATTAAGCACTTTGAATAGCAGCATACCACCAACATTCATTATTGGCATCAAAGTTATCGCCATAACTATTATGCCTATACCACCAAGCCATTGAAGTATTGCTCTCCAAAGTAAAATACTTTTTGGAGCATTTTCGAGATTTGAAATTATAGTAGATCCTGTTGTTGTTATCCCTGACATACTCTCAAAAAAAGCATCCGTGAAAGATAAATTTAAACTTGAAAAAAATATTGGTAAAGAACCAAAAATTGCTATTGTAATCCATGACAGGGACGTAAGTAAAAATGCTTGTTGAAGGTCTAATTTTTTATCGTAATCTAAATTTGTTATGATAAAAAGAGTACCAAATATTATAGTGATAATAAGTGCTAGAACAAAAGATGAGTCAAATTCACTATATAAAAATTGAATAGTTATAGGGATAAGCATAAATATCCCAAGTATTATTTGCAAGATACCTAGTGTAAAAAAAACTGTTTTATAATTGGACATTTTGTTTGAACATTATTTTATGGTAAATAAATTTCAACATTATAAGAATTAATAAAAGTACAAAATATACTAATTTTTAAGATTGTTTGTGATAGATAAAGAAAATTTAGAAAAAACTGCTGCTTGGCCTTTTGTTGAGGCCAAAAGACTTCTTAGAGAAAGAAAAACATATATAGAAAAAAAAGGCAAAATTATTTTACAAACCGGCTACGGTCCAAGCGGCCTCCCACATATAGGTACTTTTGGAGAAGTGGCAAGGACTTCAATGGTAGTAAACGCTCTGAATAAATTGACTGATCTACCAAAAGAAATAATTACATTTTCTGATGATATGGACGGATTAAGAAAAGTACCTGACAATATCCCTAATGTAAAAACTTTACAGGATAATCTTCATAAACCACTAACCATTGTTCCAGATCCTTTTGGAAAATATGGAAGCTTTGGTGAACATAATAATGAACTGTTAAAAAAATTCCTAAATGAATTTAATTTTAAATATACATTTAAAAGCTCGACTGAACTTTACAAGAATGGGACCTTTAACGAAACTTTAAAATTAATATTAAAAAATTATCAGGGAATAATGTCAATTATTTTACCTACATTAGGTAAAGAAAGACAGAAAACATATTCACCATTTTTACCAATTTGTCCAGATACTAATAAGGTTTTAGAAATACCCGTTATAGAAATAGATGAAAAAAATTCTAAAATTATTTTTGATAATAATGGAAAAAAATTGGAGAGTAGTATTTTAGATGGAAATTGTAAACTTCAATGGAAAGTAGACTGGGCAATGAGATGGTATGCTTTAGATATCGATTTTGAAATGTATGGTAAGGATTTAATCGAAAGTGCAATTTTATCCTCAAAAATAATCAAACTAATTGGAAAAACAAATCCAAGCGGTTTTGCTTACGAACTCTTTTTAGATGAAAAAGGTGAAAAGATATCTAAATCTAAAGGAAATGGGATTACTATAGATCAATGGCTTAAATATGCTTCACCTGAAAGTTTGTCCCTGTTTATGTACCAAAATCCAAAAAGAGCAAAAAAACTTTATAAAGAAATAGTTCCAAAGGCAGTTGATGAGTATCTAGAATTTATAGAAAAAGGAAAAAAACAAAATGAACTTCAGAAATTGATGAACCCAGTTTGGCATGTACACAACGGATTTATTCCTAAAGAAAATCATATTATGAGTTTTTCTATGCTTTTGAATTTAGTTGAAACAAGCAATGCAGATACAAAAGATTTATTATGGAAATTTGTTAAAAAATATAAAATTAATCTAAATGAGCAAGAATTCCCAATTTTTGACAAATTAGTAGAGTATGCAATTAAATATTACAAAGATGTTATTGCGTTGAACAAAAAATATAAAATTCCTAATGAGGATGAAAAAAAAGTTTTAATGCTTTTAGTAAAAGCATTGGACGATTGTAATGAGGATATGGCTCCAGAGGATATACAAACAAAAATTTTTTCTGTTGGAAAAGAAAATGGTTACAAAGATAATTTAAGAGATTGGTTTAAGTTAATTTATGAAGTTGTTTTTGGCGATCAAAACGGACCTAGAATTGGATTTTTTATTAGTTTTTTTGGTGTGACTGAAACTCAAAATTTAATAAAACAAAAGATAAAATAATGTTTGGAAAAATAAGACCTTTTATATTCAAGTTTGATCCAGAAACCGCTCATAATCTTGCAATACAAGCATTAAAATTTAATTTAATGCCTAGCAGGCAAAAATATAATCTAAAGCATATTGAAACAGAGATATTTGAAAAAAAATTACCAAATCCAATAGGACTTGCTGCAGGGTTTGATAAAGATGCAGAAGTTTATAACTCAATTTTTAAGCTTGGATTTGGGTTTGTTGAGGTAGGGACGATTACTCCTTTAAAACAATATGGAAATCCAAAACCTAGAGTTTTTAGATTAGAAGAGGATCAAGCTTTAATAAATAGATTAGGTTTTAATAATTCAGGTGCTGATTTAATACAGTCAAGAATTAGGCTTAATCCTCCCAAAGGTTTATTTGGAATTAATATAGGTCCAAATAAAGATACCAAAAATAAAATAAATGATTATTTGATAGGTCTTAGAAAATTTTATGATCTTGCTGATTATATAACTATAAATATTTCATCACCTAATACAGAAAATTTAAGAAATTTTCATAACGAGGATGAATTAAATGATTTGCTAGATGCTATCAATAATGAGAAAAATTTATTAAAAACTTCTGTACCAACAGTTTTAAAAATTTCTCCAGATATAAATGATAAAGAGATTGAAAAAATTTCTAAGATAGTTTTAAAATATAATATTCCAGCAATAATTATATCTAATACAAGCGATAGAACGAGAGATGATTTAAAAAATATAAATAAATTAGAGAAAGGTGGTTTATCTGGAAAACCAATAACAAAAAAATCTAATTTAATAATTAATAAATTCTTTAAAAACTTAGAAAATAAAGTCAAAATAATTGGTGTTGGTGGAGTAGATTCAGCAGATAGTGCTTATGATAAAATACTTAATGGTGCATCATTAATTCAGTTATATACTGGTATGGTTTACAAAGGACCTGGTATTGCAAAAACAATTAGTGAAGATTTAAATGATTTATTTAAGAAAAAAGGTGTAACAAATATTTCTGAAATTATAGGTACAAAAAAATAATCTTGACTGGATACTTAGTAAAGCCTATACAATCAATTTAATGTCAAAAAAATGTGAACTAACTGGAAAAATACCTCTTAAAGGTCATAAAGTGAGTCATGCTAATAATAAAACAAAAAGAAGATTTCTTCCTAATTTAAAAAAAGTAAGGTTCAAAAGTGATCTTTTAAAAAAAAGTATAAAACTAACAGTTTCAAATGCCGGTGTAAGATCAGTGGATAAAAAAGGTAGTTTTGATCAATTCGTAAAGTCTGCCAAAATAAGATATCTTTCTCCACGACTTAAAAAAATTAAAAAAAGTATTTTAAGTAAATCTGCCTAACTATGAATAGAATATATTTAATCCTATCTTTTCTGATGGGTTTTATAGTTTTAGCATCAAACTATTTAGTTCAGTTTCCAGTTAAATATTATGGATTACAGGAAATTTTAACGTATGGTGCATTCACATATCCAATAGCATTTTTAATTACCGATTTAGCTAATAGGTCATTTGGTAAAATTGCAGCAAGAAATATCGTATTTATTGGGTTTGCGATAGGAATAAGTTTTACACTTTTATTCTCAACAAATTTTACTGATCTTATTTCAGTAAGAATTGCAATTGGGTCAGGCACAGCTTTTTTGGTAGCTCAACTATTGGATGTCCAAGTCTTTGATAAATTAAGAAAAAAAAAATGGTTTATAGCACCACTAAGTTCTTCTTTTATTGGATCCACTGTCGATACCTTCTTATTTTTTTCAATATCTTTTTATGCAACAGGCGTACCATGGTTTACTTTAGCTTTAGGTGATTTAGGAGTAAAGGTACTTGTTGCTTTAATAATGTTAATACCTTTCAGATTATTATTGAGCACCCTGAAACCTGCTTAAACTTAATACAAAAATTTATAAGACAAGATTTTATAAGCCAGCTTTGCAACTAAGAAATTATAAGAGTTGAAACCTTTTATAGGAGAAAGTTCGTTGATATCAGCACCAATAATATTGGAATTTTTTACAGCTATTTTTATAATATCCAAAGTTTCATCCCATAGTAAACCTCCTGGTTCAGGTGTTCCTGTTGCAGGCATAATGCTTGAATCTAATCCATCAACATCAAATGTTAGATAGACTGTTTTATTTTTAATTAATTTTTTAAAATTATAGAGATTCCATTTACTCTTATCTTTTGCCCAAAATATATTAATTCTTGATGAATTTTTTTTTAAGTAAGGAATTTCACTTTTTGATATATTTCTTATCCCGAAAGAAATTACAGAAACATTAGGATAATCAAGACATCTTCTAATGGCCGATGCATGAGAAAACTTCTCGCCATTGTAGCTATCTCGTAAATCTGCGTGAGCATCAAAGTGCAAAAGACAAATTTTTTTATATTTTTTTGCAAATGGGGCAATACATCCAGCAGTAATTGAGTGTTCCCCACCAAAAGTCATTGGAAAAAGTTTCTTATCTAAAATTTCTTCATTTATCTTAGATATGTTAGTTAGTGCTTTATTTATGTTTTTATGAATTTTAAATGGTTTTAAAGTTTTAATTCCTATTCTTTTATAAGGTTCACAATTTAATTCTTCATCATAAAGTTCTACCTGATGGGATGCTTTTATAATTTCTTTAGGACCATTTTTAGTTCCACCTCCATAGCTGACTGTTTTTTCAAGACCAAAGGGTACTATAATAACTTTTTCCTTAATATTAAATTTATTATCAATTCCCAGAAAACCATTTTTATTAGAAAGATATTTCACTTTTTTATTTAAATATTTTTGAGTAGTTTTTTCTTTCTCTATTTTTCCACTCACCTTTATGATAAGCATCACTAGCAATTAAAGGTAATACACTTGTTGCTTCGGCAAAAACCATTTGTTCTTTAGTTACATCAACTTTACCCCATGAACTTGCTTCTTTTAGTGTAGAGCTACTACAAGCACCATCTCTTGAGTCGGCAACAGTAATCTGTACAGCGTATTTATGCATTTCAACATCTTTACCAAGTAACTCTGCACAAATAACAGTATCCTGAATGAAATTCTTCGGAACTCCACCCCCAATCATAAATAATCCAGAACCCTTAGACTTTATTTTAATTTCAGTTAATTCTCTGAATTCTCGAATAGAGTCTATTGTAATATGTTTTTTTGGATTTTTTTCTTGATGAATTACTAAACCAAATCCAGCACTAGAGTCTGTGAATGCTGGGCAGAATATGGGCACATTATTATTGTAGGCTGTTTCAATCAATGAATCCTTCTTTTTTGAATTTTCTTTTAAATACTTACCCATTTCCTGAATAAACTCTCTAGATGTATAACTTCTGGGTTCTAAATTGTCTGCAATTTCACATATTTTCTTATCACAAATTTGTAATTCATCTTCATCAATGTATGTGTCATAAATTCTATCAATATAATTTTTCCTCAATTCTTTGTCATCTTGAAATTGTGATCCTTGATAATGCTTGAAACCTAGAGCTTCAAAAAAATCCATATCAATTATAGATGCACCTGTAGCAACTATAGCATCTACCATATTATATTTGACCAAATCTTTATAAATATTCATACACCCCGCAGCCGATGTTGAGCCAGCTAATGTTAAAAAAATTGTACAATCTTTATCTTTCAACATTTCATTATAAATATTTGCTGCATTTGCGGTTTCTCTTGAGACAAATGACATCTTTTCCATTGATGAAATTATTTTTCGAGAGTCGAATGAAGTAATATCAATATGCTCTACAGGATTTTTTAGAAAATCTTTTTTACTATTATGACCTAAATTTTTTTTATCAGACATTTAGGCAACAAGAAACTCACTATTATCACTACCTTCATACATTGACATAATTGGTTTATCCTCTAACTCATAAATATCATCAGAGTAGAAACCATTAAATTGTGTTCTAAAGGTTAAGCCATATCCACCTAATTGTCCTAGTTCAATATAATCACCTTCTTTGATGTTGTTGGGTAAAACAAATGGGCCTTTCATATAATCCATGCTATCACAAGTTGGACCATAAAAATCAAAAGCAGTTAATTTTTTGGACATTACTTTTCCATTAGAAATCATTCTTGATGGAAATACTAAATTTGGTGCACCACCATCAAAAAGAGATCCATAGGTTCCATCATTTATATAAAGTTTTTGTCTTTTTCTAAGAATTACTTTAACTACTGTAGAACCACTTTCAGCAACTAACGCTCTACCAGGTTCGCAAATAATTTCAGGTTTTTTTCGTAATTTGAGTTGTGAAAGACTTTTTTCTATTTCTTCAAAATATTTTTTTAGCGGCTGAGGTATCAAGTCAGGATAAATTGACGGAAAACCACCCCCAACATTTATGACGTCAGGTTCAATTTTTGTTTTTTTAATAATATTTCTTATTTCATCAATTCCTTTTGAATAAGATATAGGGTGCATACACTGCGAGCCAACATGAAAACTAAGCCCTATTTTTTTTGCGTGTTGTTTAGCTAATCTTAGTAATCCAGTAGCTTCAGTATTAACAGCTCCAAACTTTTTGGATAAATCAATTTCAGCATGCTCGTTTGATACAGATATTCTTACAAATAACTCTAAATCTTTAGCTTTATTCGTTGAGTCTATAATTTTAACTAGTTCATCTTTTGTATCTAAAGAAAAAGACTTAATACCGTATTTAAAGTAAGCTTCTTTTATACTCTCTCTACTTTTAACAGTATTCATATAATGACATGTTGCCTCGGGAGCAATTTCTTTTATTGTTTGGATTTCTTTAATTGAGGCGATATCGAAGTTTTTAATTCCTGAGTCAAATAAGGTTTTTAAAACAAATTTATTTGGATTAGTTTTTACCGCATAAAGTATTCTGCCTTTGAAATTTTCTTGAAAAAAATTTGAAGCTTTTTTTAACGAGTTTCCCCTAATGCAGTAAACTGGATTAGATGGTTTAAGTTGACTAACAAGCCTATCAACACTTTTAAATTTTTCCATTTCTTAGCCCCTAAAAAAAATTTAACAAAAAAAATTTGCATATCTTATATGCAAATTTGTAATTTAAGAGTCTGATTATGAGATATGTTAACCAATGTAAAGTACTTATTTTAAGTATTTATCCACCGCCTTTAGACCATTGAAATTTAAGACAAGGTGCTTATATAACTCGCTAATGACAAATTTACAAAAAATAACCGATTTTAACGACAAATCTCTACTGATAGTAGATGATGATAATCCTTTTAGAGAGAGATTAGCTAGAGCGATGGAAAAAAAGGGTTTTGCAGTATCACAAGCCCAGGGTGTAAAAGCTGGTATAGATAGTGTAAAATTGAATAAACCTGCATTTGCTGTAGTTGATTTAAGACTGGGTGACGGTAATGGGCTAGAGGTTGTAAAAGAGATACAAAAATCTAACCCTAATAGTAGAATTATAATGCTTACTGGCTATGGAAATATACCTACAGCGGTAGCAGCTATCAAAGAAGGTGCAATTGACTATCTTGCAAAACCTGCAGATGCAGAGGATGTTGAAAAAGCACTATTAGCAGATCCAAAAACAAAAGCACAACCTCCAGAAAATCCAATGTCGGCGGACAGGGTCAAATGGGAACATATTCATCGAGTATTTGAACTTTGTAATAGAAACGTTTCTGAGACGGCAAGAAGATTAAAAATGCATAGAAGAACTCTTCAAAGAATTCTGTCTAAAAGATCACCTAAATAAAGTTCCTAACTTTTAAGATATTTTTTGCCAGAAAAGTTAGTAACAATATTTTGAATAATTCTGCATATAAGAATGGTAGAGCACCAAGTTCAATTATAGGTTTGTCCCATCCAATTAAAACTCCTAACCAAATTAAACCAAAAAAATAAATAAATGATACTGAAAAAACTAATTTTATAAAAATCATTAAAATGTTAGTTTTTAAATTTAGGTATCCAGCAAAATAAGAGGCAAATAAAAAACCAATCAAGTATCCCATAGTTGGTCCAGTAAAATAAACTAGTCCAACTCCTTTTTCTGGAGAATTCGAAAATACTGGTAAACCAAATATTCCTTCAAGCAAATAAAGACCAACAGTTGCTAAGGCAATTTTTGAACCAAAAGCGATACCTAATAGTACTACTACAAAAGTTTGCATGGTCATAGGAACTGGATAAAAAGGTATTTTAATTTTAGCAGAGATAGTTAAAATTAAAGAACCTAGAATTATAATAGAAGCTAACTTTAAAATTTTAATGTTATATAAATTTTTTACTAATTGCATATTTTATAATACTATTTTTAATTCAATTATCTAGCTTTTTGTTAGGCCTAGATAAACATCTTCAATATCCGCATCATCAGTAGTTATATCTAATATTTTTATATTTTGGTTTGAAAAATGTAAAATAATATCCTCAATTTTTATCTTACTTTTATCATATGATACTGTTACTTTTTCGTTATTATTTGATATTACTTTTAAAGTATCGAGACTTATTTTATTGAGATCTAGCATTTTATCAATTGTGAAAGTAACAATTTTAGTTTGAAACTTGTTAATTAGATTTCTCGTACTGTCTAAAGCTACTAAGTTTCCTTTATTAAGAATTCCAATTCTATTGCACATTTCCTCAGCTTCAGCTAAATAATGAGTTGTTAAAATTATTGTTACCCCTTGATTATTAAGAAGTTTTACATTTTCCCAAAGGTTTTGTCTTAATTCTAAATCAACACCAGCAGTTGGCTCATCTAAAAATATTATTGGTGGTTGATGTACTAGTGCTTTAGCGATTAATAATCTTCTCTTCATACCACCAGATAAACTTCTTGCATAACTATTTGCCTGCTTATCAAGAGAAACTAATTTAAGTATATCATCGGTAATACGATCTTTTTTTTTTATTCCATACATACCGGCAAGCAATTCAAGTAATTTTCTAGGACTAAAAAAAGGATCCAAATTAACTTCTTGTGGAACTATTCCGATAGAAGCCCTAACTTGCCTTGGATTTTTATCTAGATTGAAACCCCAAACATTAACTTCTCCAGATGTTTTAATAACAGTCCCAGCCAAAATATTTATAAATGTAGATTTTCCAGCACCATTTGGACCTAAAAGACCAAAAATTTCTCCCTCTTTCACCTCTAAGTTTAAATTATTTAGTGCATTAATTGTAGATGTTCCATTTTTTGAATAAATTTTGCTTAAATTTTTTACTGATAAAACGGTTTTTTTTTCCATAATGAATTATACATTTATAACATACTAATTAATTAAGCTAAGAATTTTATGAATAAAATAAAAAAAACAGACCATTTTTATTTGATAGATGGATCGGGATATATATTCAGAGCTTATTACGCATTACCACCCTTAACACGAAAAAGTGACGGGATGCCAACAGGTGCCGTGAGCGGATTTTGTAGCATGTTATTTAAGTTACTAGAAGATTCTAAATCAAGAGAAAATTTAGAAAAGCCGTCACATTTTGCAGTTATATTTGACTCTGCAAGAAAAAATTTTAGAAATGAAATATATAGCGACTACAAAGGCAATAGATCAGATGCACCAGATGATTTAATTCCACAGTTTGAATTTATAAGAAAATCAGTTCTTGCATTTAATTTGCCATCCATCGAGATGTTAAATTATGAGGCAGATGATTTAATAGCAACTTATGTTGAGCAAATACTTAAAGTTGGAGCTAAAGTAACAATCGTATCGTCTGACAAAGACTTAATGCAACTTTATAAAAAAGGTGTGCGAATATACGACCCAATGAAGAATAAATTTATTGTTGATGATGATGTATTAAATAAATTTGGTGTAACGGCGGATAAAGTTATTGATGTTCAATCACTCGCAGGAGATAGTAGCGATAATGTTCCTGGTGTGCCTGGCATTGGTATAAAGACTGCAGCAGAGCTTATAAATAAATATGGAAATCTAGAAACTCTTTTAAAAAAAGCAGGTGAAATTAAACAAAATAAAAGAAGAGAATCAATATTAGAAAATAAAGATAAAGCAATAATAAGTAAAAAATTGGTAACTTTAAAAAAGGATGTACCTGTAAAAGAAAAATTAGAAAATTTTGTCTTAAAGGATGTTGATAAAGATAAACTATTTAATTTTTTAAGAGAGATGGAATTTAATAGACTATTAAGTAGTGCTATTTCAACTTATGGAGAACCAAAACTTAAAGATAATATTGAGACCAATTTATCAAGCAAACATAAAAAAATTGATACTAAGAATTATAAATTAATCAGAGAAATTGAAGAATTAGATGAGTGGATCACAGAAGCAGAGGAAAAAGGTGAGTTTGCTATTGATACAGAAACTACATCACTTGATCCCCATCAAGCAGAGCTTGTAGGGATTTCTTTATCAACAAAAATTGGCAAAGCTTGTTATATTCCAATTTCTCATTCAAAAGGAAAATGTCTTGATAAAAAAAAAGTTCTTAATAAACTTAGACCAATATTAGAAGATCACTCAGTTAAAAAAATCGGACAAAATATTAAATTTGACTTTATAATTTTTTTTCACAATGGAATTACCTTAAATACATTAGAAGACACTATGTTGATTTCATATGTATTAGATGCAGGCAAAAATCGACATAATATGGATACATTGTCAGAAATACATTTAGATCATAAACCGATTTCTTACAAAGACTTAGTTGGGACAGGTAAAAAACAAATTAATTTTAGAGATGTTGATGTTAAAAAAGCCCTTGAATACGCAGCAGAGGACGCAGATATAACTTTAAGGTTATATAAAATTTTAAAAACTACTCTTAATAAGGAAAAACTAGTAAACATTTATGAGTTATTTGAAAAACCTTTAATAAAAATTTTAGCGAGTATGGAAATAGAAGGTATCAAAGTAGACGATCAATACCTGAAAATACTTTCAAAAAAGTTTGAAAAAAAAATAAAAGAATTAGAAAAACAAATTTTCAAAATATCAAAAAAAGAGTTCAATATTGCATCTACAAAGCAATTAGGTGAAATTATGTATAACGATCTTAAGATTTCAACTCTTAAAAAAACAAAAAAAGGAAGTTTTGCCACAAGTGCATCGGTTCTAGAAGATTTGGCTTTTAAAGGAAACGAATTACCAAAGCTTGTTTTGGATTGGAGACAAATATCAAAATTAAAAAATACTTATTCTGACTCTTTGCAAGAACATATAAATCCTAAAACAAAAAGAGTTCATACATCTTTCCTTTTAGCAGCAACTACAACTGGTAGGCTTGCATCTAGTGATCCAAATTTACAAAATATTCCAATTAAAACAGATGATGGTAAAGAGATAAGAAAATCGTTTATAGCTGGAAAAGGAAAGAAATTAATTTCTGCGGATTATAATCAAATTGAAATGAGAATACTGGCTGATCTTGCAGATGTAAAAGAATTAAAAAAAGCATTTAAAAATAATCAAGACATTCATTCACTAACAGCAAGTCAAATATTTAATTGTGATATAAAAAAAATAACCAATGAAATGAGAAGAAAAGCAAAGGCAATTAATTTTGGAATTATTTACGGCATATCTCAATATGGCTTAGCTAAACAAATAATGGTTTCAAACCAAGAAGCACAAGAATTTTTACAATCTTATTTTTTCAAATTTCCAGAGATTAAGGATTATATGAATAAAACAATAAAGTTTTGTAGAAAAAGTGGTTATGTGAATAATATTTTTGGAAGAAGAAGTCATATACCTGGAATAAATGATAAAAATTTTAATGTTAGAAACTTTCAAGAGAGGGCAGCAATTAATGCACCAATACAAGGATCAGCATCTGAAATCATGAGATTGGCTATGATCAGATTAAATAGTAGATTTTATCAAAATAAAATTAAGGATTGTAAGATTTTGCTTCAGATACATGACGAACTTATTTTTGAAATACCAATAAGTGAAGAAAAAAAATTGGTTAAATTGATTGTAGAGGAAATGATGGGTGTTAAAGATAGTGATTTGCACACATTTTCAACTCCTTTGACAGTAGACGTAAATACTGGAGAAAATTGGGGCATACTTCATTAATTAGATTTCTTGCCCAAATTAGAACAATTTAGTATTTTTAATAGTATTAATGACTCAAACAATTGCCCTTATTGACGATGATAGAAATATACTTACAAGTATAAGCATAGCTTTAGAGAAAGAGGGTTTTAAAGTTCAAACTTATTTAGATGGTGAAAGTGCTTTAATTGGACTTACAAGACAACCTCCTGATTTAGCAATAATTGATATTAAAATGCCGAAAATGGATGGCGAAGAGTTATTAAAAAAATTAAGAAAAAAAACATCAATGCCAGTTATATTTTTGACATCCAAAGATGATGAAATTGATGAACTTTTAGGTCTAAAATTAGGAGCAGATGATTTTGTAAAAAAATCAGGGGGGTTTTCTATTAAAGTCTTAATCGAGAGGATCAGAGTACAATTAAGGAAAAAAACTCAAAGTAACATTGAAGAAAATAAAAATATTATTTCTCATGGAAAACTTAAACTTGATCCTTCACAACTAGAATGTGAGTGGGGTGGTAAACAACTTCCAGATAAGCTCACAACAACAGAATTTTTAATTGTGCAAGAGTTAGCAAAAAGACCTGGTATAATCAAAGAGAGATCTCAGCTAATGGATATTGCCTATAGAGAAGATACAGATATTGAAGATAGAACCATTGATAGCCATGTAAAGAGAATTAGAAAAAAGTTTAAAAAGGTTGATACAAGTTTTTCCGCAATAGAAACTCGCTATGGAAGTGGCTACAGGTGGAATGTTAGTTAATTATGCTATCAATAATAAAGGACCTTTCGATATTAAGAAAATTTCTTTTTATTAATCTTATTGTCTTTATATTTATTGGAATACTTACTATTGTATATTTGAAAAGTATACAGCCGGGATTAATTAAAAAAAAAACTTCAAATCATATAAGAGTTATCGATAATACTATTGATCATATAAAAAGATTAGATATTCAATTTAATGAAGAAGATATAAAGAAATTTTTACTATCTACTCGTTTTTTATTTCAAAACTTAGATAGAGTTATATTTGTTGACTTAAAGAATAATCTAATTGCTGATACTGATACCTTAGATTTAGATCCTCGATCATTTTCTCAAAGATTAGACGTTGTTGAGTTTGAGGATTTATCGAAGGAAAAAAAGACTGAAGTTGACGAAAAAAAAGACATCCAAGGAAATAAAATATTAACAACTACTGAAATTGTAAATAATTATTCAAGTTCACGGGACTTTGGAAGACCTTATACATTTACACAGGCATTTTATGACAGATATGTTTTAACAACTATTAAAAATGTTTCATTAAATAAAGAAAATGTTGGGTATATTTTAATATCTGAAAATTCGAATGAAATTAAAACAGCTATTGATGAAAGAAAAATATTTATAATTAGAACTGCAGTTTTAGTTGCTATTGTAATTCTAGTATTTTCGATTGTTCTTAACAGATTTTTTTTAAAGCCAATTGGAAATTTGGTTGATTATACAAGAATTATTAAAAGCAAAAGTAAGAAAAAAACAAAAATTGAAAATCTTAAAAAAAGAAATGATGAACTTGGAATATTAACAAACTCACTAGACGATATGACACAAGAATTACAGAGTAGAGCAAATACTGCTGAAAATTTTTCGACTGATTTAGTGCACGAGATAAGAAATCCTTTAGCTTCATTAAAAAGTGCTTCCGAAATTATATCTGAAACTGATGATAAAATCCAAAGAGATAAACTAGTTAATATTCTAAGCCATGATGTAGAGAGGATTGAGCGACTTATAACAGACTACTCTCAAATGTTAAAAGATGAAGTTGCAATTACTAAAGAACAAATGAAAAAAATTGATTTAAAAGAAATAGTAAATTCTGTGGTTGATGACTTCAATAGTATCTACTTACCAAAAAGAGGCATTAAGATATCCTTAGAGCTTGATAGTCAATATAAAAAATACGAAATATATGGAATTGAAAATAGAATTGAGCAAATTTTAGCGAACCTTTTAGAGAATTCAATTTCATTTAGTAAAGATAATCAAGAAATAATCGTAAAGCTTAGTAAAGATAAAAATAAAAATGTTACACTTGATGTTATTGATGAGGGAGTTGGTTTTAAAGAAAAAGATACAACTAAAATTTTTAACAGGTTTTACAGTAATAGACCTGAAAAATTTGGTGAACATTCTGGTTTAGGTCTTAATATAGTAAAAAATCTTATAGATTTACATGGTGGGAAAATCATCGCAGGCAATAATTTGAATAAAAAGGGTGCAAAAATTGAGATTATTTTTCCCCATGCTTAAAGTAAAGTTGATTAATTAATAATAAATTGTTAAGTATTCTTCCTTATGACTGATTACAAAGTAAAGGATATATCTCAAGCAGAATTTGGAAGAAAAGAAATCTCATTAGCAGAAACTGAAATGCCTGGTTTAATGGCATTAAGAGCAGAGTATAAAGGCAAACATCCTTTAAAGGGAGCAAAAATTTTAGGATGTCTTCATATGACAATCCAAACAGCTGTACTAATAGAAACGCTAGTTGACTTAGGTGCAGAAGTTAGATGGTCGTCTTGTAATATTTTTTCTACTCAAGATCATGCTGCTGCCGCAATAGCAAAGGCAGGAATTCCTGTTTTCGCGTGGAAAGGGGAAACCGAGGAGGAATATTGGTGGTGTGTAAGACAAACAATTGAAGGCAAAAAAGATTGGAAGCCAAATATGATATTGGATGATGGTGGTGATTTAACTGCTTTGATGCATAAAGATTATAAAAATTTAATGAAAGACATCAAAGGTTTAAGTGAAGAAACTACTACAGGAGTTTTAGCTCTTAAAAAAATGGAAGAACAAGGAACGCTTTTAGTTCCTGCAATTAACGTAAATGACTCTGTTACAAAATCTAAATTTGATAATTTATATGGTTGTAGAGAAAGTTTGGTTGATGGAATAAAAAGAGCCACTGATGTTATGATGTCTGGTAAAGTAGCAATTGTTGCTGGGTTTGGAGATGTTGGAAAAGGAAGTGCAGCCTCTTTAAGACAAAGCGGTGCCAGAGTAATGGTAACTGAAACAGACCCTATATGTGCTCTCCAAGCAGCAATGGAAGGCTACGAAGTTGTACTTATGGACGAAATGATTGGTCAAGCAGATATAGTTGTTACAGCAACAGGAAATAAAGATATTGTTACAGCAGATCATATGAGAGCTATGAAGGATAGGTCAATACTATGTAACATCGGACACTTTGATAATGAGATACAAGTAGAGGCATTAAAAAATTATAAATGGGATGAAATTAAGCCACAAGTACATGAAATTACTTTTCCAGATAACAAAAGACTTATTCTTTTAGCTGAGGGAAGACTTGTAAATTTGGGTTGTGCAACTGGTCATCCTAGTTTTGTAATGAGTGCTTCATTTACAAATCAAGTTACAGCACAGATAGAGCTTTGGAATAACTCAGATAAATATGAGAAAAAAGTTTATGTACTTCCTAAACATTTAGATGAAAAAGTCGCTAGACTACATTTAGAAAAAGTTGGGGCAAAATTAACCCCTCTATCCAAGGATCAAGCCGATTATATAAGTGTTAAACCTGAAGGTCCATACAAGCCAGATGCATATCGCTACTAGTGGTAGCAAAGTAGATATATCAAAAGAGAGCCTTACAGCTAAGTTTGCAAGTAAATTTTCAAAAATACTAAAGTTAGGAGATGTAGTATTTTTATATGGAGATATAGGGGCTGGAAAAACTACATTCGTAAAATATCTTATTAATTCATTAGAAAAAAAAAAGAAAATTAAATTAAGTGAAATTACATCACCTACATTTAGTATTTTGAATGAATATGAGATAAAAGGTTTAACAATAAGGCATTATGATTTATTTAGAATTAAAAAAACCTTAGAAATTAAAAATATAGGTTTATATGACAACTCACATAACTTCGTTTCATTTATTGAATGGCCAGAGAAAGTCAAAAAAAAATTTAAAAGTAAATATAGTCTTTTTTTTAAACATAATTCTAGATCAGGAAAAAGACTCATAGAATTTAGATAAGAAAAAATAGTACGTATAATGTTAATTAATAAGAAAAAACTTGTTAAAATTAAAGGCGATGCCTCATTTCGAGAGTTTTATAGAAAAAAAGAAAAATCAAAAAGTAGTATAATTATTTTTTCAAAAAAAGAGAAAAGAAAAAACTTACTTATTTATGACGCTATAAATAAAATTTTAATTAAGAATAAATTTATAGCACCCAAATTAATAAAACAAAATTATAAAAATAATTTTATAGAGGTAAAAGATTTGGGTAAAAAAACTGCGCTAGATATAATTAAAAAAAAAAAAAATAAATTACCTATATTTAAAAAAATAATTGATTTGTTGATAAAATTACAGAAAGTAAAAACAACAAAAGTAAAAAATTTTCAAAATAAATTATATAAAATTCCTTTGTATAGTAACAAAGTACTTTTTGACGAAGCAAAACTCTTTTGTGATTGGTATGTTCCAGAAAACGCTAATAAAAACAAATCTCAAATTAATAAAAATTTGATAAAAAAAATAAAAAAATTATTATTAAGCTTAAAGCAAAAAAATAATATCTTTGTACATAGAGATTTTCATGTCTCAAATTTAATGCATTTTAAAAGTAAACTTGCATTAATTGATACACAAGATGCTGTCTTGGGAAATAAAGCATATGATCTAGTATCACTTGTGGACGATGTTAGATACAAAACATCAAATACTTTTAAACAAAAAGTTTATAATCTTTATTTTAAAAAAAATAAGGAAAGTATAAATAAAAATTTTTTCTTTTATGATTTTGAAGTCTTATCAGTTCTAAGAAGCTTAAAAATAATTGGAATTTTTACTAGATTAGCAAAAAGAGATAAAAAAAAATTATATTTGAAATTAATACCCTATACATGGAAATTGATAGATTTAAGATGTCAAAATAATGAACTATTAATAGATCTTAATAATTACCTTTATAAATACTTTCCAAAAAAAATAAGAAATAAACATGCGAATTAAAACTGCTATAATTTTGTGCGCGGGTTTTGGAAAAAGACTTCATCCATTAACCTTAAATAAACCAAAACCATTATTAGATTTATTTAATAAAACTTTACTGGAGCACACGTTAAATCTTATTAAAAAGTTAAACATTAAAAAAATAAAATTAAATACTTTTTATTTAGGAGAAAAAATAGAAAATTTTATCATGCATAAAAATTTTGACTTAGAAATTGATATTGTTAACGACGGTACCCAAATCTTAGATACTGGTGGTGGCATATTAAACTTAATTAAAAACTGTAATGAGGAAAATTTTTTAGTTTTTAACCCAGACACTTATTGGAATGATCAATATTTAGAGGATATAAAAGAAATGGAAAAAATATATTTTGATAAAAAAATTAACAATATACTGTTAGTCGTTAATAAAAATTCAAGCTTTGACAAAAAATTAAATGGTGATTTTAATTTTAATCACAATAAATTAAACAGAAAGGATCTAAAAAATTTTGTTTATACAGGATGTCAAATCCTAAATAAAAAAGTTTTTTCAGAAGTTTTGATTAATAAATTTTCTATAAATTCAATTTGGGATGAGTTAATACAAAAAAATGAATTATATGGTTTTGAAAGCAAAAATAATTTTATTCATGTAACAGATTTAGATATATACCAAAAAATTTTAAAAAATAATTAAATCTTGAGCTCTGTTTTGATCTAGGTAGTTACATTTTAATATTTTTCTATTTTTATCTAATTCTATCATTAATGGATTCCCAGTTGGGATCTCAAGCTTAGTTATTTGTTTTTCATTTAAATTAAAAAGGAATTTACAAAGAGATCTTATAGAATTTCCATGAGCAGAAATAAGAACGTTTTTGTTTTTTTTTATTTTTTCCTCTATATTTTTTTTGTAATAATTTACTACTCTTTCAAAAGTATCTTTTAAAGATTCGGTATCAGGAATTTCCTCTTTTTTTAAACTTTTATATACTTGCATATTAATAGGATGGTATGGATTATTTCGATTAAGAGGATCTGGTCTTAAATCCCAAGATCTTCTAAATTCATGTATTTTTTTTTCTCCTAATTTTTTTTTCATTTCATCTTTATTTAATCCGGTTAAAGCTCCATAATGTCTTTCATTTAATTGCCAAGCCTTTTCAGGTTCAATTTTACTTCTTAAAGTATTTTGTATAAGTTTTAACGTATTTATAGATCTTATTTGAAAAGACGAATAAAAATAATCAATACTAATATTCAATTTTTTTATTACCTCGCCAGCTTTACATGCCTCTAACTTTCCTTCTGGTGTAAGATCAACATCTACCCATCCAGTAAATTTTTTTTGAAGGTTCCATTCACTTTGACCATGTCTTACTAAAATTAAATGACTCATAAATATATTTATTATATTAATAAATGAGCATGTTAAAATTATTTTTTTATATGATAAATCTAATATTCGTAGCTTTTTACCTCTATCCTGGAAGTATTTTGGGTAGAATAATTTATGGTGACTTTAAAAAACAACCTCAATTAACTAATGATTTTAACTTTAGTTTTTTAGATTTTTCCTCAAACCATATATATGCTTTTGCTATTATTTCCTGTTTAGGTTTAATTGAATTTTACAAAAATAATTTTAAGCAAATCACAATTTATTTATTTTCTATTTCATTAATTTTGGAAATTTTACATATAATTATTCCCAATAGATCTTTCCAATTTTCTGATTTAAATGGAAATTTTTTAGGTGTGATAATAATTTATATTATTTTTTATATTTATTCTTATGCAAAAAAAATTTTTAATTAAATTTTTATTTTTTTTATTTTTTTTTATACCTGCCAATAGTGAAATTATAAGTGGTAAAGCATTAACTATTGATGGTGATACAATAAAAATTAAAAATAAAAAAATAAGACTTCATGGAATAGATGCACCAGAAATAAAACAATTATGTCAGAGAACTTTTTTAAGTATCTTTATTTTTTCATTTCAAGAAAATTATAAATGTGGAGAAATTTCAAAAAAAAAATTAGAAAAATATGTTAAAAATAATATTATAAAATGCAAAGTAGAAGGGATAGATAGATACAAAAGAATTTTAGGAACTTGTTACAAAAATACAATTAATATTAATTCAAGAATGGTGAGAAATGGTTATGCTGTAGCTTATAAAAAGTATTCACAGAAATACGTCAGTGTTGAAAGAGAAGCAAAAAGAGAAGAATTAGGATTATGGAAAGGTAAATTTGACATGCCGTGGGATTGGAGAAAAAATGTTAAAAAAAAATAAATTTATTATATTTTTAATTTTATTAGCTCTTACATCATGTTCATCCATTCCACAAAATACTTATAGCGGATGTGCAATATTTTCAGAAAGATACCTGTGGTATAAGTATGCAAAAAAAACTGAAAAAAAGTGGGGTACTCCAATCAACATTCAGTTAGCAATAATAAAAATGGAGTCCGATTTTGATTGGCTTGCAAAACCAAAAAGACAAAAAATTTTTAAGGTAATACCTTTTAAAAGACCATCAAGTTCGTTTGGTTACTCTCAAGCAGTCAAAGGTACCTGGAAACAATATAAGAAAGAAACAAACAGTCCTTTAGCTACTAGAACCAGATTTAAAGATAGTGTTGATTTTATAGGTTGGTATACTTCAAAATCATCCAAACTACTCGATATACCAATGGAAGATCCTTTTAAACAATATATTGCGTACCATGAGGGTTGGGGAAATTACAAACATTACAAAAAAAACAAAAAAGTTATTCTTTTAGCAAAGAAAGTAAAAAATCATTCTGATAGATATAAAATTCAACTAAACAAATGTAAAAAAAAATTAAACAGAAAAAAATATATTATTTTTTAATCTAATTGTTTATTAAGCTCTTTTTCAACATGATTAATGCTTTTCGTATTTTTGCCAATTGCTAAATAGATTGTAGGGATTACATAAAGTGTAAAAAAAGTAGAAAACAGCATACCAAATAAAATTGTTATACCTACTGTTAACCTACTAGCTTCTCCTGGGCCGCTGCTAAAAACCAAGGGTAACACCCCAATTATTGTTGATATTGAAGTCATCAATATTGGTCTTAACCTAATATTTGCAGACTCAATTATAGACTTTTCAATATCCTTTCCTTCATCTCTAAGCTGATTTGCAAACTCTACTATTAAAATTCCATTTTTAGTTGCTAGACCAATCAATATTATTAAAGCGATTTGACTAAAAATATTTATTGAACTTCCTACGACTAGAAGACCTAATATTCCTCCAAAAATTGCGAGAGGTACTGTTAACATTATAGTAAATGGATGTTTAAAACTCTCAAATTGTGCAGCCATTACTAGGTAAGCAGTCACTAAAGCTAATGCAAAAATCAAGTATATCTGATAACTCGTTTCTTTCAGCTCTTCACTTTCACCTTTATAAGCAATTCTTGCAGAGGGAAAATTATCTTTAGTTGTTTTCTCGAGAAAATTTAATGCTTCAGATAGTGAATAATCTCCAACAGTATTAGCAGATATCGTGATAGCTTTTTGCCTATTATACCTTGATAACACTGAAGCGATTCCCTCTTCCTCAAGTGATACTAAATTAGATATTGATACAAGTTTACCAGAGTTTTTTGATCTTACATAAACTTTTGCTAAATTAGAGGGCTCTTTTCTATTTTTAATATCACCTTGCAAAATTATATCATATTCACGTCCATCTCTTCTAAATTTAGTTACGTTTCTTGAGCCGAACATTGTTTCAATCGATCTTCCAATTTCTAAAGTAGAAACCCCTAAATCTGATGATTTTTTTTGATCAATTTTAACGTTTAAAATTGCTTTAGTTTGATTAAAGTCATCTTCAATATTTATTAAATTCTTATTCTTTCTAGCTTCTTTTTTAATTACCTCTTTCCATTTTATTAAATCTTCATAAGTATTACCCAGTAAAACAAATTGAACAGGTTTTTGAACTCCTCCAGTTCTTATACCCTGAGGCATAACTGGAAAGGCTAGCACTCCTGGAACTTTTGAAATTTTTCTAAAAGACTCCATCATTATTCTTTGACCATCTCTTTTTCTTTTATCCCAGTGTTCCAACAAAACAATTATAAAGCCAGAATTTACTTGTGTTGAGCTTTTTCCAAAACCAGGCACTCTTAGAAGTAGTCTTCTATATTCCCCTTTTCCTACCTCTGGCAATAAAAAGCCCTCAATTTCCTCAGATTTACCTGATGTGTATTCAAAGCCTGAGCTTTCAGGGGCCTTAATGATAACAAAAAAAGCTCCTCTATCTTCTTTTGGCATCAATTCCTTCGGTGCATATAAATAAATTGATGTAGTTAAAACTAAAATGATTGACAAAAAAATTATAATTTCTTTTTTTCTCTTTAACCAAAACATTAAAGTTCGTTTATAAAATTCTCTAAATTTGACTAAATTTAATTCAAATTTTTGCGATATTTTGGATCTTATATTTTTTTTAATTAAAACTTTACTTGCAATCATCGGACTTAAAGATAATGCAACAAAACTAGATATAATTACAGCAAACGATAAAGTTACAGCTGTTTGTGTATATAAAGTACCACTCAAACCTTTAATAAAAATAAGTGGAATAAAAACTGCAACAAGAACTAATGTTGTTGCTATAATTGCAAAAGAAACCTGCCTTGAACCTTTATATGCTGCGACAAGAGATGTTTCTCCTTTTTCCATTCTTCTTACAATATTTTCAAGCATAACAATAGCATCATCCACAACTATTCCTATTGCAAGAACCATCGCCATAAGAGTAAATAAGTTTACAGAAAAATCAAAAAAGTAAATTGCCAAAAAAGTTGAGATTAATGAAACAGGAAGAGCAACAATTGGCACTAGTAGCGCTCTAATATTTCCAAGAAATAAATATATGATTATAGTTACTAAAATTAATGCAATTATTAAAGTTTTGTAAACCTCATAAATTGCAGTTGATATATAATTACTTCTATCAAAAGATACTTCTAAAGAGGTTCCATCAGGCAAAGTTGGTTGTATTTCTTTAATCTTTTTTTTTAATCTGTTCGCAACTTTTATTGTGTTAGCATCAGATTGTTGATAAATACCTATTCCAACGACTTGTTTACCATTACCTTTAAAAATAGTTCTTGTAGTTACTGGTCCAAATTCAACTCTTGCCACATCTGATAATTTTGTTATTGATCCATCAAAAGATTTTTTTAATGGTAAATTTTTGTATGTTTCAATATCATTGTATGCATTTTCCAATTTAATTGTTAAATCAATGTCTTTTGACTCAATTCTTCCAGATGGAAATTCTAAATTTTCTGACCTTAAAGTTTGTTCAATCTCTTGGGTTGTTAAATCTCTTGCAGCAAGCGCTATTGGATCTAACCATATTCTTAAAGATATTTCTCTTTCCCCTCCTAATCTTACTCTTCCGACACCTTCAACTGTTGCAAAATAATCTGTAAGGTATCTTTCAGCGTAATCTGTTAACTCCATATCAGACATAAAATTAGAGCTAAAACTCATCCACATAGTTGTTCTAAAACCTGCGGATTGTTTATAAACTTCTGGAGCAGTTGCCTCTTCAGGTAGATCGTCTACTACCCTTGCCACAGAACTTCGTACATCATTTGCGACATTATCTAAATCTAAATCAGATTTAAAAGTCATCTCAATTCTTGATGATCCATCCTCACTCATAGATTCAATATTAATTAGTCCAGGTGTACCTCCAACTCTATCCTCTATTTTTTGAGTTATTTGAGTATCTACTATTTCAGCTGATGCTCCTTGATAATTGGTTTGTATAGTAACTATTGGCCGTTCGACGTCTGGTAGTTCGTCTGTAGGAATCTCATTAAAGACTACAAGACCAAAAATAACAAGTATCAAGCTCATTACTGTAGCTACAACTGGTCTTTTTATAGATAAGTCTGTTAGATACATTTAAGTTTTATTAATTAATAATTTTGACTTTAATTTTATTTCTTACTTTAGAGATTCCCTCTTTAACTATTTTATCCTCAATATCCAATCCATCTAAAATCATAATTTTTCCATAACTTCTTTTTCCAACAGTTACTTTAATTTTTTCAATAGAGTTATCCTCTAAAACTTTATATACGAAATTTGATTTTCCTTGAGTTAATATAGATGACTCTGAAACACCTATGGCATCGACTTTATTATAAATTATTTCAGCATTTAAAAGCATTCCAGGAATAATTTCTAAATTTGGGTTTGCAACTTTTATATTACACAAAACAGATCTTGTATTAGGGTCAACTCTTGAACTAACAGACTCAATCACTCCAGTAAATTTTTTTTTATATGAGTCTGAATTAATATTAACTTCTAATCCAGGCTTCAAAACTGATAAATAACTTTCGGGAACTTTAATATCCAACATAATTGAGGAGATATCATCCAAAGTTAAAATAAAAGAGTCAGTTCCTAAAACGCCTTGTGCAATCTCTCTTTTTCCTAAAACGCCTTTAAAAGGAGCTTTTATTTCCTGATCATTTATAACTACTACTGTTTCATCTTTTTTTATTACTTTTCCAAATTTAATGTTTTGATTTTTCAATTCATCCTTCTTTACTCTATAGTTCTTTGATTTAAGGGCTACAGCTGTTCCAAAAGTCTCAATTTTTTCAAAAAATTGTGAATTATTTACTACCTCTACAATTACACCAGGGGGTGGCCGTTGAGAAAATTTTTTCTCAAAGTGTTTACCAACAAAATATCTCGCCAATATTATTCCAAATATAAGTATAAATATTATACATACAAATATTGTAATTTTTTTTGATAATTTCATGATGGATATTTACCATATTCACTCCAAGATCCATCATAAATAATTGGTAAATATTTATTATTTACTAAAAATAATGCAAAAGCCAAAACAGCAGCTGTAATCCCGGATCCACAAGTAAATACTATATTTATATTTTTAGTATCATTTATAATTTTTTTGAATTTTTCCTCTAATTTTTGGCTATCTAGAAATTCATTTGTATTATTATTAATACATTCATTAAATGGCAAGCAATATGAATTTTCTATTGATCCTGATCTTAAACCTTTTCTCGGCTCATCTTCTAAACCTTTAAATCTATTTAAACTCCTTGCATCAATTACTTTAAATTTTGACTCAGAAATATTTTTGTCGATTTGTTTTTTGTTTTTCACCAAATATTTTAACTCATGGGCAGAATATTTAGTTTTTTTAATATCTTGGAGTTTTTCAGTAGTTTCTTTGTTTTCCCTTTTCCATTTTCTTAATCCACCATTTAAAATTTTTATAAGTTTTGGATTATGACCAAAGTATATAAAATTGTACCAACATCTACATGAGCTTATTAGATCAGAATTATCATAAATTACAATTAAATCGTCATTTCTTATTCCCATATTAGATACAATTTTTTCCCACTCGCTTTGATCAACTAACATATGAGGTAGATCTGTATTTTTCTTCGAGCATTCATCAATATCAAAAAATAATGAATTTTTAATATGGCTTTTTAAATACTCTTTATAACCATCTCGTTTCGTTTTTGGCATATGCCAAGTACTATCAATAATTTTTACATTATTTAAATTTTCATAAAGCCAATCGGTAGTAACTATGCTCATTTAATTTTTTTCTAAATATTTTTGATGGTATTCCTCTGCAGCACAATAATTTTTTAATAATGATATTTTAGTAACTACTTTTCCTGAAAGTTGAGTATTAAACTTATTAAAAATTTCCTCCGCAATTCTTTTTTGATCCTTATTCAAGTAAAATATTTCACTTCTATACTGTGTCCCAAAATCTGGGCCTTGTGAATTGAGTGTAGTTGGATCATGAATTTTAAAAAAGAACTCTAGTATTTGATTATAAGATATTTTATTTGGATCAAATTCTAATTTTACTACCTCTGCATGATTAGTATTACCTGTGCAAACTTCCTCATAGTTAGTCTTTGAACTATCTCCTCCACAATATCCAACTTCTGTTCTATAAACTCCTTCGAGCTTACTAAATTTAATTTCTGGTCCCCAAAAACATCCACATGCTAATACTGCTATTTCCATTGATTATTATGTTTATTAATCTAAAGTTAAACTTATGTTATCTAAAAATCAATTAGGCTTTTTGTACATGTTTCTGTCTGTTTGTGCCTTTTCTATAATGGATTTATTGGTAAAGTGGTCAGATAATTATCCATTAGGCCAGGTGATATTTTTTAGAGGCTTTTTTGGAATAGTTTTTTATTATTTCGTAATTCCAAAAGATAGAATTAAAAATTTTTATATTACCAAACGACCTTTTTTACATTTATCAAGATGTTTAGTAGGTTTGGCGGCATTGCTATCAATATTTACTGCTTTGAGAAATTTACCTTTGGCAACTGTTGTAAGTATTTCATTTGCAGCTCCAATTTTTACTACAATTTTTTCTATATTTTTCTTAAGTGAAAAAGTAGGGTATTTTAGATGGTTAGCAGTTTTAGTTGGTTTTATAGGAATTTTAATTATATCTGAACCTGGTCTTAGCTCATTAAATATTTATTACATTTTTCCAGTCATATTTGTTTTAGGAATGTCTTATGTTGCTATATCAATCAGACAATTATCATCAACAGAACCGGTGTGGTTGATTTCACTATTTTTTTCAGCAGCAATAACTGTTGCAGGTTTAGTAACACTTCCATTTGGCTGGTTAATGCCAGACTTAATGGATCTAATACTGTTATCAATGATTGGTTTTTTTGGAGGTGTTGCCAATTTATGGCTAAGTCAATCATACAAACTTTCTGAGGTTTCGCTTGTCACTCCTTTAAAATATCTTGCATTAGTTTTTGCAATTGTTTTTGGATTTTTAATATGGGGTGAAATACCATCAGTTAAAACACTATTTGGAGCTTTATTAGTCATCACATCTTCAATAATAATTTTTAGAAGGGAGATTATACTTAAAGGAGCACCCACACCAGCACGTCATGAGTAAAAAACCTTATTATTGGAATAAAGCAGTACGGTATCTTTCGTCAAAAGATCTTGTGATGAAAAAATTGATTAAAAAATATAATGATAAGACACTTTCAACTAGAGGAGATATTTTTTTTTCTTTATGCAAAAGTATTATAGGTCAACAAATTAGCGTAGCAGCAGCAGATGCTGTTTTTTTGAAATTTAAAAGAATTTGTAAAGGAAAAATTAAACCTAATATCATAAACAAAAAAACTGCTAACCAACTGAAAAAATGTGGCCTAAGTAGACAAAAGGTAAAAGGAATTAAAGAACTTGCAAAAAAATTTTTAAATAATGAATTTAATCCAAAACTCATTAAAAATATGAGCGATGAAGAAGCGATAGTTTATTTATCAGGTCTAAGGCAGATAGGTCGTTGGTCAGCTGAAATGATTTTACTTTTTACTTTTAATAGAAATAATATTTGGCCAATACAAGATATTGGTCTGTTAAGAGCGATTTCAAACAATTATAAAAAAAAATATTTACCTCCAAAATCTTTTGTCTCAAAACTAAATAAAAAGTTTTCGCCTTACTGTTCAGTTGCTACTTGGTATTTATGGAGATCTATTGATGATGAGCCAATACAATACTAAAATTTATTAGCTTTTAATCTGAGATATTAGGTAATTCAAATTTTTTTGAATGTTTCCCTTTGTAAGCGATCTTCCAATTACCAACCAATCACTCTTATATTTATAAAAAGCATCGTATGGCGATGTAATTCTTTTTTGATCACTATTAGCATTCTTAAAACTTATACCCGGGGTTATTATTTCTTTTTTGAAATATTTCTTTACATGTTTTACTTCATGTACACTGCAAACTAATGCATCTAGTTTTGCTTTTTTTGCTAGTTTAGCCTGATGTTTTACTAATTCCTTAACTGATTTATTATACCCAATTTCTTTTAGATTTTTATTATCAAGAGAGGTAAGCGTAGTTACACCAACAATCTTAATTTTTTTTGAAACCTTCTTAACAGCTTTCAAGGCTTGTAATCCAGAGCTTATGTGTACAGTTAAATAATTCGGTCTAAGATCTTTTAATGCAAGTAATGCAGATTTCATTGTATTAGGTATATCGTTCAATTTTACATCTAAGAAAATTTTTTTATTTTTTAAACTTTTAATAAATTTTCTTCCATTTCTTGAATTTAAAAATTCTAAACCAAATTTATAGCCAATTATTAACTTTTGGTTTTGAGAGTTTTTAATAATTTTTTTTACTTTTGCGATCTTTGTGGTGTCACAAGCAATAAATATTTTTTTTTTATTTATTCTCATTATTAATTCTATTAAATAACTCTTTACCCATTTTGAAATGAATAGTCTTTTTTTCAGGGGTGTTTACTTTTTCTCCTGTTTTTGGATTTCTCGAAATACGAGCCTTTTGAACATGGGTTGACCATGTTCCAAAGCCTCTTAACTCAACTCTTTCTTCTCTTTTTAGCGAGTATTTTATTTCAGAAAGAATTATATCAAAAAATTTTTCGATGTCTTTTTTATAAAAATTAGGATGGTTTTTGGATAGTTTCTTTAAAAGTTTAGATTTAACTATTGCCAATTTTTTTTATTCTTTCTTTTTCTTCTTATCTTTTTTTTCTAGTTTATCTGAGAGAGACGAAAATGGAAGCTGTCTTCCTGAAAGAGGATCTGACCCCATCTCCAAGGCTTTTTTATTTTGTAATTCCTCTAATAGTTTAATACTTAATGATACTTTTCTCTTTTTTATATCAATCTCCTGTATGGCAGCGTCAATTCTATCTCCATTTATAAACCTAGATGGTCTTGCATCTGCAGCATTTATAGCAATTTGCGATTTTTTAATTTGCAATTCTATTTTGCTACCCTCTGGTTGAACAATTAAGCCTCTGTTGTCAGTATTGATAATTTTAACTGTAATTGCATCATTAACTTTTTTATCTTTAAACCACTCAAAAGGATCTGGTTGATTTTGTTTTAAACCTATTCTTAATTTTTGCTGATCAGCTTTAATCTCTAAGACTTTTACTTTAAGCTTATCTCCTTTTTTAAATTTTTTTATCTCTTCCTCAGGGTTTTTGTCATATGTAAGATCGTTAGCATGTAAAAAACCATCAATATCGAAACCGTCAATTTTTAAATAAATTGCATAATCATTTATACTGCTTATGACTCCTTCAACTTCTGAGTCAACAGGATAGTTTTTTTCAAGCACTGTGAAAGGATTTTCTTGTGTTAACCTATGAGATATTGAGACTCTTCTTTTTTCTTGATCTATCTCAGTTATTACGCACGAAATTTCATCTCCAATTTTAAACATTTTTTTGGCCGATGGATTTTTTTTAGTCCAGCTAAGCTCGCTTGAGTGAAGCAAAGTTGTTAATCCAGGTTCTAATTCACAAAATGCACCAAAGTCCATTAATTTGACAACTTTAACTTTATATTCTTTATTAAGTTCATAATTGGTAATATGTTCAAATGGGTCAGGTGAAAGTTGTTTAATTGAACATCCTACTTGTTGTTTATCTTTATCGACTGAAATAATCAAAAGATCATGTTTTGCTCCAATGCTTAAAAGTTCCTCAGGATGGTTTACTCTTGAATAAGATAGTTCAGATGTATGAACTAAAACATCAAGTTCAGAATTGACATCAAAAAAACATCCAAAACTACTATATCCTTTAACAATAGCATTTTTTATAACATCACCAACTTTGTATTTTTCAATTATTTTTGCTCTATCCTCTTTTTTATTTACAGAGATAATTTGTCTCCTAGAAACACAAGCATTTCCTCTTACTTTATCTAATTTTATAAGAGCAAATTTTTGAGGTTCATTCATTAGATGTGAAATATCTTTTAATGGTTTATCTGAAATTTGAGATCCTGGACAGAACATTAGGGAGCCCGTATCTAAATGTTCTACAATCACACCGCCCTTACATTTGCTTGTAATTTTACCCATTATAGGTTCATTTTTTTCAAAAGCGTTTACTAATTTATCCCATCCTTTTATTTTAAGAGCTTTACTTGCTGAAACAATCACTTCTCCGTTTTTATCTTCAATTCTTTCCAATAGTACTGATAGTTTGCTTCCAACCTTTATACTTTCTAAAAGACCTAAAGATTTTATCTCGTTTACATCAACCACTGGTTCTGATTTTAGTCCCTCTATAAATAGAAAGATAAACTTTTCTGATATTTTAGTAACTTTTCCTTCTATAATTTTTCCTTCAGCAAGGTTCTTTGTTTTAGATAACTGTCCATTGAGAAGTTCTTTGAATTCTTTTGATGCTTGAGTCTCTAACGAATTATAAATTTCCATTAATTTTTAGTTTTTTATCCATTATTTTTTTTATTTTTAAAAAGCATGCCCTTTTAGTTAAATTTGAGGTATTAATCAAGACAGAATCATGTGTTTTTTTTAACGGAGATATGCGCCTATTATAGTCGCTATTATCACGTTTTTTGATGTTTTTTAAAACATTTTTATAATCAACTTTTTTTTTATATTGTTTTAACTCCTTAAATCTTCTTAATGCTCTAACTTTTGTATTCGCAGTTACGAAAAATTTAAATTCAGCGTCAGGGATAATTTTATAAGTTATATCTCTACCATCAAGACATGATCCATTATATTTTTTTGGAAAATAATATGCACACTTTATTTGAAAACTATGAACCATTTTCCTTATAGTCAAATTTTTTGCTAAATCTGACGCCATAATACCTATTTCGTCATTTGATAATATTTTTTTATTTAAATCTTCAAGTTTTAAGTTTTTGATTTTTATTTTTAAAAATTTATAAGTAAAATTTTTTTTATTTTTTAACTTTAATAATGCTATATATCTATATATTTTTCCAGTATCCAAATACAATAAATTAAAATGTTTTGATATTGCTTTAGCAATAGTTCCAGCTCCTGCAGCAGCAGGCGAGTCAATTGCTACCTTAATTTTTTGTTTAAATTTCTTCATTTAATATTAGCCCCAAGTTTTTTTATAATTCCTAAAAATGATGGAAAAGATGTCTTAACTGAGTCTGGATCAAATATTTTCCACACTCCTCCAAAAGATAAAGCAGATATAACTGACATCATCATAATTCTGTGATCTTTTAAATAATTATCTATTATTATTTTTTTTTTAAGATTAAGTTTCGGGTTACCAAATATAACTATAGAATTTTCATTTGCTTTTACTTTGACATTCATTAATTTTAGTATTCGTGTAGCAATTTTTAATCTTGGACTTTCTTTTTGATTCAACTCTGACAAATTTTTAAAATAAGAAATACCTTTTGCTTTTGCTGCAACTAAAAATATAATTAAAAACTCGTCTATCGCACTTGAGTTCAAACTTGTTGGACAGTTTATACCACGTAAATTTTTCGTACTTTTCACAAAAATATCCGAAACTTTTTCTCCGTTTTGAATTTTTATATTTTTTAATTTTATTTTTGCACCCATTTTTTTTAAAATTTTAATAATACCAATTCTGGAAGAATTAATATTTATATTCTTTAAAACTATTTTTGAGTTATCTGAAAGAATTGTAAGTACAATAAAAAATGCAGCTGAACTAATATCACCAGGAATAGTCATATTAAGTTTGTTAATCCTTTTTGGACTAGATAATTTAATATAATCAAAGTTTTTACTCTTATTTAATTTAATTGGTAATTTTAAATTTTTAAACATTCTTTCTGTGTGATCTCTAGATTTTTTAGCTTTTATAATGGTATCTCCTGGAACGTTTAAAGAAGACAGCATTACACAACTTTTACATTGAGCAGAGCCTTTTTTTTCCATATAAGTAATTGGTCTTAGGTATTCACTTCCTTTAATATATATGGGCAAAGTGCTTTTATTTTTTGGATAGAAATTAACACCCATTTCTTTTAACGGAGTCATAACTCTAGAAAAATCTCTTTTTGATAAACTTTTATCACCAACAATTTTTATTTTATAAGGAGATTTTATTAACAGTGGTAAAATCAATCTTCCGAGTGTTCCTGAGTTACCAGCGTTAAGAGTAATATTACTTTTATATTTAAAACCATTAATTCCTAGCCCATAAATTAAACATGTATTCTTTTTAGAAACAATATTTACCCCCAATTGCTTTAAACATTTTAATGTATTTACAACATCTTCAGATTTTAAAAGATTTTTAGCTTTTGATATGCCTAAAGATTGAGATGCAAGAAGAGCCCATCTAATTGAAATACTTTTATCACCATCTACTGTTATATTCTTATGAAATTTTTTTATTTTTTTATAAATTTCAATGTATTTTTTTGACATTTAAGATTAATTAATTTTAAAAGTATCACCGAAATATGCATTTCTTGCCTCAATATTATTAACAAGCTCTTTGGGAGTGCCTTGAGCAATAATTTTACAATTTGATAAGATCATTGCCACATCTACACAAGATAATAAGTCTCTCGCTTGATGATCACAAATTATGATACCAATTCTTTCCTCTGTTTGTAAATTTACAATTATTTTTTGTAACATTTGAATAGTTAATACATCTAGAGCCGCAAAACACTCATCTAAAAGTAAAATTTTTGGATCGCCTAGTAATGCAAGTGCTATTACTAATTTTTTTTTTTGACCACCTGATAAATAAGAAGACTTAATATTTCTGACATAATCAAGCTCAAATTTTGAAATTAAATATTCAATTTTACTGTTCTGTTCTCTTTGATCTTTTATTAAAATTTGAGCAATTGCCTTTAAATTTTCATAGGCGGTTAAATCAGAAAAGTATCCTCCATATTGTGGCACATAACCAATTTTAAATTCCTTAGTACGCATATAAATTGGAAACTCAGTTGCATCTTTTGTACCAAACAAAATTTTTCCATATTCGGGCTTAATAAGGCCTGTTATCAAATTAAATATTGTTGATTTACCAGCACCATTTGGCCCTAATAATCCTAAAATTTCCCCACGGTTTACCTTTAAAGATATATTCTCAAGAATTTTTCTATCACCAAATGATTTTGAAATATTCTTAAGTTCCAGCAGGGTTTCATTTTTTTTAAACGATTTTATTCTAAATTTTTTAATTATTGCCATTTATAACCATTTTAACTTTTACTTTTTTTTCATCTTCTATCATATAAATCTTAGAAATTTTAGTTATAAGATCTACATCCACTGCATCTGCAAATAGCTTATTTTTATTGCCTGTATAGATCACATTTTCCGTAATTTTAACTTTTTTATCTAAATAATTTAAAAAAATTTTATTACTCAATATTATATTATCTTCATGAACTAATTTTACATTATCGTAAAAAAAAGTGTTCAAACTTACTTTATCGTATTCTGCCCTATCAGAATAAATTAAAAAAATTCCAGAATCCTGAATGTTTATTTCTGCTTTAACAGTATCAAGATATAATACATTTTGATCATCATCAGAAATTTTTCCAAATTCTGATATTATAACGTAAGTATTATTTTCTTTATCTGTTGCAACATACTTTAAATCAACAATTCTATTTCCAATCTCATTTTCTGAAATAATTTTATTTTCTTCAACAATTGGTAATTTATTAAAAAAAAAATAATACGTAGAAAATGTTATTAAAATTATTAATAATATTATTCCTAATTGAATAGCAATCTTTTTATTCATCAATTTATATTTGCACCCAAAATATCGTGAACGTGCAATATTCCAACTGTAGAATTTTTTTTATTATTTTTATAAACACAAAGTGTAGTTATTTTTCTTTTTGATGTCATTAAGTTAAGAGCTTTTACAGCAAGCTCATTTTGATCAATAGAAATAGGGTTTCTTGTCATTATTTTATGCAATTGAATATTTTGAAAATCTTTATTTTTTTGTATAACCCGTTTCAAATCTCCATCCGTAACAATACCAACTGTTTGTTTTTTTTTATTTCTTACTATTAAAACTCCTAAATTAGTTTTTGACAAAAGTCCTAAAGCTTTTTTCATAGTTGACTTTTCGAAAATAAAAGGAATTTTATTACCTGTTAACATAAGGTCCTCAACAGTTTTTAGTTTTGTAGCAAGTGCACCAGCTGGATGAAATTTTTTAAAATCAAGTCGACCAAAATTTTTTAAATTCATAGATGCAATAGCTAACGCATCACCTAAAGCTAATTGAGAGGTTGTGGAAGAAGTGGGAACAATTCCATGACCAGATTCTTTGACTTCAGGTATAAACAGTTTTACGTCAGCAGCCTTATATAAAATCGAATTTTTTTTTGAAACAATAGCTATTAACAAAATTTTATTTCTTTTTGCATGTTGAATAACAGGTTTTAACTCTTCAGTATTTCCTGAATTGCTAATTAATATTAATAAATCTTTTTTTGAAATACTTCCTAAATCACCATGAGAACACTCGCTTGCTGCTATTGAAAATGAAGGACTTCCAACAGATGAAAGTGTGCTACTAATTTTTTTTGCAATTATAAAACTTTTTCCTACTCCACAAAGAATTACTTTTGATTGACAGTTTGATATTAGACTAACTGCTTTATTAAACGAATTATTGATTGAGCTTTTAAGTTTTTTGAGCGCTTGTATTTCTAAATCTATTACATTTTTACCAATTTTTTTTGAGTTTACTTTTTTCATTTTCAATGTTCGAATGTAGATATTTTATATCCTGCAATTTCCATGTCCACAAGTGTAGGCAAAACATTAATACTTTTATTAAACAAATCTATTCTTTTTTCTCTTATCAACATTTCTGTCAATTTTTTTTTTATATCAAATAAATATTCTGTATCCTGAGCAGCATAACTTATTTGTTTTGATGATAACTCAGGACTTCCCCAATCGCTTTGTTGTTCTTTCTTAGAAATGTCTTTACCACAAATTTCTTTAACAAGATCTTTATATCCATGAGAACTAGATGCGGTTCTGGCAATTTTCGAAGCTAGCTTTGTACAAAAAATATTTTTTATGCTAACTTTCAAGTGATATTTCAACCATAACATATCTTGCCTAGCATAATGCATTATAAATTGTATATTTGGATTTGTTAGGATCTTAACTAAATTAGGTGCATGATAATTATCCCTATTTAATTTTATAAGATAAAAATTTTTATTTTCTAGACCTAATTGAATCAGTGTTAATGGATCCCTACCCATGACTAGACCAAGTGCCTCACAATCTAAACCAATCACCTTTTCGTTTGATAAATTAATATCATTAGGAAGGTCGTTTTCAAAAATTTTGATGTTATTCATTTTATGTTTTATATATACAGACATAACAATATTGTCTATTTTTTGATAAATGATAAGAAAAAAAGTATTAATCTTCGGAGCTAGTGGTCAAATTGGTAGGTATTGTGTTCGAAAATTTAGTAAAGAAAACTATAAAGTTATTGCAGCAACTAGAAATAAGCATCAAAAAGCATATCTTCTTAAAACTCAAGCACCTATAGGATATCTTGATATTGAGGAGACTAATATTTTTGATCAATCAAAATTAGAAGAATTAATCATTAAATCAGATATATGTATTAACCTTGTAGGTATTTTATTTGAAAAAGGAAAAAAAAATACGTTTAAAAACATACATACAATTTTTCCAAAAATACTTTCTTCAATTTGTGCAAAAAATAATAAGAAATTTATTCATATTTCAGCTTTAGGACTTGATAAAGTAAAGAATTCTAAATATGCTTTAAGCAAAATTAATGGTGAAATAGAAATAAAAAAAAATTTACCAAATGCAGTAATTTTAAAACCGTCGATAGTTTATAGTGTTGATGATAAATTTACTACAAAGTTTATGAGTATTTTAAATCTTCTTCCAATTTTCCCTTTATATTACAATGGAAATACAAAGTTTACTCCTATTCACGCAACAGATGTTTCTGATATAATTTTTAATATTGTGGATAAAGAAATACATTCCAAAGATATAGAGGCAATAGGACCAGAAATATTAACATTTAAAGAAATTTTGGAAAAATTATTAAAATCAATAAATAAAAAAAGGCTTTTAGTACCATTGCCTTTATTTTTTGCACGAATAAGTGCTTCAATTTTGCAACTTTTTCCATCTCCACTTATTACTTTAGATCAACTAAACTTATTAAAGTATGATAATATTAAAACTGAAAATGGTATTACAAACTATGATATTAATTTACCGAGTAAAATATATTTTGAAAAGGGTATTAATGAATATGCTTATAATTGGCGAGAAGGAGGAAAATTTTCAATTAAAGAAAATTAATTAAAATGTTAATAAATATTGTTTATATATTAATTGCCTTAATTCTTTTGTTTGTAATTTTTATTGCTGTAAAAGCAATTAATGTCGGTATTCAGGCTAAAAATAATAATAAAATTGAAAACGATTTTTCGAAAGATAATAATATTGATACAGATAATATCCCGGATCAAATACTAAAACTTGAAGAACTTTATAAGTCAGGCACTTTAACAAAAGAGGAATTTGAAAAAGCAAAAGACAAAGTATTAAATGATAAGCCCTATTAAGCTGATTTAATTTTTTTCTCTATAAATTTTGGCACTTCCTCGTTTTTGTCCAAAGAGTCATCTTTCTTACCCTTTGGTTGAAATGCATAAAGCAAATGAAGTTTACAATAAGAAAAATCTTTAAGTGAATTTCTTCCACAAAAATAAAACGTACTTTCATCAGGATGACCAATAGGCCATTTACATGAATTATCATCCAGTTCTTCCAATTGTTTTGGATTTTCAGGTTCAAAATTATTATCAATAAGAAGAGATTTAAATCTTGATCTTGAAAGTTTTTTATTTTGAATATTCTGACTATTCGAAGAACTAATATTTTTACTTTGAAAACTTCTAGACTTTAATTTTGAAGATAAATTTAAACGATGAGCTTTTCCAATAACTGCGTTTCTGCTAATTCCACCAATAATTTCTGCTATTTGGCTTGCTGTTTTGCCTTTACCCCATAGTTCCTTTAATTTATTTACTTTTTCCTCTGTCCAGCTCATTTATACACTATATATAGTAGTTAATATATTTTTAAACACTATATAAATACACACATATAAATTTAAAAAACAAGCATTATTTTTGTTTTTTTAACAAAAGTAATAAAAAAAAGATAAACATAATTACTTATGGTTGAATTGCAAAAAAAATATAAATTAGGCGTTCGTCAATTTGGTAAAATAAATTACGTAGGACTGGTTGCATTGTGGATTAGAGAGTGTAGCAGATTCTTTGTCGTATGGGCCCAAACACTTTTATCGCCTTTAGTCTCTAGTTTGCTATTTTTGTCGGTATTAACGCTTGCGCTTGGCAACGACAGAGGGGATGTTTTAGGCTACTCATTTGTTACATTTCTAGCTCCTGGACTGATAGTTCAATCAATGATACTTCAAAGTTTTTCGCATTCAGTAAGTTCATTCATGATATCAAAAATGCAAGGAAATATAGTCGATGTTCTTTATGCTCCATTATCAGCCTTTGAAGTTTCCTTAGCAGTAATAATGGCTGCGGTTACACGAAGTATATTAATAGGTTTTATATCAGTACTTGTATTTATTTTTATAGTAGAATTACCATTGAAAAATATTTTTTTTATTTTTTACTCTGGTTTTTTTGGATCTTTCTTTATAGGAAGTTTAGGTTTTATAACAGGTTTGTGGGCTACTAAATTTGATCACACTGCAACTGTTACAAATTTTATTCTGCAACCTTTAAGCTTTTTATCTGGAGTTTTTTATACTATTGATAGATTACCGGAATTTTTTCAGTCTATTAGTTTGATTAATCCTTTTTTTCACATAATAAATATATTTAGATATGGTTTCTTAGGTAAGTCAGATGGAGATTTATACTTTGGCGTTATTTATTTACCATTATTGGCAATAGTCGGGTGGGTAATATCTTATTATCTTTACAAAATAGGTTACAAAATAAAATCTTAATTATGTCGTCCTTAGCAAAAAATTATAATAGAAGACAAATTTCTTTTAAAAAAGGAAAAGGAAGTTATTTATACTCAAACAATGGAAAAAGATATTTAGATTTTGTTCAAGGTATCGCTGTAAATTCATTGGGTCATGCAAATAATTATTTGATAAAAGCTATTAATAATCAAGCTAAGAAGGTTTGGCATGTTTCAAATGCATTTAAAATTCCTGAAGGAGAAAGGTTGGCAAAAAGGTTAACAGACAAAACCTTTGCAGATTCGGTAATTTTTCAAAATAGTGGTGCGGAGGCAACTGAAGTAGCAATAAAGGTTGCAAGAAGATATTTTTATTCAATTGGTCAAAAGAAAAAAAATAGAATTTTGTGCGTGAAAAATTCTTTTCATGGCAGAACTCTTGCAGCAATATTTGCAAGTGGTTCAAAAAAAATGACTGATGGATTTGGGCCAAAAGTTGATGGCTTTGATCATTTTACTTTTGGAGATCATAAAGCATTAATTAAATCAATTACAAGCAAAACCGCTGCAATAATGATAGAGCCAATAATGGGTGAGGGTGGAATAAAAGTTATCCCAGAATGGTGTCTCAAAGAATTAAGAAAAATTTGTAATAAAAAAAAAATACTTTTAATTTTGGATGAGGTTCAATCAGGTGTTGGAAGATCAGGCAAATTCTTATCTTACGAATATTCTAAAATAATTCCTGATATCGTTCCAATAGCCAAAGGCATTGGGGGAGGGTTTCCTATTGGAGCTGTGCTTATGACTAAAAAAGTTGCAAAACACATGTCTCCTGGTACGCATGGAAGCACATTTGGTGGCAACCCTTTGGCGATGAGTGTTGGAAATGCGGTTATGGATCAAATATTTAAAAAAGGCTTTTTACAAAATGTAAAAATTAAATCAAAATTTTTTTTTAAAAAATTAAATGAAATCCAGGCAAATTATTCAAATGTAATTGTAGAGGTAAGAGGAAAAGGATTATTAATTGGACTTAAATTGAAGGTGGATCAAACAAAATTTATAAATAAATTATTTGAAAATAAGTTACTTACAATTAAGGCTGCGGATAATGTCGTGAGAATTTTACCACCATTAAACGTGTCAAATAAAGAAATAACTATTGCATTAAAAATTATAGAAAAAGTTTGCAAATCTTATAATTAGTTATGAAACATTTTATAAATATTAAAGATATACCTTATAAAACATTGAGAAAGATTTTATCAGATACAAAAAAAAGAAAAGATTTAAGAAAGAAACTAAAAACTTTAGAGATCGATAAAGACAATCCTTTAAAAGGGATCTTATTAATTCAAATGTTCGAAAAATCATCCTTAAGAACTAGATTAAGTTTTTATCTCGCTATTAGACAACTTGGGGGGTCAGCTCTAACATTAAGACCTGATGAATTACATTTATCCAAAGGAGGAGAATCACTTTCTGATACAGCTAAAATATTATCAACCTACGGAGATATATTTGTTCTGAGAACTGACAATGAAAAAAAACTTAATAGTTTTAAAAAATTTTTATCAATTCCTTTAATAAATGGATTAAGTCCAAATTCACATCCTGCACAAATTCTATCCGACATATTTACAATTGAAGAGATAACAAAAAAAAATATTTCTAGGTTGAATATTTGTTGGATAGGAGATTCGAATAATGTTTTGAATTCATTAATTGAGGCATCAATTAAATTCTCATTTAAATTGAATATTGGATGTCCAAAAAATTATAATCCTCCCAGTGAAATGCTGAGAATGATTAGACAAAAAAGTTCAAAAATTAAAATTTTTAATAGCCCAAAAGTTGCAATAAAAAATGCTGATGTTGTTTTAACTGATAAAGTTATATCTATGAATGATAAAGTAAATAAAAAAAAAAAAATCAAAGATTTTTCAAATTTTAAGATTAATTCGAAACTAATGTCTCTATCAAAAAAAGCAATACTCTTACATTGTTTACCAAGAGGTAGTGAAATAACCGATGAAGTTTTTTATGGTAAAAAATCAAAAGTTTGGCAACAAGCACTAAACAGAGTACATGTTCAAAAATCTATATTATTGTATTGTTTAAATAAACTAAGGTAAAGGTAAAGGATTATCCGCGTATTTGTTTAAATATAAAATTACAGAGGCTCTATCTTTTTCTTTTCTTAAACCCGCATAAGCCATTTTAGTTCCTTTTATCCAGTCTTTAGGCTTTAGTAAAAAACCATTTAATTCTTCAAAGGTCCAGTTTTTTTCATATTCAGCCAATGCTTTTGAATACTTATAATCATTAAGTGCCCCGATTTTTCTTCCCACCACATTATAAAGTGCTGGACCAATTTTGTTCCCACCACCACTTTTTATTGAATGGCATGCGGCACATTTTTTAAATACTTTCTCTCCATGTTCCAAATTACCAGTTGACATGAGGGCTGCTATATCCACCACCTCTACAACTTTTTCCTCAGTATTTTGCGTACTTGCTTTCTCAACATCTAACTCGACCTTATAACCTGGCTTTTCTGGCTTATTTACATGAAAAATTAAATCCGCAACTTTTCCAATTCCTATTACCAGTAGGGCTACCAGTAAAATTGCACCAATAATTTTGTTTAATTCAAAAGAATCCATTGATTTATTAAAGTATTTCTACATATAACATGATATTTTCTAAATTACTTAATTTAAATTTAAAGAAAATTTGCGTCTGTTAGACGCATAAAAAAGTTTATGACAAATACAATTATTTTAATTCCTTCAAGAATGTCTGCCCAACGGCTTCCAGGAAAACCGTTATTAAAGGTCAACGGACTTCCAATAATCTGTCATGTGGTAAAAAAGGCCCAAGAAGCTCAAATTGGAGAGGTAATTGTAGCAACAGAGGATGAGGAAATTTTCAATGAGGTTAAAAAAAACGATGGCCTTGCAGTTATGACTTCAAAAAAACCCAAAACTGGAACAGATAGAATTTGGGAAGCATTCCAAAAATTAAATTTTCAAAATATTGAGTATATAATTAATCTTCAAGGTGATGAACCACTTATAAATATTGATGACATAAAAAATTTGGATAATCTTACAAAAAAAAATAATTGTATGATAAATACACTCGCCACTAATATTGAAAATAAACAGATTTTAAAAAATAAAAATATAGTAAAAGTTCAAACAGATAAAAAATTAGAAAAAGAAAAATTTTCAGTAGCTCAACATTTTTCAAGAGCAGTAATAAATCAACCAGAAAATATATATCATCATATTGGAATTTATGAATTTAGCATTACTAGTTTAAAAAAATTTGTAAGCCTTAAACAATCTCTAAATGAAAAAAAATATAATTTAGAGCAGCTTAGAGCTATGGATAATGATATGACGATTAATGTATCTTATGCAAAATCTAAAGTAATTGGAATTGATACCCAAGAAGATTATATAGAATTAAAAAAAATAATGGAATATAAGAATTAAAATGAAAATTTTATATCAAGGATCAGAAGGAGCATATTCTCAATTAGCAGCTTTAGAAGCTTATCCAAAAGCTACAACTCTATCTTGTAAAACTTTTGAGGATTGTTTTCAAAAATGTTCAAATGATCAAAATTTATCTACAATAATTCCAGTTGAAAATTCAATAGCAGGAAGAGTTGCCGATATTCAATATTTAATGAATAAATATAAACTACAAATTTATGCTGAGCATTTTCATAAGGTTTCCCATAATTTATTAGCTTTACCAGGTATAAAATTAAACCAAATCAAAAGTGTTCGATCACATTCCCAGGCTATTTCTCAATGTCAAAAAATTATAAATGAAAATAACCTTGAACCAATAATAGCTGCAGATACTGCAGGAAGCGCAAAGTATATAAGTAAAAACTTAAAAAAAGATGAGGCTGCAATTGCATCTAAGTTAGCAGCAGAAATTTATAATTTGAAGATTCTAAAAAACAATGTGGAAGATGATAAAAAAAATGTGACAAGGTTTTTATTGATGGGTAAAAAAGCTGAACACCCTGAATACAAAAATGAAAAATATATCACAAGTTGTATTTTTAAAGTTAAAGACAAACCAGCTGCCCTTTATAAATGCCTAGGAGGTTTTGCTACAAACAATATTAGTTTAAGTAAATTAGAGAGTTTTTCGGAACACAGCAGTTTTGAACAGTATTTATTTTTATGTGATATTGTTGGGCATATTGAGGACCCAAAAGTTCAAAAATCCTTGGAGGAATTAGGTTTCCACACTGTGAGTTTAGATATATTAGGTGTTTATCAAGCAAGCCCATTTAGAAACATTTAATTTATTTTATCTTCTTGTAGAATAAAAAATATTACTGATATAATAGATTTGGAGGCTAGAGGTGAATGCTGCTTGAACCCGACCAGATCTTAACGGAAGCAGTCGTAAAGACAGTTTTTCAGGTTCTAGTCTCCTAAAATAAAATGACAAATAAATCAAAAGTACTTGCATTAAAATATAGACCTATGGTCTTTGATGATTTAATTGGCCAAGATATAATTAAAGAAACGATAATAAATTCAATTAAAGATAATAAAATTCCTAATGCGTACTTGTTTACTGGCATAAGAGGTGTTGGAAAAACAACAACTGCAAGAATAATAGCAAAAGCTCTAAATTGTAAAAATGGAATTGATAATATTTGTAAGAAAAATATGTGTGAAAATTGCGAGTCTATATCTAACTCAAATCATATTGATGTACTAGAAATGGATGCAGCAAGCAAAACAGGTGTAGACGATGTTAGAGATTTAATAGACTTTTCAAGATATGGTCCAACTATAGCGCGTTATAAAATTTTCATAATTGATGAAGTTCACATGTTAAGTAAACAGGCATTTAATGCACTTCTTAAAACTTTAGAGGAGCCACCACAATACCAAAATGGTGGCGGTTTAAAGTTTATTTTTGCAACAACTGAGATAAAAAAAATACCTGTAACGGTAGTTTCAAGGTGCCAAAGATTTGACCTTTCAAGGGTAAAAACACTTGAGTTATTTAATTTTATTAAAAAGATAAAAGAAAAGGAAAATGGGAATATCACAGATGAATCATTGAGATTAATAGTAAAAATATCAGAAGGATCTGTTAGAGATGCCTTATCTTTGTTAGACAAAGCTATTATTTCTACAGATAAAAATATACCATTAGACATCAAACAAGCCCAAAAGCTTTTTGGATATTTTGATAAATCTTCTTTAATAAATTTATTTGAACTTATTTTTAAGGGAGAAGAAGAAAAAGTTTTAGATCAATACAGAATGATCTTTAACCAAGGTATTGAGCCAAAAGTTTTTTTAAATGATTTCTTAGAAATGTTATATTACTTAAAAAATATAAATTATTTAAAAATTGAAAGTACAAATTTCCTATTAAATGATGAAGAATATAATTTAATAAAAAATTTAGCTAACAAAATTGATAATAATTTGTTGGTTTTATTTTGGCAGTTTTCAATTAAGGCATTACAAGAACTTGAAATTGTGTCAAATCAAAATTTGGCGCTTGAAATGTTTTTAATTAGATTACTTTATTTAAAAAATATTTCATCAGCTGAAGGAAAAGAAGAAAAAATTTCTCAAAATAATAATGACAATGGTAAAATTTCTTTTGATACTAGAAAGGGTAACCCTAAAACCGCAAGTGGTGCAATAGAACAAATAAAAAATTTCTCTCAGGAAGATATCACAAAAAAAAAGGATATCGAGAAAAAAGATTTAAAGGAGATTAATATTAAGTCCTTAGACGAACTTATCAATTTGTGCAATATTAAAAAGGAGATAGAGCTTAAGTATGAACTAGAAAATAATGTAAATCTAGTGAGTTTTGAAAAAAATAGAATTGAGATATCCTTTAATGAAAATTTGAGTAAAGACTTTGTAAAAAATATTTCTACAAAATTATTTGATTGGACAAATGAAAGATGGATTATCACTCTTTCTAAAGAAAAGGGTGAGTCAACAAAAAAAGAAACATTAAAAAATTTTAAATCAGACAAGATCAGCAATATAAAAAAAACTGATATTTATAAAAATTTTTTAAAAAGTTTTGATGATGCTGAGTTAATTGATGTTGAGGAGATAAAAAATGAATGATTTTTCAAAAATTTTAGATAAGGCAAAAGAATTAGAGGCAAAAATGAAGGAAAGCCAAGAGAAAATAAAAAGTATTAAAGCTGAGGGAGTATCAGGTTCAAATTCTGTCAAAGTAACCCTTAATGGTGAGGGAGAAATGATTAAGATAGAGATTTCTTCTGAAATTATAAGTGAGGATAAATCTGTTATTGAGGATTTAATTGTTGCCGCTCATAATAATGCAAAAGATAAACTGAAGTCAAAAACTTCTGAAGAAATTTCAAAAGTAACTGGTGGATTTGGAATTCCCGGTTTCAAATGGCCATTATAAAATTTTATGCAAAATTTAGAAGAGATCGAATATTTAGTCAAAATTATTTCGAAACTACCAGGCCTTGGACCGAAATCTGCGAAAAGGATTATCTTAAAAATGATAAATAATAGAGAGGAATTATTAAAACCAATGGCAAAAGTTTTAGTAGAGGTATATAAAAATATTAATAGATGTAGTTTATGTGGTTCCTTAAGATCAAATAATAATTGTAATAATTGTGATGAAAACAGCAAAAGATCAAAAAAAATTTGTGTTGTTGAAAACATTGCTGATCAATGGAGCATTGAAAGCTCAGGTTTTTTTGATGGATATTTTCATATTTTGGGTGGTACTTTGAGTTCTTTAGGGCAGAAAAAAGAAGATTTACTTCTAAGCTCTCTTAAAAAAAGAGTAGTATCACAAAAAATTGAAGAAGTTATAATTTGTACAAGTGCAACTGTGGAAGGTCAAACTACAGCATATTATATTCAAGATTTTTTAAAAGATACAAATGTCAAAATTTCTAAACTTGCTCAGGGTTTACCAATAGGTGGTGAAATTGAAAACTTAGATGACGGTACATTATACTCAGCTTTTAAAAATAGGACTGGCTTAAAATCGAATTCAGAGTGATTTTTTCATTAATCTGTTAAAGTGAAGCAATGGTTCTGTGTAACCAGAAGGTTGGAACTTTCCATGAAAAACTAAATCACATGCAGCTTTAAATGCTATGGATTTATCAAAATTTCCAGCCATAGGTTGATATGGCTCTTGGCCCTTCATGCTACGATCTTTGAGGTTTTGATTATCGACAACTTTTGCCATTTTTTTCATAATTTCTAGAACTTGTTTTTTACTACATATTCCATGATGTAGCCAATTAGCTATATGCTGACTGCTAATTCTGCATGTTGCTCTGTCTTCCATTAAACCAACTCCATTTATATCTGGTACTTTTGAACATCCTACAGATTGATCAATCCAACGAACAACATAACCCAAAATACCTTGTGCATTATTTTTTAATTCTTTTTCTATTTGTTCATTTTTCCAATTTTGTTTATGGTCAATTGGTATAGTTAATAAATCATCTAATTTTGCAGGTTTTCTTTTCTTTATTTTATTATGCAAAGAAAATACATCAACATCGTGATAATGTAGAGCATGTATAGCTGCTGCTGTTGGTGAAGGTACCCATGCACAGTTTGCTCCTGATAAAGGATGTGATATTTTTTGCTTAAGCATTTCTCCAAGCAAATCTGGCATTGCCCACATTCCTTTACCTATTTGAGCTTTTTTAGAGAAACCACACATTAACCCAACATCAACGTTATTATTCTCGTAAGCAGAAATCCATTTCGATGATTTCATATCTCCCTTTAAAATCATTGGCCCAATTTCCATTGATGTATGTATTTCATCTCCAGTTCTATCTAAAAATCCTGTATTTATAAAAAATACCCTTTTTTTTAAAATTCTAATACATTCTTTTAAGTTTACTGATGTTCTTCTTTCTTCATCCATTATTCCACATAAAATTTGATTTTTTTTAAGATTTAAAACTTTTTCAACTTTTTCAAAAATTAAATTTGTAAAAGCACACTCCTCTGGCCCATGCATCTTTGGTTTAACAATATAAATTGAATTGTTTCTTGAATTACCTTTTCTTTTAAAGTCGTGAATACAAGCCGTAGACGTAATAAATGCATCTAAAATACCCTCTGGACACTCTGATCCATCTTTTAAAAGAATTGAAGGATTTGTCATTAGGTGACCGACATTTCTATTAAGCAACAAAGATCTGCCATGTAAGACAATATTTTTACCACTCATTGAAATATATTTTCTATCTCTATTTAGTTTTCTAATAATTGATTTGTTGTTTTTTTTAAATTTTGAAGTTAAATTTCCCTTCATAAGATGCAGCCAATTTCTGTAGCCTAAAACTTTATCTTCTGCATCAACTGCTGCCACACTATCCTCATGATCACAGATTGTTGAAATTGCGGACTCTAAATAAATATCATGTATTTTTAATGGATCTTGATTACCTTCAGGGTTATTTATTTCTAATTTACCACCTTGATCAAAAATAATATCAATATGGAGATTGTTATTAACAAATAACAAAGAAACCAATTTATTTTTATTTTTTTTATAACCAACCAACTGTTTTTTATTTTTTAATTCAAAATTTAATTTTCCATTTTTTATGCTTGGTATTTCAGTTAGAGTTTGCCATTTTTGATATTTCAGAGGAACATATTTATCTAAAAGTTTACGAGCATAATCAATAACCTTTTTTCCTCTAATTGGGTTATATGTATTTCCTTTAACCGCACCTTTTGTTTCAGGAATAATGTTTGTTCCATATAAACTATCGTATAAACTTACCCATCTAGCATTCGCTGCATTAAGTAAAAATCTTGCGTTAGAAACTGGACAAACAAGCTGAGGACCACATATATTTGAAATTTCTATATCTAAATTTTTTGTTTGAATTTTAAAATTTGAACCTGTTTTTTTAAGATATCCAATCTTCTTCAAAAAATTTTTATATTTTTTTAAGTTTATCCTTTTGCCTTTATTACTTAAATTATATGAGTCTAAAGATTTCTGTATTTTTTCTCTAGTTTCAATTAATTTTTTATTTTTTGGCTTTAGTTCATGAACTGCTTTATTAAAACCTTTCCAAAATCGAGTTTTGGATAACCCAGTTCCTGGCAAAAGTTCTTTGTTAATGAATTTTAAAAGTACCTTAGATACTGATAAATCTAAGATTTTTATAAATTGTTCCTTTTTTTTCATAATAGTTTATTTTACCATTTTATTGCCTATTTTTAGTTTATAAAGACTATAATTATATGAAAAACTATTTAAATTTTGAATTAGACATAAAAGACCTTGAAAAAGAGCTAGAAGCACTAAAAGATCCCTATAACAACGAAGGTCTTTCTGAAGTTAATACTAACAAAATATCAGACCTTGAAACAGAAATTGATAGTAAGCTAAAAAAAATTTATTCAAATTTAGATCCATGGCAAAAAACTTTAGTAGCAAGACACGAAGATAGGCCAAAATCTAAATTTTTTATTGATAATTTATTTACCGATTTTATCTCTTTATCTGGCGATCGATTTTATGGCGAGGATAAATCAGTTATTACAGGATTTGGAAAATTTAATGGTCAGTCAGTTCTTATCATAGGCCAAGAAAAAGGTGACGATTTAGAAACCAGACTTGATCGTAATTTTGGAATGATGAGACCTGAGGGTTATAGAAAATCTATAAGATTGATGAAGCTTGCTGATAAATTCAATATTCCAATTATCATATTTGTTGATACACCTGGAGCTTATCCAGGAGTTGGTGCTGAGGAGCGAGGTCAAGCCGAAGCTATAGCTAAATCTATAGAATGTAGCATGGAACTTAAAGTTCCCTCAATTTCTATTATTATCGGAGAAGGAGGGTCAGGTGGAGCAATAGCACTAGCATCATCCAGTAAAGTTATAATGTTAGAGAATGCTATTTACTCAGTTATATCACCAGAGGGATGTGCAACAATACTTTGGCGAGATCCAAAAAAAACCCTTGAAGCCGCTACTGCGATGAAGCTCTCATCAAAAGATTTATTAGAATTAAAAGTAATTGACGAAATAATAAAGGAACCAATCGGTGGCGCTCACAGAGATAAAAATTTTATATTGGATGAAGTAAAAAAATCTTTAGAAAAAAATTTAAATGAGTTTTCAGCTTTATCACGTAATGATATATACGATCAAAGAAAAGAAAAGTTTTTATCAATTGGAAGAAATAAAGGTTTTGCACCATCCTCTAGTGCGAAAAAATCATTGTCTGTTGAAAATAGTGCTATTTATAGTTTTTTTAATAAATTTAAGAAAAAAAATATTTTTATTTTAATTGGTCTATTATTAATTGCTCTTCTCGGAATATATTTAGCTTAAAATCTTCCGCAACAATGTTTGTATTTTTTATTTGAACCACAAAAGCAAGGCTCATTTCTACTCATTTTTTTTCCAACATATTTTGGATCTAATTTTGGTTTTGTATTTGACTTAACATCATCCTCATTTGCATTTTTTTGAACAATTTGTAAATTTATCAGGATCGTAATTAAATCAAGTTTCAACTTATCTAGAAGATTTTCAAATAGTGCAAAAGACTCTTTTTTATATTCTACAAGAGGGTCTCTTTGACCATATGACCTAAGACCAATTACCTGTCTAAGTTGCTCTAAATATTGAATATGTAGTTTCCAGTTTGCATCTATTGTTTGAAGAAAAATTCTCTTCTCAATCTCTTTTGTTTGTTCTTCTCCAATTAATTTAATTCTTTCATCTCTTTTGTTCTTAAAAATGTCCTTTAAATATAAATTTAAATCCTTATTATTTTTTTTACATAAAGTATTGATTTCTTCATTAGTCAAATTTTTTCCTATTAAGGATCTAATCTTTCCAATAAACTCATTATTTCTGTTTATATTCGTTGAGTAATTTTTGAGTTCTATTAAATTTTCAATTGCCTCTTTTAAAAATTCCTCTGAAATTTCAAAAATATTATTCTTATTCATAATATTTTTTCTTTGATTGAAAATTACATGTCTTTGGTCATTAAGAACATTATCAAATTTAAGTAGTGTTTTTCTGATGTCAAAGTTTCTTGCCTCAACTTTTTGCTGAGCCCTTTCCAAGGCCTTATTTATCCATGGATGATCAATGCTTTCTCCATCTTTTAATCCCAATTTCTCAAGAATTTTATTCATTGAATCTGAACCAAATATTCTCATTAAATCATCATCTAAACTTACAAAAAATATTGAATTTCCTTCATCTCCTTGCCTTCCAGATCTACCTCTTGCCTGATTGTCAACTCTTCTAGACTCCATCCTTTCAGTGCCAATTACAAACAATCCACCGAGTGCTTTTATTTTATCTTTTTCATCTTTAAGCTTGTCAGAATTAAAAACGCCTTTTTTACCTCCAAGCTGGATATCAACTCCTCGACCAGAAATGCTTGTTGTTATTATTACAGAATTTTCCTTACCAGCGTTGGCAATAATTTCTGCTTCTTTTTCATGATTTTTTGCATTCAAAACTACATGGGGTATTTTAACTTTATTTAATAAAGATGAATATTGTTCAGATTTATTTATACTTGAGGTAAAAATAAGTACTGGTTGACCAGATTTATAACACTCTGAAATTTTCTTAATTATGGCATTATTTTTTTCATCCTCAGTTCTAAATATCTGATCATTCCAGTCTTTACGTATCATTTTTTTGTTAGTTGGAATTACTGTAACTGATAAATTATAGATTTCTAAAAACTCCTCAGCTTCCGTTAGTGCGGTTCCTGTACAACCGGACAGTTTTTCATAAAGTTTAAAATAATTTTGATATGTAATTGAAGCTAATGTTTGATTTTCATTTTGTACCTCTATTTTTTCTTTTGCTTCTAAAGCTTGGTGTAAACCATCTCCATATCTTCTCCCCTCTAATATTCGTCCAGTTAATTCGTCAATTATTTTTAATATACCCTCCTGTACAATGTAATCTTTACCCTTATGATAAAGATGATTTGCTCTCAAAGCTTGGTTTACATGATGAACTAAAGATAAGTTTTCAGGGTCATAGAAGTTATTATTTTTTAAAATATTTGCCTCAGAAAATATTTTCTCTACATTAGAAATTCCTTCATTTGTTAAAAAAATATTCTTGTCTTTTTCATCAATTTCAAAATCTGAGTTTTTTAATCTCTTAACCAATTTATCAATTGATAAATATTGACCAGTTTTATCCTCAGCTGCGCCAGATATAACTAAGGGAGTTCTGGCTTCATCAATTAAGCAAGAATCTATTTCATCAACTATTGCAAATTTATGATCTCTTTGAACTAATTCGTCTAATCGAAACTTCATATTATCTCTTAAATAGTCAAAACCAAGCTCGCTATTTGTTGCATAGGTAATATCAGCATTATAATTTTTTGCTCTTTCTTCATCATCTTGGCCATTTGATATATACCCTGCTTTAATTCCTAAAAATTCATAAATTTTATTCATCTCTATACAGTCTCTTCGAGCCAAATAGTCATTTACAGTGACTACGTGAACTCCTTTACCATTTAATGAATTTAAAAAAGCTGCCAATGCAATTGTTATAGTTTTTCCCTCACCAGTTTTCATTTCTGAAATTCCACCATTATGCAGAACTACTCCCCCCATTATTTGAACATCATAATGTCTTTCACCCCTGGTTCTTTTAGACGCCTCTCTTACCATTGCAAAAGCTTCAGGTAAAATTTCCTCAATATTTTGTTCTTCTTTCAATCTTTGCTTAAGTTCTAAAGTTTTTTTTGGAAAATCATTATCATTTATTTTAGATATTTCATTTTCAAGATTATTTACTTTATCAACAAATATTTTTAGTTTATCTAGCTCTTTTTGATTGTGAGACTTGATAAATTTAGATAATATTTTTAATGGGTTAAGCATTAGTTTTATTTTGGTGTATAATTTAATTATATTAATTAATATAGGAAGAAAATAATTTTTTTAAACCTTATGGTACTAAATTTTAATAATTTATTTGGCTCAGAAAGTAAAAATACTAAATTAAGCGACTATCAAGATCTTGATCATTTGAACGGTCTTGCAATATCTATCACAGATGCAAAGCTTTATAATCCTCCAAGGGATGACCTAGTCCTATTCTATTTTAGAAATGGAGCAAATTATGCATCTGTTTATACAAAATCAACAATAGTCTCTGAAAATATTAAATGGAATAAGTCTATAAGTAGTAAAAAAATTATGGCCCTACTAATTAACACAAGAAATGCAAATGCTTTCACTGGAAAGAAAGGCTATTTAGGTCTTAGAATAATTGCTGAGGAGCTTGCTGAAAAACTAAACGAAAAGCAAAAACTTGATGAGGAAAAACCACAAAAAATAAAATCAAAAGATATAATTTTTGGTTGCACAGGTACTATTGGCGAAACTTTTCCAACTGAAAAAATAAAAAATAGCATAAAAGATATAGTAGAAAAAATTAAATATAATCAAAACAAGTATATTTGGACAAAAGCAGCATTAGGAATTATGACAACTGACCAGGTTCCCAAACTAGCAATGGAAGAATGTAGAATTGGCAACACTTCAATTAAAATTTATGGAGTAGCAAAAGGATCAGGCATGATTTATCCAAATATGGCAACTACTCTAGGGTATGTTTTTACAGATGCAAAAATTTCCCCAAAGGTATTAAAAAAATTATTATCAAAAAATATTGATACAACATTTAATGCTATTAGTTGTGATGGCGATACAAGCACTAATGATATGGTATCTGTATTTGCAACTGGTTCCGCAAATAATATAATAATTAAAAATATTAGAGATGAACGGGCAAAAATATTTGAAAAAAGTTTTCATTCTGTACTTCTTAATTTAGCCAAAAGGGTAGCAGCTGATGGAGAGGGTGCTTCAAAATTTATTACAATTAATGTTAACAAAGCAAAAGATGAAAAAGACGCAAAAAAAATTGCCTTTTCAATTGCGAACTCACCTTTAGTTAAAACGGCAGTAGCAGGCGAGGATCCAAATTGGGGCAGAATCATAATGGCAATTGGAAAATCAAAAGTTTCACTAAATTTAAATAAACTTAACATCAATTTTGGAGATATCAGAATTGTTGATAAAGGACATTTAGTAGAAAATTATTCCGAGGAAGAAGCAAAAAAATACATGGGTAATGAAAAAATAGATTTTAATATTAATTTAAATATGGGATCAAAAAAGTTTACTGTTTATACCATGGATTTAACCAAGAAATATATTGAAATTAACTCAGACTATAGAAGTTAATACCTTGAAATGTTTTAAAAAGTAATTAATTATTTATCATGATAAAATACAAACTCGAATGTGAGAGTTGCAAAAATATATTTGACAGCTGGTTTAGCACTTCAAAAGAATTTGATAAATTGAAAAAACAAGATTTTCTAAGTTGTAATTTATGTAATTCTAAAAAAGTTAAAAAATCTCTTATGTCACCAAAAATTTTAAATAATAATTATATAAAAAAAAATAACGGGGAAGAGAAAAAATTACGTTTATTTAAAAATAAGATGAGAGAGTATCAAAGATTTATTAAAAATAATTTTGAATATGTTGGGGAAAATTTTTCTTATGAAGCTAGATCCATTCATTATAATTCAAAAAAAAACCCAAAAGGTATTTATGGACGAGCTACAAATGAAGAAATTAAAAGTCTTAATGAAGAGGGAATTGAAACACAAAATATCCCATGGCTTGAGAAAAAAGAAAACTAATTTTTTTTGAACTTAATTATATAATTCACTGAGCAATCATTTGATACTTTCCAATCACTACTAAATGGGTTAAAAACCATACCATCAATGTTTTCGTGAGAGAGTGAATTCTTTTTCCCAATATTAATAATTTCTTGAGGTGTTAAAAACTTATTCCACTCATGTGTGCCAATAGGTAACCAACGTAGAATATATTCTGCTCCAACAATAGCAAAAATGTATGATTTAAGTGTCCTATTAAGAGTAGCAATAAACATTAATCCATTTTTTTTTAACAATTCTGAACTTTTTTTGATAAAAAAATCTACGTCCTCGACATGCTCAACTATTTCCATATTTAAAATAATATCAAATTTTTCATTTGTATTGAAATTTTCTGGTGAATTACAAAAATAATTTATTTTTAAATTATTTTCTTTTGCATGAATTTTAGCTGATTTAATATTTTTATCAGAAGCATCTATTCCGGTAACAATTCCTCCCAATCTTGATATTGGTTCGGATAACAATCCACCACCACATCCGATATCCAAAATACTCAAATTTTTAAAAGGTTTATCTTCGTTGGAAATTTTAAAATGATTAATAGTTTTTTCTTTAATGTAACTTATTCTTGTAGGATTAAATTGATGAAGAGGTTTAAATTTACCTTCTGGGTTCCACCAATCTTCAGCAATTTTTGAGAATTTATCTATTTCTTTTTTGTTAATTGTGCTACTTTTCATTGATTATTGACATTACAACCAAGATGTATTTTATCAATATAATTTTAAAAATTTAAAAAAATTACCAATGAAAATTGTAGTACTGAAATTTGGGGGAACATCAGTTGGATCAATTGACAGAATTAAAAAAGCTGCATCAATTATAGCCAGATTTACAAAAAAAAAATATAAAGTAATTGTTGTTTCGTCTGCAATGAGCGGTGTGACAAATGATCTAGTCAGAAAATCAAATCAGATAAGTAATAATTTTAATGAATCTGAATATGATGTTTTGGTTTCTACAGGAGAGCAAATTTCATGCGCACTCATCTCTGGAAGATTGAATCATATTGGTTTAAAATCACGATCTTGGCTTGGATGGCAGGTTCCAATAATCACAACAGGCAATCATAAAACATCAAGAATCACAAATATTTTTAGATACAAAATCATTAAATACCTTAAAGACGGAGGGATACCTGTGATCACTGGTTTCCAAGGAATAAATTCTAATGATAGAATTACAACTTTGGAAAGAGGCGGATCAGACTCAAGTGCAATAATGTTAGCAAAATTTTTTAACGCTGAGAAATGTATTATATTTACAGATGTAGAAGGGGTTTATACAACTGACCCAAACATTTTTAAGAAAGCAAAAAAAATTGACAAAATTTCTTATGAGGAAATGTTAGAAATGGCATCCTTAGGAGCAAAAGTAATGCAACCAGCTTCAATTCAGGATGCAAGATTAAATAGAATAAATATTGATGTAAAATCAGCATTTAAAGATAAGCCAGGAACACTGATTACAAGAAAAAAAAATATTTCTAATAGAATTATAACAGGAGTAACTTTTACAAAAAATGACTCAAAAATAAGTTTATTAGGTGTCGTAGATAAACCCGGAGTTGCAGCATCTATTTTTGAACCACTATCACATAACTCAATAAATGTTGACATGGTCGTTCAAAATATATCAGCAGACGGAAAAAAGACAGACTTAACATTTACAATAAAATCTGATGACATAAAAAAAACAGAAAAACTTTTAAGAAATAATAAAAATATTAAATTTAAGGATATACTAATTACCAAAAACGTTTCAAAAATATCAATTATTGGAGTTGGAATGATTACGACTCCTGGTGTAACATATAGAATGTTTAAAGCCCTATCACAAAAAAAAATAAATATTCAAGTCATTTCGACTTCGGAAATAAAAATCTCTGTACTAATAAAAAAAGCCTACCTTAAAAAAGCAGTTGCGGCACTTCATAAAGAATTTAAATTAGAAAAATGAGTATAAGACCTTATCGTGATATAAATAGAAAAAAAACAAAAGTTATAAACGTTGGCAAAGTGAAGGTTGGCGGTGATAATCCGATCAGTGTTCAGTCAATGACAAATACTTTAACCTCAGATATAAATAAAACAATTAAACAAATACAACAAATTTCTGAAGCAGGTGCAGATATAGTAAGAGTTTCTTGTCCTGATGAAAATTCAACAAAGGCCTTGAAACAAATCGTGAAGCATATTGATATACCTATAGTAGCTGATATACATTTTCATTACAAAAGAGCAATTGAAGCTGCTGAAAATGGTGCAAGCTGTTTAAGAATTAACCCTGGTAATATAGGTGATAAAAATAAAATAAAAGAAGTTATAAGTGCTGCAAAAAATAATAATTGTTCAATAAGAATTGGTGTAAATGCCGGATCTCTTGAAAGAGATATTCTAGAAAAATATAAGGAGCCTTGCCCAGAGGCTCTACTTGATAGCGCCTTGAGAAATATAAAAATTTTAGAAGATCTACAATTTTATAATTTTAAAATAAGTGTTAAGTCTTCTGACGTTTTTTTATCAATTAAATCATATAAACTCTTATCAGAAAAAACAAATTATCCACTGCACCTTGGAATTACAGAAGCAGGAAGTTTTATACCCGGAAGTATAAAATCTTCAATTGGAATAGGAAATTTATTGATGGAAGGCATTGGTGATACTATTAGAGTATCATTGTCAGATGATCCAGTTGAAGAGGTGAAAATTGGTAATGAAATATTAAAATCTATTGGCTTAAGAAACAGAGGTGTAAAAATAATATCTTGCCCGTCATGTGCTAGACAAGGATTTGAAGTTATAGAAACTGTAAAAATATTAGAAGATAAACTATCACATATAAAAGAACCGATTACATTATCAATAATTGGATGTGTAGTTAACGGACCTGGTGAGGCCTCACAAACAGATGTTGGAATTACTGGTGGTGGTAAAGATAGTAATATGCTTTACTTAAATGGAGCTCAAAGTGAAAAGCTAAATAATAAAGAAATTATCTCTAAAGTTGTGGAACAGGTTGAAAAGAAAGTAAGTGAAATCCAAAAAAAAACTAAATGATACCTCTGGAAAAAGTCAAAGATATTATCAAAAGACATGCGAAGTTAGAAACTGACCTATCTTCGGTTGATGTTGATAAAAATAAATTACCTGAAATGTCAAAAGAATATTCAGACTTAAATAATATTATTAGTGAGGCAAAATTTTATAATACATTTTCAAATGAAAAAAAAGAGCTAGAAAAAATAATAAATGATACATCTAGTGATAATGAAATGAAAGATTTGGCTAAATTGGAATTATCAGAATTAATAAAAAAAAGTGATAGAGTTGAAAAAACACTAAAACTTTTTTTATTACCAAAAGATGAAGCAGATAAAAAGAATGCAATAATTGAAATAAGGGCTGGAACAGGTGGATTAGAAGCAAGTTTATTTGCCTCGGACCTTTTTAAAATGTACGAAAAAATTTGTAATAAAAAAAAATGGCAACTTGAAATGATAAGCATTTCCAAAAGTGATGCTGGTGGTTTAAAAGAAGTAATCGCGTCGATTAAGGGTAACAATATTTACTCAACTTTAAAGTATGAAAGTGGTGTTCATAGAGTTCAGAGAGTTCCAGATACTGAAACACAAGGAAGAGTTCATACATCCGCAGCAACAGTTGCAGTTTTGCCCGAAGCCGAGGAAATAGATGTAAAAATCGAAGAAAAAGATTTACGAGTAGATGTTTTTAGAAGCAGTGGACCCGGTGGACAAAGTGTTAATACCACAGACTCAGCTGTAAGGATAACCCATTTACCTACTGGAATAGTTGTTAGCCAACAAGATGAAAAATCACAAATTAGAAATAAAGAAAAAGGATTAAAAATCCTTAGGTCAAGAATTTATGAGTTTGAAAGAAAAAAAAAAGAAGATGAAAGATCTAAAGATAGGAAAAATAAAATTGGAACTGGCGATAGATCAGAAAGAATACGAACTTATAATTTTCCTCAGGGAAGAGTTACTGATCATAGAATAAATATGACTCTTCATAAACTAGAGGAATTTATGGAGGGGGAAATTTTTGATGATTTTGTTGAAAATTTGAATTTACAAGCTCAAGAGGAAAAATTAATTAATCTATCATAAAGATGAATACCATAAATAATATTCTTCAACTAGGAAGTAAAATTTTAAAAAACCATTCAATAAAGACTCACCAAATAGATACCGAGCTTTTATTATCAAAAACATTAAAAGAAAGTAGAGAATATATACTTACAAATGATAATAAAACTTTAAACTTCAGCGAAACAAAAAAATTTTTAAAATTTCTTAATAGAAGAAAAAATAATGAACCAATAGCTTATATAATGAATGAGAAATATTTTTGGAAAAAAAAATTTTTTGTTGACAATAATGTTCTTATACCGCGTCCCGATTCTGAGACAGTAGTTGAAAAAGTTCTGAGTTATTATAAGCATAAAAAAAAAATATCTATTTTAGATATTGGCACAGGATCAGGATGTTTGATTATATCCATACTTGGTGAGAGAAAATATTTTAAAGGCACAGCAATAGATATTTCAAAAAAAGCAATAAATATTGCCAAATATAATGCAAAAATGCATCAATTAAGTAATAGAATTAAATTTTATAAATCATCTGTTGACAATTTTTTTAAAGGTAAATATGATTTAATAATATCTAATCCTCCTTATATTTGCAGTAGTAAACTTAAATATCTGGATAAAGATATATATAATTTTGAACCAATCCAAGCACTTGAAGGTGGTAAAAATGGTTTAAAATTTTTTGAAAAAATAATTAAAAAATCTTCCAAATTGTTAAAAAAAAGTGGAAGGTTAATTTTAGAAATTGGATTTGACCAAAAAAGTAAGGTTTTGGAAATAATCAATAAAGAAAATTTTTTTGTAAATAATGTTTATAAAGACTATGGAAAAAATGATAGGTGTATTATTTGCACGAAATTATAACAATTAAATGAGATCATTTAGAAATAATAATAAAAGACCAAGATTCAGATCTAATGGTGATAAAAATTATAAACGCAATGGATCAAATTCATCTTTTATTGAAGGACAAAATTTTCAAAGAAAATCACCAGGTAGAAATAATCAAAACGCTTCTAAGCTAATAGAAAAGTATAATGACCTCGCAAGAGAAGCATTATCGAATGGTGATAAAATTCTTTCTGAAAATTATTTTCAGCACGCGGATCATTTCTTAAGAATATCAAATGAAAAAGGAAAAAACTTTTTGAGAAATAGAGATGAATTTAAAAAAGAAGAAAATGAAAACCTATCAGAGGAAGAGGGAAAGCAGTCCACAAGTGTTGAAAATATAGATAAGACAACCCCTTAATTTAATTATATTTTAATATTAGCTCAGATTTTAGTACATCGGTTTTGATTTTTGCAATTTCAAATTCTTCTCTTGTAGTTCCTTTCAATATTTTACCTGATGGTAACTTTAAGGTTTGCGAATTAATTCTCTTGCCGTTAAATATAACCTCATAGTGCAAATGCGGCCCTGTAGATTTTCCTGTTGAGCCAACGTATCCAATAACTTGTCCTTGTTTAACTCTATTACCTACTTTTGATACACCAGAAAATTTTGATAAATGCGCATAGACTGTGCTGTAAGTAGAATTATGTTTAATCTTAACACAATTACCACCTCCTCCACACCAACTTGCTTTTATAACAACACCATCTCCCGAAGCCATAATTGGTGTTCCTTCTGGTGCTGCAAAATCTGTTCCTCTATGCATTTTATTAAAACCATCTATTGGATGTTTTCTCATCCCAAAAGGAGATGAAAGTCTTGCACCATTAATCGGTGTTTTCATTAAAGCTTTCTTTGCGCTTTTTCCGTTTAAGTCATAATGACCTTGACTTCCTTTTTTATTAAAAAAATATAATGCATTATTTTGATTACTAAGATTTAAGTCAGCGAATAATATGTTTCCGGTATTAAAAACTTTTTTATTTTCATCAACAAACACTTCATAAATTATTTGAAAACTATCATTTTTTCTTATGTCTCTTTGAAAATCTACCTGAAATCCATAAATTCTTGCAAATTCAATAATTACATTAGGAGGAATTTTTTGTTTAGTAGCACTTCTATAAAGACTTTGTTTGATTTTTGCCTCTCTAAATACAATTTTTCTTTGAAGATTTGTTACTATATCAGTTCTTTCAAAGGAATTTTTCGCTAAATCTCTAATTAACTTTACTTTTTTTGTTTTTGAGATTGGAATAATAAATTCAACTACTTTCTTATCAGTGTTATCAACCTTAAATTTAACTAAATCATTTACTTTTAAGCTTTTTACTTCTTTGTCTTTGTTTATTTTTTTATTGATTAAATTGATTTCATTTGAGGGGATATTGTATTTTTTTAAAATACTGTTGATAGTCTCATTGTACTCAACTCTATGTTCAAAACTTTTATACTTAGGTTGAAAATCTTGAAATAAATTTTCAATTGTTTTTTTAAAATATATATTATTTAAGAGTTTTACATATTCTTTATTTGACTGGTTTTTTGAGAGCTGAAAAATTTGTGTTATAAATATTGAAGTTATAATTAGTAATAAAATATAAAAAATTCCTTGATTTTTGCTTATTTTTTCACTTAAATTTTTAGGGAATATTTTCATTTAAATTTATTCAATAATTAATTTAGTATATTATATTAGTCAAAAAAACCTCAAATTATAAGGTTTTTTGAGGCTTTTTTTCATTCTTAACCACTTGATTTAGTTTAAATTTAGCCTATAAGCATCAAACTTTCTCAATTAAATTATTGTTTTTCAATAATGAAACGAGGATTATTGAGCAAATTTTGCTCAATTAGCTATTATAAATGTAAATATTTTAAGAAGAGAAGTGTGGACGGTTAAGGTTACCAAAATTTGTCGTACACACTTCAATCATATGCAAATTTTATTCTTAGAATTTGTATAGAAGCTAGTGTGCGCCGTTTTTAAACTTGAGAGTTTGATCATGGCTCAGAACGTACGCTGGCGGCACGCCTTATACATGCAAGTCGAACGAAGTAGCAATACTTAGTGGCAGACGGGTGAGTAACATGTGGGTATCTTCCCTATGGTGAGGAATAACACGAGGAAACTTGTGCTAATACCTCATAAGTCTTTACGGAGAAAGCTTTATGCGCCATTGGATGAGCCCGCACTTGATTAGTTTGTTGGTAGGGTAACGGCCTACCAAGACTGTGATCAATAGCTGATTTGAGAGGATGATCAGCCACATTGGGACTGAGACACGGCCCAAACTCCTACGGGAGGCAGCAGTAAGGAATCTTGCACAATGGAGGAAACTCTGATGCAGCGATGCCGCGTGAGTGAAGAAGGCCTTTGGGTTGTAAAGCTCTTTCGTCGGGGAAGAAAATGACTGTACCCGAATAAGAAGGTCCGGCTAACTTCGTGCCAGCAGCCGCGGTAATACGAAGGGACCTAGCGTAGTTCGGAATTACTGGGCTTAAAGAGTTCGTAGGTGGTTAAAAAAGTTGGTGGTGAAATCCCAGAGCTTAACTCTGGAACTGCCATCAAAACTTTTTAGCTAGAGTATGATAGAGGAAAGCAGAATTTCTAGTGTAGAGGTGAAATTCGTAGATATTAGAAAGAATACCAATTGCGAAGGCAGCTTTCTGGATCATTACTGACACTGAGGAACGAAAGCATGGGTAGCGAAGAGGATTAGATACCCTCGTAGTCCATGCCGTAAACGATGTGTGTTAGACGTTGGAAATTTATTTTCAGTGTCGCAGCGAAAGCGATAAACACACCGCCTGGGGAGTACGACCGCAAGGTTAAAACTCAAATGAATTGACGGGGACCCGCACAAGTAGTGGAGCATGTGGTTTAATTCGAAGATACGCGCAGAACCTTACCAACACTTGACATGTTCGTCGCGACTTTAAGAGATTAAAGTTTTCGGTTCGGCCGGACGAAACACAGGTGCTGCATGGCTGTCGTCAGCT
>CACGON010000002.1:0-40000 GCA_902574695.1 uncultured Pelagibacteraceae bacterium | reverse complement strand
CATTAAGTTTAATTTGTTTTTTAAAAATAATTGGCCCAGAATCTACTTTTTTAACAGCTTTAATCATAGAAACTTTAATCTTTTTTTTATTTTCTAGCACTTGCCACATTAATGGCGAAAATCCCTTACCTTTAGGCAAGTCACTTGCGTGTATTACAATTGGTAATTTTATTTTTTTTAAAACAGAATTATTAATTATCTTTGTATAATTTACAATAAATAGTATATCAAAGTTATTAAAACTTCTTGAATTAAAGGAAATTTTTTTAAAATATTTTTTTTTATCCAGTGTTTTATAAAATTTATTTAAGTTTAAAAAAAACCAACTATTTTCTTTATCAATTAAAAATCCAACTTTTAATTTCGCCATTTAAGATATATATATATTCATTATATTTAATAATGAAAAATAAAAATTTAAAAATTATCGATAAAATTGAGATTATAAGGTCCAAAAATAATAAAAATTGGATGGATTTGCTGAGACTTGCGTTCACTAAAGCCCCGAAAGAGACAACAAAAATTATGTCAGAAGTTTTTAGACATGATGAGAAAATCTCTAAATTAATAAAAAAATTGACTAAAAATATTGGATGAAAACTTATTATTTCTTTGAATATTTTTTAATTATTTCTAATTTTTTATTCTCAAAATTATTTTTTTCATCTTCGGATAATCTCACATCGCCGTAAAACCTTTTTTTATTATCAATATCTATCTTGTACCATTTACCATTTTCAATTGACCATATTCTAGGATCCCTAAATTTATCTGCGGTTTCCCAAAAATAATCTTCAGTTTAATCAACATAATTTAACCAATAATTTAAATCGCTTGAGACTACATGATCATACTTAAGTACCATTTTTACTCCCTCTTCACGCGTCATTCTTCCAGCTCTTATATCTTTTGATGCATGGTCTGATGCTCTGCCGTAACCAAATTTAACGAATTTCATCAAATCGTGAATACCATTTTCATATCTATCATCAAGGTTTGAGAAATTTCTGTATGTTCTTTCAAAGCCTTTTTCGTATGATTTCCATCCATAATTTTTTTTTAAAAATTTGACATTATTTTCTGCATCCCATTTCATATAATTACCTAAAAATAATCCTCTAATTTCAGATTTAATAATCTCACTATCTTTTGGATAAATTGACCAAATTAGGTCCTTCTTATTAAAATTAATTTTTCCAAAATTACCTTTAAGAAAAAAATTGGTATCATAACCCCGTAAACTATGTTCTTTTCTTATTCTGTGACTAAATTCTACATAATCATTTGGATCAAACATTCCAAAGATATCTGTATCGACCTCACCCCACAAAATATATTTAACATTAAATTTAGCTGCAATAATAATTGGTGAAGTTACAATGCCACAATGATTGTGCCAGTTCATATCTCCCATTGCCTCAAAGGCAACAATATTTAATTTTTTTAAAACCTCTACACTCGGACCCCAGGTTATATGATCAGCATCTAAAACTTTTCTCATTAATTCTCGGTTATATTCACCCTCTGGAAGAAAGTTGTTTCCATTATAAGTTACCAATAAGGGCTTAAGATTTAATTTTTTAGTTGCGTAATATGTCTGAAAAAAACTATCTTTTCCTCCACTCACAGGTATTACACAATCGTAATTACTGGAATTTTTTTTTCTGTATGCTTCAAATAGAGATATTAGTTTTTCTTCTCTTTTTTTCCAGTCATTTTCAGAAATTTTATTAAATTCTTTATATGATAAGCATGCAGAGCATACACCATTTTGAAAGGTTAAGTTAACACCAAAATAAGGATAAACACATTCTTTACAATATACAAATTTCATAATTTATAATCTTCATTTATATATAATTAAGCTAAGTGTATAGAAAATAATTTTTTATATTTCAATTAAGTCTGGTGGTCTTACATTAATACCTTCACCATAGGCTTTCTTTTTTAAAAAAAAAACGCTTTGATCTATATGTTGAAAAAAATTAGCAGCAGCTACAGCACTTAAATTATCTATTTTTAGACAGTCTATAAAGTGATTATAATCACCAGCACCTCCAATTGCGATTAGTGGCACATTAGTATTGTTTGATATTTTACTTATTGTATTAACATCAAAACCTTTACCAGTTCCATCAAGTTCAATTGAATTTAAAAGAATTTCTCCAGCACCATTATTTTCAATTATTTTGATATATTCATCCAATTTAATTTGGGTATTTTTTTTACCCCCATAGGAAAAAACAAATAATTCGCCATTTACTTTTTTGTAATCCACAGAAACGACAAGGCTTTGTGAACCAAATTCTTTTGCAGCAGAATATAAAAATTTATGATCTTCAATTATTTTTGAATTTATTGCCACTTTATCAGCGCCACATGAAAGTCTTATATTAATATCCTCTAAAGTTCTTATTTTTCCTCCAAATGTTACGGGCATAAAAGCATATTTTGAAACTTCTTTTACAATTTCTTTAATTTCATGCATATTTTTATATCGTTGATCATCTCTATTTAGGTCATAAAATTCACCCTCTGTAATATCTAGATAAATCAATTCATCCGAGCACCATTCGCTTAGGCGAATTACAGAGTCAATAGCATTTCCAAGTTTTTGGTATCTTTTAAAACCTCTGCTTTGTACAAGATAACCCTCTCTCATTAACAAAACAGGAATAATTCTTTTAGTTATCAAAGTGTATTCTCAATAAAATTTTTTAATAATAATAAACCAGCTTTCTGACTTTTTTCAGGATGAAACTGAACTCCAAATATATTTTTAAGATTTATTATACTTGGAAAAAAAGAGTCATATTCAGTATTTGCAATAATATTTTTTTCATTTTTGCAATTGTAACGGTAAGAATGGACAAAATAGAAGTACATTTTATCATTTATTTTATCAAGCAATTTTGAATTTTTTAAAATTTTTATTTTGTTCCAGCCAATATGAGGTAATTTCTTTTTGGTATTTATTTTGTCTACATGTCCCTGGATCCACCCCAGTCCTTTTGTATTTTTGAACTCGTTTCCAAAATCTGAAAGCAATTGCATGCCAACACATATACCCAAAAAAGGTTTTTTTATCTCATGAACTTGTTTTTGAATGATCGAAATATCTAATTTTTTTTTCAATTTTTCCATTGATGATCCATAGCTTCCAACACCTGGTAAAACAATATGTGAACTATTAATAATTATATTATTTTGATTTGATATTGTTGCATTATATCCAAGGGACAAAAAAGCATTCAAAACAGACATTACATTCCCAGATCCATAATCCAATATACAAATATTTATATTTTTAGAATTCATAGGTATTTTTTAGTTTAACCTTTGAAATGTTTTAACGCTCATAGGATATTTTAAACTTATAGCTTTTAAATCTCCTTCCTCATAATCTTTTATTTTACTAAATATTTTATTTAAGATTTTATTATAATATTTAAGATGTGAAATATTATGAGCCATACTCGAATAAAATATGGTTGATCCTATAATATTATTTTTTAACAGTGTTTCAGTCATGTAAGATTTGTATAATTCATGATTTTTAGATAGAAAATTTAAGTTTAATAGAGCAGGCAATCCAGTAACTTTAATCTTAATATTGTTTTTTTTTGCAATATTTTTCCAAAGTTTTTTAACTTTTAAACCATAGTTTTTTACGTATAGCCAAGATTTTTTTTTATTCATTTCATCAAGTGATGCTAAAGCAGCTACAAAGCCAACTCTGTCTGTCCAAAAAGTACTACTTATAAATGTTTTATTAATTGAATTCATAATTTTAGATTTTCCCATAATTGCAGTTATTGGATATCCATTTCCAAGTGCTTTCCCTAAAATTAATATATCAGGTAATAAATTAAATTTTTTACAAATTCCTCCAAAAGTCTCTCTAAATCCTGAAGTACATTCGTCAAAAATTAAAACTATATTTTTTTTTTCACAATAACTTTGAATTTTTTTTAAAAAATTATTTCTAGGCATTTCATTTCTTATAACTTCCATTTTTACAATTCTAATTTTATTTTTTTTAACTATTTTTTTAAAATTTTTAAAATCATTATATTTAAATGGAAAAATCGTATTTTTTAAATTTCGAGGGACTCCGCCTATACTTAGGTTTTCAATTAATAATTGATCTAGGTTTTTTTTTGACTTAAGATTGGTAGCTAAATACCAATCATACCATCCGTGATAGCCACAAATAGCTACTTTATCAGTGCCTGTAAATGCTCTAGCTAGTCTAATTGCGATTGCATTTGCTTCACCCCCAGATTTAGCAAATCTTAACTTAGCATCGTCCCAATTATGCATTTTCTTTAATTTTTCAGCCAAGTAAACTTCCTCAGGAGCATTTAAGCTCGACATATTAGATTGATTTATAGCATTTATTACCTTTTTATTTACAAATCTATTTGAATAACCAAGAAGATTTGTCCCTACGCTCATAGTTGAAAAGTCTATATATTTTTTATTATTTAAATCCCAAATATAACAATCTCGAGCTTTTTTATAATATGTTGGCCATCCTCCTGGCATGTAGAAATTTGGATTTTTTGATATTAGTAAATTTCCACCAGCTATAGCTTTATTTGCAGATTGCCATAATTTGTATCCAGAATTACTTTGGTCAAACGAAAAAAAATTTTTATTTTTTACGATATCGATAATTTGAGATAATGTAAAAAGGTTTTTATTTCCAATTTTTTTTAAAAGTGATTTTATTTTATAATAATCTTGAGCTGTATCCAAAGTTAGTCTAATTTTTGATAAATCTTCGTTATTATACAAATTTTCTTTTTTAATTTTTTTGTTTCTTTGAATATATGTAGTCACATGTTCTTTTTCGTATTTGGTTTTTGCACTTTTAAATGTTTTTATTAATGTTTTCATTTTAAATACCTCAACATCCATTCCATCTGGAAAAGTTGGAGGTGTTATATTTGAGGCATACTCACATTTTTTTGATTTAAATAATTCTATAACTCTATCAATAATTTTATAATCAATTAAAGGACAATCTGCTGTAAATCTGACTACAGCGTCAGGTTTCTCTTTTTTTGCACATTCATAAAATCTTGATAAAACATTTTTTTCACTTCCTCTAAAATAATCTATTTTATTTTTTTTTAGTAATTTAACTAATTTATCATCTTTATTATTATTTGATGTTGCAACAATTATTTTACTAATTTTTTTTGATTTTTTAATTCGTTTGTATTGGAAAATTATAGATTCACTTTTTCCAAATTTCTTCATAATTTTGTTTGGAAATCTAGAACTATTACATCGAGCTTGAATTATGGCTAATATTTTCATCTTATTCTAATATTAATACCAGAGTTTTTAATTTGTGAGCGAGTCTGCAGTGGATTTTGATCCCTAAAAGCAAAAAAAGTCCCACTTGCAATTCCTTCTACATCAGTTTTTAAAAAGCAATCCTGAAAATGTTTAGATAAACCACATCCGCCTGATATTAAAAGGGGAATATCTAATTCTTTTGAGAATTTTTTAGCACTTGAAATATCTAGACCTCTTTCTGATCCATCTAAATTTATATTTGTTAACAGAACCTCTCCAGCTCCAGAAACTTCCAATTTTTTTAAATATTTTGACATATTAATTCTTATAAATTTATTTTTAATTTTAATAAAATATTCATTTTTTTTTACAACATAATCAATTGAAATTACAACTGATTGTGATCCATAAACTTTAACAATCTCACTTATTATTTTTGGTTTTAGGTAGGCTTGTTTATTAATAAGTATTTTGTCAGAGCCATTATCCATTAAAAATTTTACATCATCTAAACTTTTAATGCCCCCACCAATTGTTAAGGGCATAAAGGTTTCTGACGACATTCTATGTAGAAGGTTTTTTATATTATTATTTTTTAATTTTATATTATTATCTATAAATATAATTACTAATTCGTCTGCTAATTGGCTTTCATAAATCTTTGCTTGAGAAACGGGATCACCAACAATTTTATGTTTCAAAAACTGCTGCGTAGAGACAGTTATAAAATTTTTATCAATTCTTTTTAGTAAAAGTTTAGGTATCAATCTTTTTTTAACCATAGTAATTAAAAAAATATTTTAAGAATTCCAAACCATTTTTTTGGCTTTTTTCTGGATGGAACTGGCAAGCTAAAATATTATTCCTCTGTACAACACTTGTAAATTCTACTGAATGTTTAGATTTACACAACGAAAATTTTGAATTTTTTAAAAAATACGAATGATCAAAATAAAAATCATACGAGTAACCCTTTTTAAAATAATTACAATTTTTTTTAAATTTTACTTCATTCCAACCCACATGGGGAATTTTAAAATTTTTTGAATTAGGAAATTTTGAAAATTTCTCTTTAAAAATTGATAATCCATTTTGATTTGGGCTCTCATCACTTCTATTAAATAATAATTGGAAGCCAACACAAATACCTAACAAAGGCCTTTTTAACTCATTTTTTTTTAATAAATTGTAAATAAAACTTTTCTTTAATTTTTTCACACAATTACCAAACGCACCAACTCCTGGCAAAATAACATAATCAATATCTTTAAAATCGCTTTTTTGGTTAAGCATAACAGTTTCATAACCGATATAATTTATTGCAGATGCAATGGATCTAATATTTCCTGAGTTATAATTCAATATGCCAACTTTTTTAATCAAAATTTACCACTATTTTTAAGAATATTATTTGAAGTCTTTTTATCTAAAGCACCTTCTTTAGACCAAAGTTTGTAATCGTTAGTTTTTTTACCTTTTTTTATTAATTTATGATTATGTTTATAAGGAGAAACCTCATGAGATATAGCTATTTCCATAAATTTCTTTTCACTGATTCCGATAAAATCTAAAAATAAATCTAGGCTTGGAGGTCTTTTACCCTCAAATTCTTTTATTATTTTGTTTGCTTGTTTTTTATTTAATCTTTTATTTCTTAAATCTATAGCAGCTAAATGCGTTGGTCTTGAATATCCTCTTTTGATATATTTTAAGTAATCTCTTACACCTTGCATATAACATTCAATTTTTTCATAGCTGTAAATCTTAGGCACGTTCTCAACTTCGTCTCCTTTCCAACCGAGCTCAGTTTTTATAATTTTTGATTGTTTTTTAACATCCCATTTAATATAGCTACCAAGGCAAATAGAAAGACATTTTATTTCTCTTAAAGATTTTTCCGAAGGGTATATAAATGGTTTTAAATCTCTAATTTTTAATTCTCCCTTAAGTCTCAAATACATATCCTCAGCATTTATTCCTAGGTTTACAAATCTATTAAATCTCTTTTCGTCTACTAACTCATCTGAGTCGTATCCATAATAAGCTGTATATTCTGAGGATGGCTCACCCCATATAATTAATGGGATTTTTTTTTCTACAGCCACTCTCATCGGGTAAGAAAAAATACCAGTGTGGCAATGCCAGCAAAAATCGCCTTTTTCAATAAGAGACTGTAACATCAACTTTTGGACAACTTTCCAGTTAGGTGTATATGTCTGAATATCTACACCAAGATTTCTTGAAATATTCTTAACATTATTTTCTAAATTTGGTCTAAAAAAACCATGATCAAATCTTACCACCAAAGGTTTAAGATTGTATTCTTTAACCAAATAATACAATGTCCATGTACTATCTTTGCCCCCACTAAAAGGAACTATACAATCATATTCTTGATCTTTTTGAAAAGTTTTAAATTTATTTATTATTTGATTTAATTCTTTTTTTTTTGAGTTCCAATTTATTTTAGATTTTGTTTTAAAATTATAGCATATGGAACAATTTCCTTTTTTATCGAATGAAATAGTTTCGTGAGTCTCTGGCAACAAACATGTTTTACAACTTTTCATAAATTTTCCTCTAAATTACTAATATCTTTTTTTCTTTAGTAAGAAAAGAAGATATATATCTTGATTATTATTTAAAGTGCTTTCCAAGTAATATCTCTCCAGTTCTTTTTTTTGAATTTAACTTCCAAAAAGACTTTTGAAAACCTTCAATTTTCCATCCAGCTTTTAAAAATATTTTTTTTGAAGCAATATTTTCCTCATAACATCCAGCATATAATTTTTTAAGTTTTAATTTTTTTTTTGCAAAATTTGTAGTTAACTTTATAGCCTTGGTACCATATCCTCTACCCCAAAATTTTTTTTCTCCAAGCAGAAGTCCAACCTCAGCCCTTTTATGAATCCTGCTAGTTATAAAAATTTTTATATTTCCGATATGAAAATTATTATCCTCTAAAAAAATTCCAAAGAGAACAATATTTTTTGAATTACTACAATACTTGATGAACTTTTTTACATCATTTTTACTTTGTTTTTTAAATCGAATTTCTAAAAATTTATTCACTTTCTTGTCATTTACCCAATTATAATAATTTGGATTAAAATTTTTTAGACTTAATTTTTTTAAATAAATGCTAGATAATTTTTTCATATATCATTCCTTAAAAATTTCATTGCACTATCGATATACTTATATGGAGTATAAAGTCTTTGACCAATCTTAATCTTGTTTACAATATTATTATTTTTCTCATCAAATATATTTTTTGTAATAATAATACATTTATTTAAAGCAATATAAACAAAGCCTCCATTTTTATTTACAATAAGGCCTTTTGAAAATTCTCCAAAATTTACTTTAATTTTTTTCAATTTATAAATTTTCTTAATAAAGATTTTTTTATTTTTTATAAAAGTTTGTGCTCCTTTATATGGATCATCAAAAGCATTAATAAAGTTAAAAATATCATTATCATTATAGTGCCAATTTATATAAGAATTTTCTGTACTTTTTAATCTAGGAAAAAATAGGGAATTTTTTTTTTTAAAAGTTTTAAGATTAAACCAAGAATTAAGTTTTACTTTTCTGTAAAACATTTTTAAAACCTCTAATTCCTTTTTGCAGGAGTAATTAAAAAAATCAATTGGTATCTTAAGTGAACTTGGATAATTATAATTTTTTCCAAATAAAAACATATTTGTATCACTTTTTCCCTGTATTGTGTTTGCATCTATATTTTGAATATATGCGCCACCAATTCTGCTCTGATTAATAATCATCCAAGTGTAATGTGCTCCACCCCTATACATGGGCATTGGTATCCCCATAAAATCTAATGCTCTATTTTTATATAATCTTAGAATTTTTAAATCGATCTTCCAGGGTTCACCAAAACCTATAATTAAACTATTGATTGGATTTAAATTTAAAAAAAATTTATTTTTATTTAAATTTTCAGTTAAAAAAAACTTGATACCAAATTGACTTAACAACAATTTAAGTTTCTTTTTACCAAATATTTCATTTGCTTGTCGCTTATTTAAAAAAAGAGAAAATTTAACCTTTTTTGCCTTTAAAAATTTACAAAAATTCAATGAGTTTAAAGATCCTCCCAGAATTATAAAATGTGATATCTTTCCTAACTTAAATTTTTTATTCAACTTTAATTTCCTTTAAGATATTTTTATTTTTTAAGATTTTTGCATATTTTTTTAATTCAACTAATTTAAACTTTGAACTTAGTGCAAAATCTAGCAGTGTTTTACTTCCGTCTGAATAAGTAACTAAATAATCTATAATGGATCTAGCATTATTATTTTGTATTTTGTCCTGAAGGCCATAATTAGAATAAGATGGTTCTCCATCAAAATTATAAATATATCTTCTTTCTGAATCAACAATTTCTAAAACTCTATTAATTACATTTAAACTTTGAATCATATTTTTTAGTGAGACAAAATCTTTATTATCTAAATGCGTATCATATTCTGTGTATGAATTTAATATAGATCTAGAAAAATTTCCCATGTTACATTTATATCCAAGAGAATTATATGCTTTTTCATTTCCTGAAAATCCTGTGCTTGTTTCAAATTTTCTTAATTTAATTTTTAAAAGCTTATCTTTTTTTTTTAAATATTTGATTGATTTATCAAATATAGTATTTCCACTTCTTGACTCTTTATAATTAAAATATTTTCCATATCCTAAATTTGTAAAACAAGATCCGCCAAGAATATTTTTATTTTTTTTTATTCTTTCAAGCATAGATAATGGCCCTATTGTTTCAGGGGTAAACAAAATTCTATACGAAAAATAATTATTTTTCTTTAATAGGAATTTTACTACAGATAAAATTACAGCAATTGCTGAAACATTATTACCTAACGACGGACAACTTATTACAGAGTCAATTAAAATTTCTTGTTTTGACTTACCTTTAATTAATAACTCACCAATCTGTAAATCAGAATTATACTTTTTTGATACTATTTCAATCTCATATAAAGATTTTTTATTTAATTTCAAAAATTGATTGTATGGCATAGAAAGCCCCCATGTATTTGTATAGGCAACATTATTCAATGGTACACTTTTTTTATTTTCTTTTTTATAATAAATATGTGACTTAAGCTCATTAAATTTTAATTTTTTTTTAATAGAAACACTATTTTGCCAAATAAAAAATTTATTATCTTTATAATTTAAAATATTTTTTTTGTTTCTTTTTAAAATTCCTTTTATAACTTTTCTATAGGTAGGAATTCTCCAACTTTTTATTTTTTTCCCATATTTATATTTTATAATTTTGATACCAAGTTTTTTTTTTAAAAAAAAAATTGTTTTTTCAGTTTCACTTCCATTGTAACTCGAAAAATTTTTATACAATGTAAGGAAATCAGCCCAAATTTCTTTTCCAATATTTTTATCATTAAAAAGAGATGTTTCGTTATTTGTCATTTTAATTGTGTGATTAATTTACTTTTTTGTAAGATTTTTGCTGTCCTTATTAATGAAATCATTTTAAGACCTGATTTTTTAGATATATCAAATAAATCATGTTTGCCATCAGAATAGTTTAAGATCCACCATATTGAAATTTCATCTAAATCTCGTTCTTTTTTCGATAGAGTTCGAAATAAATTTCTTTTACTGAGGAATGGTTCTCCTTTATTATATTTATTATTGTAATAGTGATTGTTTTCAATATTAAATACTAAATTTAATAAATCATTTACTGTTCTTTCCATTTTTTCAAAAGACATAATAGATTTATTATCTAATGAAGTGTGATACTCTGAATATTTTGTATAAATACTTCTTGAAAAAGATGCAAAAGGTAAGTCAAAACCTGGAGAGCAGTATTGCCTCTCATCACTTCCAATTGCTGGATCAAATTTAATTATATTTGTATTTTTTTGATCATTCATTAAATTTATTCCGGCCTTATCTGCAAGAGTATTTTCTCTTCTACTTGTCTTAAAAGTATAATGGGATTTATCGCCAATGCATGACAATTGAAAACCCGCAATTAATTTATTTTTTAATACTTTTCCATACTTGGAGAGATAAGATATTGAGCCAATAGTTTCTGGTAAAATTACAAATCTATATGTAAATCTAGGGTTTTTAAATTTCCTTTTAAATTCCGAGGCTAAATAAGTAAGTACCAAGGGACCAGATAATTCATTATTTGCCATTGAGGGGTGGCAGAGGTAGCTTGAAAACATTATTTCTTTAGACGATTTTCCTTTTATAATATCTTCACCAATAGTTAATTTACCTTTCTTAAATGAACTATCGATTAAAACATCATAAATTCCTTTTTTTTTTAGTTTTTTGTACTGATTAAAGGATAAACAAAATCCCCATGTTTTTTTGTAATACGAAGTTAAATAAGGAACTGCATTAGGGCTATTTTTGAGGAAAAAAATATTATTTTTTAAATCTTTAAAAGTAAGTTTTTTTTTAATTGCTGATGAATAACCAATGACATGTAGATTATTTTTTTTAAAATCTATTATTTTTTGTCCTTTATATTTAATATATGCATTTTTGATATTCCATTCTTGAGGTATTACCCAGTCAAAAACTTTAGTACCAGACTTAAAGTGTATTTTTTTAAAAGAGTTGATTTTTGAGAGTATATCTAATGAGGCTTGATAGCCATCTCCAGTAATACTTCTGCACAAGGGCCAAAGTTTATCAAATGTTTTCTCAATTTGTTTTTTGATCATTATTCGTTTAATTTAAATTCTATTCATAATCTAAAAACTCAATAGAGTGTATTTCAGATATTTCTGATGAAAGCTGTAAAAATCTAGAAATTTTTTTTTCTTCATCAAAAATTATTATTCCAGAATCTATTGAGGTATTATTATTTACTCCTAGGTTTCTTGAAAAATTTCTATTTTTGCTTTGACCAATAAAAAAATAGTTTCCATCATGTGCTAATCCTCTCGTGAAACCTGGAAATGTTGCAATTGTATTAAAATTATTTCCTTTTAGGAATCCTCGTAAAGAATCTAGAACATAAAAGGATCCATTTATTATTTTAGGATTATGAGGCATCCAAAGATTATCCAAAATAGTTGAAGATGGTCTTTTTTTAATTAAATCAATTTCTAAAATTGCACCATCAAAAGAGTCTAATTTCCAATTACCACTTTTAGAAAACATTGAAACATAAAGACTGTTTTTATAAGACACACAGTCATTAGCATGGTGGCATGCAGTTTTTTCATTTTTCATCTTATCAGAAATTTTAATTTTTCCCTTTATTTCAAATTTTTTATCCAAAACTAATATTGAATCTTGATATGAGCACACTACATAAAATTCTGATCTACTTTCATTAAAGTGTATACCGTGTCCTCTACTATTTTTTGGTAATTTTTTCGATCTTAAGATTTTAAAAGACTTACTAAACTCAAAAATTCCTAAATCTGCGTCAACAGATACAAAATTATTATTATATTTTATTATTCCATAACAATTTCCACTTATTTTTTTTTTATACTTCCACTTAGTGCCATTTAATTCTAAAAGATAAATTCCACCCCCACTAAGAGGATCATTTTTTTTTGGTGAACCACTTGAAAATATAATTTTTTTCTCCATTTTTTCTAATTCATCAATTGATCTAAGATCATTCAAAACTGGAGAAACAGTAAATTCATTTTGTTTAAATCCATATTTACTTAATTGATTAGCTACATCTGTATAAGAGGTTGTACATATAATTATGAAATATTTTTTACTTAAATTTTTTATATTTATAGGATTTTTAATTTGAAAATTAGTTTGTTTTTTCCCCCAATGATTTGATGCATTATCAACAATAAAAACTAATTTTTTTTTATCAATTATTCTGAGGGTTTTTTCGGCTATATTTCCAGCTCCAAATAAAACAATTTTTTTACCTTTTGTTAAAGTATTTATGTCTTTTAAAGAAGAGAATGAAATTTTTTTATTCATAAATTTTAATTACCATGCATTAAGTTTACTTTATAATCCTTTTTAAAATCTTAATAACTTTATCAACCTTTTTTTTTGTTAGTCCATAATAGATTGGAATACTTATTGCAGTCTCCGAATATCTTTCGGCAACTGGATAATCACCTTTTTTAAATCCCATTTTTTTATACAGTGGATGTAAGTGAATTGGTAAATAATGAAGATTTATACCAATTCCATTAGACAAAATTTTTTTGAAAATCTCATCATATTTTTTTAAATTTTTGGTTCTTAATTTAATAACAAATAAATGAAATGTTGAAACTACGTTTTTGTTAATAGTAGGCAAATCAATATTTAAATTCTTAAGTCTATCAAAGTAGTAATCTGCAATGGTATTTCTATATTTAACGAATTTTGTAATTTTTTTAAGTTGTGAGTTTCCTAACGCAGCCTGAATATCATTTAAACGATAATTAAATCCTAAATATTGTTGTTCATAATACCACTTTGAATTTATTTTTTTTTTTAAATTATTAAAATTATTTACTATCCCATGTGTTCTCAAGTTTAAAAGCATTTCATAAATTTTTTTATTATTTGTTGTTATTACACCACCTTCACCTGAGGTGATCGTTTTTACTGGATGAAAACTAAAAACGGCTATATCTGACCACTTACAACTTCCAACTTTTACTTTTTTATAAGAAGCCCCTAATGAGTGAGATGCATCCTCTAAAACTTTAAACTTATACCTTTTTGAGAGTCTAAATATCTCATCTTGCAAAGTGGGTTGCCCAGAAAAATGAACGGGAACTAAAATTTTTGGTAATTTTTTAAACTTTTTTGCTTTTTCTAATTTTTCTTCTAATTTTTTAATTGAAATATTATTTGTATTTATATCTATGTCTACAAAATCCAATTTTGCTCCACAGTGTAACCCACAAGACGCCGAAGCAACAAATGTATTTGGTGTAGTCCAGAGTATATCATTTTTTTTCAGACCTAATGCTAAACAAGACAAATGAAGACCCGCTGATGCACTACTTACTGCTACGGCATATTTAGAACCGACAAATTTTGATAAGTTTTTTTCAAAAATACTTACATTTGGTCCTTGAGTTAAAAAATCTGACTTTAAAACTTTAACAACTGTTTTAATATCAGATTTATCAATAAATTGCCTGCTATAAGGTATTATCATTATAAAGTTTTTTAATAATATTTTTTAGTTCACTTGAACTTAAAAATTTTTTATTAGTATTACTTTTATAGGAGAATAGTTTATTTTTATTTTTTTTTCTTGCTCTCTCTAGAGTACTAATTATAAAATAATCTTTTTTTTCTTGTATATTTAAACTCTCTGTCTCTGAAATTATTTCTTCATGAATTTTCTCACCTGGCCTTATTCCAGTGAATTTAAAATTAGCTTTTGGAGCAATTGTTTTTGCCAGGTCGATTAATCTATAGCTTTTCATTTTTGGAACATAAATTTCTCCTTTTTTTGAGTTTTTTAATGCAAGCATTACTAGCTCAACTGCTTTTTCCAATGTAATATTAAACCTTGTCATATATTTATCGGTTAATTCAATTTCTTTTTTATTTTTATTTTTAATTAAAATCGGAATAATAGAACCTCTACTTGCAACAACATTACCATATCTAACTAAAGAGAATGAAATCTTCTGGTCTCCAAACATATTGTTTGCGCTTATTACAAGTTTATCAGCACATAATTTTGTTGCTCCATATAAATTTATTGGAGAAACCGCTTTATCAGTTGATAATGCTACTACTTTCTTAACAGAATTTGCAACCGCGGCCTGTATAACATTTTCTGTTCCTTGAATATTTGTTTTTATAAATTCAAAAGGGTTATATTCAGCAGTATCAACCTGTTTTAAAGCTGCTGCATGAATAATATAATCAACTTTGTTAAATGCATTTATAAGTCTATCTCTTTCTCTAATATCACCAATAAAGTATCTCATTGTTTTATAATTTTCTTTGAAAATTTTCTCATTTTTCATCTCATGCTGTTTAAGTTCATCACGGCTAAGAATAATTATTTTCTTAAAGCTTTTTTTTTTTAACAAATGCCTTGCAAAAGATTTGCCAAAAGATCCTGTGCCACCAGTTATTAATATAGTTCCTTTTTTATTCATAATCATAGCATGTATATTCTGAAAAAAACAAATTTGAAAGCTTTTTTATTGACCGTTCACAAATTGAACAATATAGTGTTCAAATTATGAACAAGTATCAAGATGATGAAAATAATTTAGGCCTTCTTAGAAAACTTCAAAAGAGCCCTAAATCCACCCAAAGAAAACTATCAAAAGACCTAGGTTTAAGTCTAGGAAAAATAAATTACTGCATGAAGGAATTAAATAAAAAAGGTTTTGTTAAAATAAAAAATTTTAAAAATAGTAAAAATAAGCTGAATTATTTTTATGTTCTTACACCAAAAGGTATTAATTATAGAATTTATCTTACGGCGAAATTTATGAAACGTAAAATGAAAGAATACGACGAATTAAAAAAAGAAATTTAAAAAAATTTTATTTTTAATGATAAAAAAAATTTCTATAATCGGATTAGGGTATGTTGGCAGTTCATTGGCTGCAGCAATAGCTTCGTCGAATAAAAATCAAAATAAAATTATTTATTGTATCGAAAATAGTAATTCTTATGGAAATTCTATTATTAAAAAATTTAACAAAGGTAAATTCCCATTTGAGTCAGCGGATAAGGAACTTGTAATTAAATTTAAAAGAGCAATAAAAAAAAATAATAATTTTAGGGCATTTACAGATTTAAATAAGATTAAAGAGTCAGATATTGTTGTGATAAGTGTGGGTTTTGAAATTAATCATAAAAAATTTGAAAAAAATTTAAAAAATATATTATTTCTAATTAAAAAAGTTTCTTACTTAATAAATCCTGAGTGCTTAATTTTTTTACAAACTACTTTACCTCCTGGAACTACTGAACAAAAAATTATACCGTTAATAAAAAAAATTTTTAAAAAAAGACAAATAAATAAAAATCCAAATATTGCATATTCATATGAGAGAGCGATGCCGGGCAAAGATTATTTAAATTCTGTGAGTAATTTTTGGAGAGTTTATTCAAGTTCAAATTTATATGCTGGAAACTTATGTGAAAAATTTTTAAAAACTTTTATCAATACAAATAAATTTCCGTCAACTAAACTAAAAGATATAACTTCATGCGAAACTGCAAAAGTGTTAGAGAATACATATCGAGCAGTAAATATAGCTTTAGTTGACGAGTGGACAAAATTCTCCCAAAAGTTAAATTTAAATTTATACGATATTATTGAAGCCATAAGAGTCAGGCCCACGCATAACAACCTTAGATATCCGGGTTTAGGTGTTGGTGGATACTGTCTGACTAAAGATCCAACTTTTGCTGAAGTCTCTGCTAAAAGTATATTTAAGTTAAAAGATTTAAAATTTCCAATGTCAAATCTAGCAATAAATATAAATAGCAAGATGCCTAGTTTTTCATTTAATTGGATTGAGAAGATCACAAAAAATTTTAAAAATAAAAAGACTTTACTTTTTGGATTAAGTTATAAAAATGATGTTGGAGATTTAAGATTTTCTCCAAGTATAAAATTAGCCAAATACCTAAAAAAAAATAAATTCAAACTTAATTTTTTTGATCCACATGTATCGCAAAAAGAATTAAAGACTGTAAAAAAAATAAGTAAATATGATAGTCTAGTAAATTATAAAATATTTATTTTTTCTGTTAATCACTCAACTTTTATTAAAAATAAGATTATAAAAAAAATCCCAAAAAATAGTTTATTAATTGATTTGGTAAATTTTTTTGAAAAGAAAAAATATATTTCTGAATTTAAAAAAAAAAATATTACGTATAGAGCATTAGGTAAATAATTATGAAAGTTTTAATAATTGGAGGCGCAGGATTTATTGGATATCATTTAGCAAAAAAATATCTAGATAATAACCACCATGTTGAAATCATAGATAACTTTTCAAGAGCAAGTAAAGACTCCGAAATAATTCATTTGAGCAAAAATCCAAATTGTAAAATTAATAATTTAGATTTAATTAACAAAAAGATAAAATTATCTAATAACTTTGATATTATTTATAATTTAGCTGCAATAGTAGGTGTAAAAAATGTAAATAAAAGCCCGGAGTTAGTACTTAAAAATAACTATTTAATCCTGTTAAAAAGCTTAGAAATTGCCGAAAAACAGAAATCGCTAAAAAAATTTTTTTTTATGTCAACTAGTGAAATCTATGCAGGCACATTAGAATACTTTGGTCTTAATTTTCCGACAAAAGAAAATACACCAATAACTATATCTAATATCTTTAATAAAAGAACAACATATATGCTTTCTAAAATTCATGGGGAAGTTCATTGTATAAACAAAAAAAATTTACCTTACATAATTGTTAGACCTCACAACATTTATGGACCAAGAATGGGATATGCCCATGTAATACCAGAACTAATAAAAAAAATAGAAAAGGGCTCAAAGCCAATTTTAATTAAATCATCTAATCACAGTCGTACTTTTTGTTACATTGATGATGCCATTGATATTTTGTATAAAGTTTCAAAATCTAAATATACTAAAATAATTTTTAATTTAGGATCAGATGACAAATGCATTCAAATACTTTCTCTTGCAAAGAAAATTTCTAAAATTTTAAACAAAAAAATTGAATTAATTAAATCAACAAATGAAATAGGATCTCCATTCAAGAGAATCCCAGACATTGGATTTATAAAAAAAAATTTTAAGACAAAATTTGTAAAAATTGACGAAGGATTATTAAAAACTTATAATTGGTATAGAAAAAAATTATGATTTCTCTAAACGAGCCTTTTCTAGTTGGAAACGAAAAAAAGTATTTAAATGAAGCAGTTAAATCTACCTGGGTATCTACCAATGGACATTTTTTGAAAAAATTTTGTAATAAAATTAATTCTATTCTTAAAATTAAATATTCATTTCCTTGCTCTTCTGGAACGTCTGCTTTACATCTTGCTTTGTTATCTGTTGGAGTTAAAAAAAATGATGAAATAATTGTTCCCTCTTTAACTTTTATTGCTCCAATCAATGCAGTAAAATATGTAGGTGCAAATCCAATTTTTATGGATGTACAAGAAGATCACAATTTAAACATAAAAAAAACTATAGAATTTTTAGAAAAAAAAACTTACTACAAAAAAAACAAATCATGGAACAAAAAGACAAATAAAAATATATCAGCAATAATTATTGTTCATATGTGGGGTCATTGCTCCAATATTTATAAACTAATTAAATTTTGTAAGAGAAGAGGAATCAAAGTCATAGAAGATGCAAGTGAGGCTCTTGGCTCAAAATATTTAATTAATAATAAAAAAAAAATAAGTCTTGGTTGTTTAGGTGATGTTGGATGTTTATCATTTAATGGAAATAAAGTTATTACAACTGGTTCTGGGGGAATGGTAGTTTCAAATAACAAAAGTATTATTAAAAAAGCAAACTATCTGGGAAATCAAGCTAAAGATGATAGCTTAAGATATATACATAATAATATTGGATTCAATTATAAGATGAATAATTTACAAGCAGCAATGGGTTGTGCTCAATTAGAAAATTTAAGTCTCTTTTTAAAAAATAAAAGAAAAATTCATAAATATTATTTAAATAAAATTAATAAACTTGGTAATTTTTCAGTATTGGAGCCATCAAAAAAATGTTGGTCTAATAATTGGATGAATATTTTACAAATAAAAACAGATTTTGCTCTTACACCCTTTGACATTCACAAGTTTCTAAAAAAAAATGGTGTAGAAACCAGAATGATATGGTTCCCCAACCATTTGCAATCTAAATTTAAAAAATATCAAACCTATAAGATAAATTATGCAAAAAAAATTTTTAATAATAGTTTATGTCTCCCTTCGTCAAGTTTCTTAACAAATAAACATATTCTTTTTATTGTAAATCTGTTAACAAAACTTGATAAAAAATATTTAAAATGAAAAGAAAATTATTAGTTATAGGAATTGGATCTATTGGAAAAAGACATATATCAAATTTTAAAAAATACTTTAAAGAAATTTACATTTTAGATAATAGACCAGATAGACTGAAAGAGGCCTGTTCATTGTTTAATATTACTGGACATTTCCAAAGTTTAAACAAAGCACTTAGTTTTACGAATTACGATACTTGTTTAATTTGCACCCCCCCTTCATCACATTTAGGTATAGCATTAAAGTGTGTACAAAAGGGAATACCTATTTTTATTGAAAAACCTTTAGGAATGAGCTGCAAAGGATGGAAGCAAGTTTCTGACATATGCAAAAGAAAAAAATTAGTGAACTACGTAGCCTACTGTCATAGATTTATAAATTATACGAATGATTTTTTGAAAATATTAAAAAACAAGAAAAAAATTGGTAAAATATATTCTATTAATTTAAATTGGTGTTCTTATCTCCCAAATTGGCATCCACATGAAAAATACACAAATTTTTATATGGCAAAAAAGGAACAAGGAGGGGGCGCCTTATTAGATGATAGTCATGGAATAGATCTAATCAGATATTTCTTTGGCGAGGTAAAAAAGGTTAGTGCAAGAATTTATAATTTATCCGAATTAAAACTAACCAGCGATGATAGTTTTTATGGTTTTTTCGAAATGAAGAACAACGCAGTAGTACAAATAAAATTTGAGTTATTTTCTAGAATAAATGATATTTCAATTACTATTCACACATCCAATGGAACATTTATATGGGATAGAGTAAATCATCAAATTGTAATGAAAGAAAAAAATAAAAAGATTAAAATTAAAAGATATAAACTTAATAATCTTATGAATATGTATACCGATCAAACAAAATTTTATTTTAATTTACTAAAAAAAAATAAAAAACATTTCAATACAATAGAAGATGCACTAAATACTCAAAAAATAATAGACAAATGTTTTTTATCAAGTAAAAAAAGAAGAATTGTTAATGTCTAAAGTGTTAGGTATTATATTGGCGAGGGGTGGCTCAAAAGGAATAAAAAATAAAAATCTTTTAAAGTTAAAAAAAAAAAACTTAATTCAATTAGCAATAAAAACTGCACAAAAAAGTAAACTATTAGATAAAATTATTTTTTCCTCAGATTCTATAAAATTAATTAAAACTGCCAGAAAGGAAATAAAAGTTGATTATGTTAGGCCAAAATCATTAGCCACAGATAATAGTAGCTCATATGACGTTGCAAGACATGTTGTTCATTGGTTAGAAAAAAAAAATAAAGAAATTTTTAAATACATTGTTTTGTTACAACCAACAACCCCATTCAGAACACCAAATGATATTGATGAATGCATTAAAAATGTAATGAAACATAAATTAAATGCTGTAATGACTGTGACTGACTCTGATTATCCTGCTCACTGGTTAATTAAAAAAAATAAGTTTAATATATTATCAAAACTAATTAAAACTAAAAAAAAAATTTTTACAAGACAAACTGCACCAAAAACCTTTAAGCCAAATGGTATGGTATATGTTTTTGAAAGAAATTTTCTACTTAAGCTTAAAGGAATATTGCCACAAAAAAAAACAATGGGAGTTTATATTAATTATGAGAGGTCAATAAATATAGATAATTATAACCATTATCTTTTAGCACAAATTTTAGCTAAAAAATATTTAAACTAAATCATTTTTATATATTGGTTCATCTTTAATTTTATTTTTTTTTAATTTTTTACCTAATATAATTTTATATTTCCATGGAGAAATATCATTTTCAGGTCTTAAAAAAATTATATCTTCCTTTTTCAAAACACTACCCTTTGCTTTATTTTTATTAAGATAAACGCCTCTTCTAAATATTTTCACCTGAGCTTCTTTTTCTAATCTTTTTAAAGTTTTATTGCCCTGTATTTTTTGAAATGATTTTGCAAATTCACAAATTGTTTTTAATTCATTTAAATCTGCTGAAATTTTATGATCCCATCCATCCATTTTTTTGTTAATAGTAAAATGTTTTTCTATTAGTCTTGCACCATTTGAAATCGCACCAATCGATGCAGTTATACCAGCATAATGATCTGAAAAACCCGTAGGTATATTAAATGTTTTACTTAATTCTTTTATTCTTAATAAATTAAGATCCTCAATCTTAGGTGGATAATTAGATACACAATGTAAAACTATCAATTTTTTATTATATTTTTTAATTAATTTAACAGCATTTCTGATCTCTTTTTTTGTTGCAAGACCAGTTGATAATACAATTGGCTTTTTCTGTTTAGCAATAAACTCAACAAGCTGATAATTATTTAAATCCATTGATGCAATTTTAAAAAATTTAACTTTTGTATTTTTCATAAAAAACTTTACTTCATCAATAGAAAAACAAGTTGAGCAAAAATCAATTTTTAATTTTTTGCAAAAATTATAAATTTTTTTAAATTCATCAAGTTTTAGTGTATATTTTTTTATATCTCTTTTAATTTTAGTATTTTTATTTAAAAAATTTTTTGAAAATAAGTTTGTATCGTTAAACGACTGAAATTTTACGCAGTTAGCCCCAGCCTTTTTAGCCTCAATGACAATTTTTTTTGCTAACAATAAGGAGCCGTTATGATTATTTCCAACTTCAGCAATGATGTAGGGTATTTTGAATTTTTTTAAAAACATTTGGTTAAAATTATTTTTCATTAAACTCCCACCATAAATTATTTTTTTTTACTAGATTTTTAATCTTAACATTGAATTTTAATGCACTAAAATGATTTTTAATAATCCTATTAATTTGTTTAATATTTTTTTTATTCATAATAGTAGGTAATCTAGTTACGCTTTTTTCTCTAACATTATAATATGTATAAAATTTATTAGTAAAGGTAGCTTTAATTTTTTTTTTACGCATTACATAAGACCAAAAAAACCAATCAAATATTAAAATTTTTTTATTATAAGTGAATTTAATATTTTTTATCAGAGTCTTTGTAATTGCTGAATTACTCATTCCAATAAAGTTTTTATTTCTAATTAATTTAAAATCGATAGAAGTTCCATTTTTAATTCTTTTTGAAATATAGTTCATTAATTTTTTTTTTCCCGATTTCACAACAATATCATTAACTACTAATGAGTTAAATTTTAACATTTTTTTCGAAAATTCTATTCTTCTCTTACTCATTGTGTCATCAATATCTAAAAATATGATGTTTTTATAATCTAAATTTTTAATTTTTTGTATCATAACAAATCTTGACTTTACTATTGGATAATTAATATAAATTTTTTTTTTAATATATTTATTTTTAATTTTTTTATTTGAATTATTTATAAATAATACAAAATCAAATTTTTGATCTGTTTGCTCTTTTAATTTGCTTACAAAATAATCTAGATGGTTGAGTTTATCAGGATAAATAAAGCTTACTAAGCACGTATTATTTTTATTTTTCATATTAAATTTATATTATAATACTTGTATTTATATATGAATTCTAAAAATAATTTAATTATTGTTATATGTGTAGATACAGAGGGCCCTTTGACAGAGAGCTTAAAGGCTACATTTGAGAGACTAAGTAAAGAAAAAAAAATTAATATAAAAGCCTCCAAAAAAAATTTAATAAAATTACAAAAAAAAAAAATTAACTTAAGGGGCAGAGAAAACGAAATAGCTGATTTCTTAAATCCAAAAAGATTAAATTATTTAAAAAATTGGTCTCAAATTAATGCTATGGTTAAAAATATATCTTCTTCAAATTATAGAAAAAAATTTTTTAAAAATAAAAGTATTGTCTATAGCTGGTTCATCATTGATAACGTGGGTTTTAAAACTAACCCTAGAAAAAAAACTTTAGGATTTAATAAAGTTTTAGAAAAATATGAAAAAATTTTAAAAAATAAAAATAAAGATTGTTTTGGATGGCATTTTCACTCTATTCATCCATCTGGAGATCCACTTAGATATAACACATCTTGGACCAGTAATGATTATCATGAGAAAAGCTTATGTGAAAAAATTTTAAATAAAAATTTTTTTCCAAGTATCTTTAGGTCTGGTGCTGTAATAGAGAGAAATGATATTAATTTTTGGTTAGAAAACTTTATACCATTTGATTTTTCAAATTTATCTTTAAATAAAAAATTAAATAATTTTAAGACGCATGATTGGAGGGGTGCACCAGATGATTGGTCTCAGTATAATCCAAGTCTATATGATTATAGAAAAAAAGGTAATTTAAATAGAACAATATTTAGAACTCTTGATATTGATACAAACTCAAATATTATTTCTGATCAGGAAATAATCAAAGCTTTCAAAAGATCTCAAAAAAAAAATACCATATTATCTGTTAGTACACATGATAGAAGAGATATAAATCCTGAAATTGAGTTCTTTTTAAATAAGGTAAAAACGATATCTAAAAAATTCCCAAAAGTTAATTTATCTTTTAAGAATGCGTTAGATGCAGCAAGATTTGTATTAAAAAAAAAAAAACAAAAAAAATTAAAATTTCAAACAAAAATAACAGGAAATAAATTAACTATAAAATCAAATATTAAATTATTTGGGCCCCAACCTTTTTTGGCAATAAAAGAAAAAAAAAATCTTATTTATAGAGATAACCCTGTAATTGAAAAAAAACAAACCTGGACTTATTTTATTAATGACCAAATAAAACAAATAGGAATAGCTGGTTGTGATCAATCAGGAAACTATGCAACAAAAAAAATCATATTTAAAAAATAAAATTATCTTTTTCAATTTTATTTAAAATATCCTTGGAACCATAATCTATCCAAAATTCACTTATTGGAAATAAGTTAATCTTAATCTTTTTTTTTATACATGAGTTAATTAAATCTGTAAGATGGATTTGTGTTTTTTTAAAATCAATTTTGTTAATTACATCAGGCTTAATCATATATATGCCAGTATTAATATTAAATTCAAATTTGGGTTTTTCTACAATTTTTTTTAAAAGTCCCTTTTTTTCCTCAATTACTCCATACGGTATTTGTAAAGAATTTTTTTTGCAACAAAGCAAAAAGTCAAAATTTTTTTCCTCAAAAAAAGTTTTTAAATTATTAAATTTTAAATTAGTAATTATATCGGAATTAATCACAATAATATTATCTTTAAGTCTAAATTTACTACTTATTTTTTTAATACCACCAAAAGTACCAAGGGGCCTTTTTTCAACATAATATTTAATTTTAGCTTTTTTATTAAAAAATCTATTAACTTCTTTTTTTATCATGCCACTTTTGTAGTGAAGCGTAATAAAAAAATTTCGGAAACCATTTTCGTAAAAACTGTTTAAAATATTGACAATATTTGAGTGTTGATTAATTAATATATTTGGCTTTGGTGTTTTTTTTGTAATTGGATGCAATCTTTTACCAAAGCCACCAGCATTAATTATAACATTGGTTTTATTGATTGAACTATCTTGATTAGAAAAGTGAATAACCTCTTTAATTTTCTTATTATTTAAAATTGGAAGATATTTTTTAACTTTAAGAATTTTTGTAATTTGATTATTTGAGTAACTATTTTTTTTTGAAAAATTGATATAAGCAGGTAATTTATTCATAATAGATGTAATTTTTGAATTTTCTCTTATTTTATTTCTCATTACCGCTCTTCTAATATCCCCATCAGAAATAGAGCCTATAAGTTTTTTTTGTTTGTCGATTACAAAAAGAATTTTATGATCAAGTACTTCTAAAAGCCTACTACAATTATTTAAAGTTTCTTTGCTATAAATAACATTAGATCTAAAATTAATCTTTTTTATTTTCATTAAAATAATATATCTTAGTTTTTAAAAATATGAAAAAAATAATACTATTTGGGGGTGGATCATTCTCAAAAGTTTTAATCAATGAAATCAAAAACCAAAAAAATTGTAAGTTTGAGGGAATTTTTGATAATAAAGTAAAAAAAAAAAATTATCTTGGAAATGATAAATTCTTCTTTAAAAACAAAAAGTTTCATGCAATGTATGGTATTGTTGCTATAGCAGATCCCAAGATAAAAAAAAAAATTGTTGATAAAATATCAAAAAAAATAAAAAAATTTAAATGGTATAAAATAATTTCTTCAAATTGTATAAAATGCAAAACATCTATAATAGAAGAAGGATCAATTCTTATGCCAGGCTCTGTTATAAATTCAAATACTAAAATCGGAAAACATTCTTTAATAAACACTGGATGTATTATTGAACATGACAATAAGATTAATAATTTTGTTTCTTTTGGACCTGGATCAGTAACCTGTGGAGGAGTAAAAATAGAGTCAAATTCATTTATCGGTGCAAAATCAATTATTAAAGAAAATATTAAAATTGAAGAAAATTGCATAATTGGAGCAAACTCATTTGTAAATAAAAATTGTAAAAAAAATTCATTATACTTTGGATCCCCAATAAGATTTAAAAAAAAACTTATATGAAAAAAAAAATTCATAAATATATTTACGATATAAAAAATAAAAAAATAATTGGCGAATTTGATAAAGCGTATAAAACTATAAAAAATTTATGGAATGATCAAAAAGATTTTAATTCATTAAGATGCCTTATAACATCGGGATACATCCTTTCTAAAAATAAAAATAAAAAATTACTCGATATCGGATGTGGATATGGAGATTATGTAAAATTTCTTAATAAAAATAAAATATGTAAAGCAGAGGGTATAGATATTAGCAGGTATGCTATTAAAAAAGGCGGATCAAATAATAAAAAATTATTCTATGGTGATATAAACCATAACTTAAATATTAATAAAAAATATGACTATATAACTCTTTTTGGAATTTTCTGGTTTATGCTTAAAAATTTCAAACAAAGTTACAAAAACATCAAAACCTTAAGTAAGCAAAATACTCTTCTATTCTTTCAAATAAATATACCAAGAGATAATAATATATATAAAAAGATAATTAAAAATGATAAGGATTTATTTAAATTTTTAAACAGGTATTTTAAAATAATCAAATTTTTTAAAAATTATAAACTATCAAATAAATATATACCTGAAAATCAAAATAACCAAAATGACATATTCATCATTTGTAAATTAAAATAATCATGAACTATATATGTGTGGAATAGCTGGAATTTTCAATTTTAAAAGACCTGTAAAAAATATTGAGTTAAACAAAATGCTTGAGGCTACACCTTGGAGGGGCCCAGATTCCTCAGGTATTTGGTCCGAAAAAAATGTCGGTTTTTCACATAATAGATTATCTATTTTTGATCTCTCCAAGAATGGAAATCAGCCAATGCAATCAAGATCTGGTAATTCAGTTATTACCTTTAACGGAGAAATTTATAACTGGATTGAATTGAGAAAAGAATTGCCAATTCTAAAATGGAAATCTTTAACAGATACAGAAACTTTATTAGAGGCATACGAAATCTACGGGACAAATGTTTTAAAAAAAATAAATGGTATGTTTGCATTCGCAATCTGGGATAAAAAAAAAAAATTTTTATTTGTTGCAAGAGATAGAGTAGGCATAAAGCCTCTTTACTGGTCATTTTTAGACAAAAAGTTTATATTTGGATCAGAGATAAAATCAATATTAGCAACTAATTTTCAGAAAAATATTGATATGAAATCAGTGCATGATTTTTTCGTTCATGGTCTAATTGATCATGATAAAAAAACTTTCTTTAAAGACATTCATCAATTAGAGCCTGGTCATTACATGATTGTTAAAAAAAATCAATTACTTAAAAAAATAAAATATTGGGATCTTAAAGAGAAGCAAAAAGAACCACGACTAAATAAAAAAAATTCATTTTTAAAATTTTTAAATTTATATGAAAATTCTGTTAAAATTCAAAGTAGAGCTGATGTACAAATTGGTACTCTTTTAAGCGGAGGTTTTGACTCCTCTGTATTATCATTTTTTTTAAAGAATTTAGGTATTAATTTAAAAACATTCACTTACGGTTTTGGAGAAAATGACGAAATAGAGCTTGCAAAAAATACATCGAAAAAATTAGGATTAGAAAATTATAATATTAGACTTGATTGTAAAAAAATACCAAATCTTATTAATGAAGTTATTCGTTATCAAGAAGCACCGGTCACATCTATAAGAGTTTTGGCAATGCATGAGCTATATAAAAAAATTAAAAGCTTAGGTGTAAAAGTAATTTTAGAAGGTCAGGGTGGAGATGAGATTGGTGCTGGTTACGAATACTATTATGCCCCCTATTATCTTGACTTAAAAAAAAAAATTGGAGAGAGAAAAGCTTTTATAGCAACTAAAAAACTTATGTTTAAATATAAAAATATAAACGAGTCAAACTTTCAAAGAAGATTTTTTTATTCTTTATTAACTACAATCAAACCTGGAATTTCTACGCAGGATGGAGTTCCATTTATAAAAAAAAATGTTTTTAAAAAAGATTTTATTCATATTAATTCTCACAACACATTTAAGCATAAATCTAAAAGCTGGCTTAAAAGTTTACAATTAATTGATTTCAAGCATGTTGTGCTACCTAGGGCGCTTAGGTATTGTGATAGAGTTTCCATGGCTTCATCAGTAGAGTCGAGATTGCCACTATTGGATCATCGTATTGTAGAATGTTCATTTGACTTTCCAAACTCTTTTAAAATTGAAAATGGAAAAACTAGATTATTTATGCAATCAATATTGGATAAATATAATGCCAAAGGTTTTAAATTTACAAAAAATAAAAAAACAATTGTAGACCCTCAAAAAAAATGGCTTAAAAAAAATTTATCAGGCTGGATAAAAGATTTGTTTAATGATGACAGCATTTACAAAAATTTCGATATTTTTGAAAAAAAAGAATTGTTACGTACGTATGATCAATTTATGAAAACAGAAAATCCAGAAACTAGCTTTAATATATTTCAGTATATAAACTTTATAGTTTGGCTAAATGTTTATTTTAAATAAAAATCCTAAATTTAACAAAAACCCAAATTAACCCAAATATTTAAGCGTTTTTAATTTATCAATTGACTGTTCATAATTTGAACAATATTATGTTCAAATATTGAACACATCAAAAATTTATGAATTTGGGCTATTATTATAAAAAATTATTAAAAATAAAAAAACGTATTACCTTATGCGAGGAAGAAAAGAAATTTTTAAAATTTGAAAATAAGACCTTAAAAAAAAATCTATCTAAAAAAAAAATTCTTGTTCATGTAACTGAGGATTATTATTGCTTGATACATACTTATTATTTGCTCAAACTAAAAAAATTCAAAGATTATGAGTTAGTTGGATTATGGACACCTGGTACACTTAGAGTAGATGGCTTTTTGGGTATATTTGGATTTATTTTAGATGTGTTAACAAATTATTTTATTTTGCTTAAGTGGAAAAAACTTTACAAAAAAATAGGTTTGAAGAAAATATATTCTTTAAATAATCATATTTTAGAAGATATACAATATTTAATTTTTTTTTGGCGTAGTAAAAAAAAATTTAACACAACAAACGATATCCTTAAAATGAAATATAATAGCATTAAAATTGGTGATTTAATTTATGATACATATATTAGATTTCATAAGAAATATTATTATAATGTCAAATATGAAAATAACATAAATAAACTTTTATTTATTACAAAAAAATCTATCAGAAATTTAAAATATATTTTAGACAAAGAAAAATTTATAGAATTTTATATTCCACAATTAAGTTCCGCTTATATTTACTATGGACTTCCAATAAGATATTTTTTAAGCAAAAAGGTTCATGTTATTGGATGTGATAATTCTAGCCAATATATGAAAAAATTTAGCTTAAAAGATAATTTAAGCTGTCTAAACATCAATTCAATTAAAAAAAAATTTAGTAAAATTTCTCATAAAAATGATAAAATAAATTATGCAAAAAGGATGCTTTTTAAAAAATTTAAAGGATCCCTAGAACAAATGCCTTACATGCATTATTCATCTTACCGATTAAATATTAAAAAAAAATTAAAAGAGAATTTCAATATTATTATTTTTCTTCCAAATTTTGATGATGCACAAAATTATTATGGGGGAATGGTTTTTTCGGATTTCTATGAGTGGATTACAAAGACTCTTGAATTTTTGAAAACTAAAAATAATATATCAGTTGCAATTAAAGAACATCCAAATCAAACCTATATTAGTAGCACATTTGTTGAATTGCTAAAAAAAAAATATAAGGAATTCATTTGGTTAAATAAATTTACAAATAATAAACTAATTTTTAAAAATAAACCCAAACTGGGTATTAGCGTTTGTGGAACTGTGTTACACGAGTTAGCATATCATAAATTAATAGCACTTTCTTCTGGAAACAGTCCATATAAAAATTATAAATTCGTATTTACGCCAAAAAGTGAAGGAGATTATTTTAAAAAAATAAATTTAGCCATTAATGAAAAATTAAATTTAAACAGGAATTTTAAAGACGAAATAGCAGAATTTTATTATATGTGGTATTTAAACAATAATGACGACATCAACAATTATTCGAGAATATTGGATCTAAAAAAGTATAAAAGTAAGGTGAACGAAAATAATATTTTAATACTTTCTCATTTTAATAAAGGAATACTAAATAATAATCTTGATAAATATATTAGAAATAACAAAATTTTATGAATACATTAATAATTGGGGCGCCCGACTCTCACGTAACGAAAAAATTATTAAACAATAAATTGTTAAATGTTCAGTTTTTAATTAATAATTTAAAAGATTTTCATCAAGACATAAATATTGAAGAAATTATAAAATATCATCTCGATGAAAGTTATTTTTATTTTTCAGAGAAGGATCAAAAAAATTACCAAAATTTCTTTGAAAAGAATTTCAATACCTTTTCTTTCCAATTTATGAGAAGAGGTTCAAAAACTTTAGATATATATGAATTAAGAAATTTTTTTGCATGTTATTACTATGGATTTAGCAACATATTAAAACAAAAAAAAATTGATTTGATGATTTTTTTTTCTTTTCCTCACCTAGGTTACGATTTTATATTATATCAACTTGCTAAAATATATAATATTAAAACAATTTTAATGTATCCAACAATAATTCCCAATAAACATTTCATGGTAAAAAGTATAGAGGATTTGGGGAGTTTTGATGAAAAAAGAATTAATAATCAAGTTTTTGTAAATCCAAAATCTCTGCATAAGATGAGAGATAAATATGTTTTAGAGCAAAAAGATTCTTTAGCAGCTCGAATTAAAAAATTTCAAAGAATAAAAATAGATAGACAGATTTTTAAAAAATTAATACTTAAACTTTTAATAAAACTAAAAATAATTTATCGAGATGACATTAATAACCAATTAAAGAGATACAAAAATAATCTTAAAAAAGTAGAAAAAAGTTTTGAAGAAATTCAGAGCAAAACAAAATCAAAAAAAATAATATATATTCCCTTGCACCGACAACCAGAATTGACAACCTCAGTTCTTGGTGGACATTACGAGGATCAGTTACTAGCAATTGAAAGACTTAGTGCTTTTTCAAAAGATGAGTGGATTGTTGTTGTTAAAGAAAATCCATTTCAAACATCTTTCCAAAGAGATAGTTTTTTTTTTAAAAGAATAAAATATTTAAAAAACGTATTTTTAATTGACAATAAGATAAATTCTAAGAAGGTTTTAGATATATCGGATTTAACCGCTACAGTGGGCGGTACAATTGGTTTTGAGTCATTAATTGAAAATAAAAAAACATTAGTATTTGGAAACGCATGGTTTAAAAATTGTCATGGAGTATTAAGAGTAAACGATAAAACTACAGATAACGAAATAAACAATTTTATAAACTCAAAATTTGATAAAAATAGATCAGAAAAAGATTTAATAAATATTCTCTCAACATCTTACAGCGGTGTTATAGAATTAAAAAGAACAGAGCGGTTAAAAGATTTTGACCCAATTATTAATGCAGATTTATTTGATAAAAATATAAATAAATTTATTAAAGATAATTTTAATTAAATATACTTTTAATGATAAAATTAATATTAAGAATTTTAAAATGTGTAGATAAAAAATCTAGATTAAAGTTTTTTAATCTTCAGATCATAACTTTAATTTTATCTATTTTAAATATAGTATCAATTTTATTAGTAGTACCTTTTATCAAAATTTTGTCTAACGAAAGTATAAATTTTAAAAATAAATTTTTTAATAAATTAATAAGCATATTTGATTTTATTGAGCATGAAAGTTTATTTTTAATTATTACGCTTATATTGGTAGTATTTTATACATTAACAGTACTTTTAACTTATATATTAAATTATTTAAGCGTTAAATGGGTTCAGCAAATTCAATATATATTTAAAAGTCAATTGTACAGTTATTATATTAATAAAAACTGGCTTTATCATTCAGCAACCTCTTCAACAAATCTTATAGCAAAAATAAATAACGACTCGGATAGATTAACTAATCAACTTATTTTACCTATAATTGAATTTTTCACTGGCTTTATTTTACTTCTTTTTATATTTATGACAGTATTTGTTGTAAATTATAAAGTTGCATCATTATCTTTTATATTTCTTTCAATATTTTATATTTTTTTTTATTTCCTTTTTAAAAAAAAGCTTAAGCGTGCTGGTGAAGATTTTACTGAGTTATACCCGCTATATTACAAAACTTTATCTGATGGTTTTTCATCTATAAAAGATACAATACTATTTAATAAAAAATTTTATTTTACCAATAGCTTTTCTCAAATACTCAATAGGATGAAAAAAAATAGTATTATTCAGGGTTTTCTTCCTCAGGTTCCTAAAGGAATAATAGAGGTTTTTTTCTTTATTTTGCTTGTTTCATTAATGCATATACTGGTAAAAAAATTTGAATATTCATATTTAGAAATCACTTCATTAATGGGCTTTTACTTAATTGTATGTTTAAGAACAATCCCAACTTTACAAAAAAATTATAAAAATTTTTCACTTATAAAAGCCAATAAAAGTGCATTTGATAGAATAGAGAATGATTTAATAAATGCTAAAATTTTTAATAAAGATTTAAATAAAGATTTAGATTACGATGAAATAGAACTTAAAAACCAAGTAAAACTTGAAAAAATAAACTTTAATTATCCAAATAGTAAAACAAACGGTATTTTTAATGTAAATTTGACAATTCCCTTTGGTTTTAAAATTGGTATTGCTGGAAAAACAGGGTCTGGAAAGTCAACTTTTATAGATGTTTTGTTAGGATTTTTAAAACCTGAATCTGGTCAAATTTTAATTGGAGATAAAATCTTAACTAATAAAAATTTAAAATCATGGCAAAGTAAAATATCTTTTGTACCTCAAAGTTTTTTTATTTCAGAGACAAGCATTAAATCAAATGTTGCTTTTGGTGAGGAAGAAAACCAAATTGATATTGGCAAAGTAAAATTTTCTTTAAATATAGCGGAATTAAATGAATTCCAGGATGATCTAGAGAAAATTGTGGGAGAAAATGGAAAAAAATTATCTGGTGGTCAAAGACAAAGATTAGGTATAGCTAGAGCTATTTATAAAGGTTCAGAAATTATTATTTTAGATGAAGCAACAAGTGCATTAGATACAATTACTGAGAATAGGATTATAAAAAATTTGTACAATTATAAAAAAATAAAAACAGTTATTGTAGTTTCACATAGACTAGATACATTAAAAAATTGTAATAAATTATTTTTTGTCGAGAATGGAAATATTCATCAATTATCAAATTTTGATGAATTATTAAAAAAATTTTATTTTGAAGATAAAAATGACCAGTAAATATTTAATAACAGGTTCAACTGGTTTTATAGGTTATCATTTAGTTAATAGACTATGTAAAGATAGTAAAAATATAGTTTATGGTATTGACTCTATTAATTCTTATTACACTACAAGACTAAAAAAAATAAGACTTAGAATCTTAAAAAAAAATAGAAATTTTTCTTTTAAAAAATTAAATATGACAAATAAAAAACAATTATCTTTAGAAATTAATAAGATAAATCCTAATTACATTATTCATTTAGCAGGACAGCCTGGTGTTATGTATTCTTTCAAAAATCCAAAATCGTACTTAAAAAATAATTTAATAGCTACAAAAAACCTAATTAACATAATACGACATAAAAATCTAAAAAAATTTATTTTTGGTTCATCATCATCTGTTTATGGTGAACAAAAAAAATATCCAATAAAAGAAAATTCGAGTCTAAATCCGAAAAATTATTATGCTTTAACAAAAAAAAAATGTGAAGAAATAATTCTAAATGATAAAAAATTAAATAACAAATCAATAATATTTCGATTTTTTACCGTTTATGGTCCATTAAGTAGACCAGATATGTTTGTTTCAATTTTTTTAAAAAATCTTAAAAAAAATAAAACTACATTTTTATATAATAAAGGAAATCACTTTAGAGATTATACATATGTAGATGATATAGTTGAGTTCTTAATCAAATCATTAAAAAAAAGAAAAAATATATTTAAAAAAAAGATTTATAATATATGCGCATCTAGACCAAAAAAAATAATTGATCTTGTAGGTATAATGGGTAGAAATTTAAATATTCGACCCTCTATTAAATTCATGCCAAAAAGAAAAGGTGAAATGTTAAAAACTTATGGATCTAATAATAAACTTTTAAAAGAGTTTGGAAAAAAAAAATTTACTAGATTTGAAATTGGTATAAAAAAAACTATTAAATATTTCAAAAAATATAATTATTAATATGAAAAGTTATGCTCCAATAGCATATTTTGTTTATAATAGAGTAGATAAAACAAAATTATCAATGCAGGCTTTAAGTTTAAATTATTTAGCAAAAGATTCAGATATATTTATATTTTCAGACGGTCCCAAGGACAATTATGAAGATAAAAAAAAAGTAGATGAAGTCAGAGAAATAATAAAAAATTTCAGAAATTTTAAAAATATAAACTTTATAAACAGAGAGGAAAATTTTGGCCTTTACAGAAATTTTACAGATGGAATTACCCAGATATGTAATAAATTTGGTAGGGTAATAGTTGTAGAAGATGATAATTTGGTTTCAAAATTTTTTTTAAACTTTATTAATGATGGGCTAGATATTTACGAAAATGAAAAAAAAGTATGTGCAATTAATGGTTGGTTTTTTCCTGGAAGTAACAATTTAAGTAAAACCTTTTTTTTAAGAGGTGGAGATACTTGGGGTTGGGGCACATGGAAAAGGGCTTGGGACAAATTTAATCCAAATACTGAATATCTTCTAAATGAGTTAAATAGAAGAAATTTGATTAAAGAATTTAATTTAAACAATAATTTCGATTTTTTTAAAATGTTAAAAAAAAGAAATGAAAATCTTAATGAGTCGCATACAATTATTTGGAAAGCCTCAACCTTTCTAGAGGGCATGCTATCATTACACCCTTCAAATTCTTTAGTAAAAAACATCGGTTTTGATGGTTCTGGTACGCATAACAAAAATATTGATAATACTCATTCTCATTCTGCAATTGAAGATATAAAAATAGATGTTGAAAAAAAAAAGATTGAGGAAGACATAAAAGCAGTAAAATTAATTGAAAATTTTTATAAAAAGAAAAAAATTGAAAATTTTAAAAATAAAGTTTTTAAGAAAATTAGTGGATTTTTTGGATCATAAGCTGATAATTCACATATAAAATTTTTATATTTAATTTATTTTGATTCAAAAACTCTAATATTGCGTAAGTAATAGATAATTTTAGTGGCTGTTTGTGATGCCATAAAAAATCATCAAAAATCATTATTCCATTTTTATCTAAAATCCTAAAAGCGTTACTAGCATCTCTTTTTACATACTCAAATTCATGCGAACCATCCACATAAATTAGATTAAATTTTTTTTTGTTGCTCTCAAAAAAAAAATCAGAGGTATTCTTCACAATATTTAATCTACTAGAAAAATTCATGGTATTTCTTTTAAAATTTTCATACACTTTTTTAAATTTTTCGTTGTTTTTTTCTTGAAGTTCATGGAATGGTTCAAAAGTATCAACACACGTTAAACTCATATTTTCAAGTGTTTTCAAAAGAAAATTAGACGATCTTCCCTCATAAGATCCTATTTCCAAAGCATCAATTTTTTTATTCATCAAAGAAAATTTATTAAAAATATAAAGCCAGGATGGAATATTATTGCTAAATAAATCTCTTTGGTCAAAAAAAAGTTTTTCTTTACTATGATTAACAAAATCAACTTTATCATCACTAAATTTTTTGCTTATAAATCTATTAATAAAAAATACTGAAAATAAATACTTTTGCAGTACGACTAATATAATGATTATAAACTTTGGCTCAATAAAACAGTATAATAATAATCTATAAAGTCTTTGAAAAATTTTACTTATTCTTTTGAGGAGAAAAAGCATTTTATTTTTCAGCAATTGCTCGAATTTGGTACCAATCATTATCAATTCTAGACCAAATTTTACAAAAAAAGTGGAACATACCCCATGTCATGAATTTTTTTAAAAAATATCTGTATGGAAACCATTTATATAAAAAAGGTTTACTCTCTAAAACTTTAAAGCCAATGACAGATAGAATATTTCCCAAATTGCTTGGTGACCACGAGTAAAGATGTTGATGAGGGTCATCTGAGGAAAACTTATTTTTTATATTGTCACAAGGCACTGCAATACAAATTTTTGACCCTTTTTTTAATGACCTGTATAACTCTCTAAGCTCCAAAAAAGGGTTATCACAATGTTCAAGAGCATTATTTGAAATTATTAAATCAAAATAGTTATCAGGTAAATCTTTACTTGATTTAAAAATTTCTATTCCATTATTTTTAGCTTCTTGAACCGCAGTTTTATTTACTTCTACTCCAAATTTAGAAATATTTGAAAAACCTGACAATAAATAGCCTCCTCCGCACCCAAAGTCTAAAACTCTTTGACCTTCAAAAATTAAGTTTTCAAATTTTATTCGATTAGCTTGCGCTCCAAAAAGTCCAACTTTTTTTTGCCAAGAAAAATAATCTTTATCGTAGTGTTTTATATTAGACATAGTATAGTTCCTAATACTTAATTTTATAAATAACAAATAAAATACAAGAAATAAACTAAATTAATGGAAATCTTATTTTTAGGAAATTCAAGTATTTTTCAAAGAAAAATTTACTTCTCTTTAAAAAAAATAAAAAAATTAAAAATTCAAGTTGCAACCCATGGTAAATTTAATGAAAAAAAAAAAAATATAATTTATTACAACTCGTATAAAAAAGCTGTTGACCAAACAAAGGCTAAATTAATATACATAAGTTTAGTAAATGCTGACCATTATAAGTGGGCTATTTATTGCTTAAATAAAAATAAACATATAATTATTGATAAACCATTTGCTTTAAATTTTAATCAAACAAATAGTATTTTAAAATTAGCAAAAAAAAAAAATCTTTTTGTATCTGAGGCTATTGTTTTTCAAAAACATAAAAGATTTATCAAATTGCTATCTTTAATAAATTTTAAAAAAAAGATAGTTTTGAAAAGTAATTTTCATATACCAAGATTAGAAAAAAAAAACTTTAGAAATTTTAAAATTTACGGGGGAGGATGTTTTCAAGATATGTCGCCTTATGCTTCATATCTAGTTTCTATTTTTTTTAAAAACCAAAAATATAAAATAAAAAAAATAACAAATGAAAATGATTTTGATAACTTTACAATAAACGTGAGTAATAAAAATACTAATATGATTTGTTCATTTAAATTTAACTCAAGTTATAAAAATGAAATAAATATTGAGAATAATTTAAAAATATTTAATATTAATTATGCTTTTTCCCCACCAATAGATAAAAAAGTGAATTTAGATATATTTGATGATTTTAAAAAAAAAGAATATAAGTTGATCTTTAAAAAAGAAAATACATTTGATAGTTACTTCTTTAAAGTATTCAAGATATTAAAAAAAAAAAAATATAATTATTTTTATAATGAAATTAAAAAAAGAGCCAAAATTAAAAAAAAAATTACCTAAGATATTTGTCTGGACTTACTTAGATGAATATAAAAAAAACAAGTCAATTATTTTAAAAAGTATTGATAAGGTTTTTAAATCAGGAAATTTAATTTTATCAAATGAAGTAAGTAATTTTGAAAATGAGTTTTCAAAATTTACACAAAATAAATTTGGAGTGGGCGTTAATAGCGGAACTGATGCATTACAAATTGCCTTGATGTCTCTTGATATTAAAAGAGGTGATGAAATAATCACTGTGTCTAATACTGCCGTTCCAACGGTTAGCGCCATTGTATCCTGTGGAGCTAAACCAGTTTTTGTAGATATTAATGAGAAAGATTTTTTGATAAATAGTGATTTAATTGAAAAAAAAATAACCAAGAAAACCAAAATTATAATACCTGTAAATTTGTATGGACAATCGGCTGACTATGGCAAAATTAAAAAAATTGCAAAAAGAAATAATTTAAAAATAATAGAAGATTGTGCTCAATCTGCAGGCGCATTATATCACGGTAAACCAAGTGGATCTTTTGGAGATCTCTCGGCATTTTCATTTTATCCAACAAAAAATTTAGGAACATATGGTGATGGAGGCATGATTGTCACCAAAAATAAAAAATTATACACCTTGTGTAAAAAATTGAGGAAATATGGAATGTCAAAACTTTATTACTCGGACAAACATGGAATAAACTCAAGATTAGATGAAATTCACGCAAGTATTTTAAATTTTAAATTAAAAAAACTAAATAGTGATATTCGTAAAAGAAGAAGAATAGCAAAAATTTATAATGAAAATTTGAAATTAGATGATTTAATTTTACCAATAGAAAATCGACACAATTATCACTCTTACTATGTTTATGTAGTAAGATTTAAAAAAAGAGAAAAATTAATGAATTATTTGAAAAAAAATCAAATTTTTTGTAATATTTCTTATCCTTTTCCAATTCACTCAATGAAGGGATATAAATACTTAAACATAAATGGCAATGATCTTAAAAATACAAATTTACTTTCTAAACAAATTTTTTCTTTACCCATGTATCCAGAGTTAAGTGACTCAAAACTAGAGAGAGTTATCAACGTAATAAATAAGTTTTAGAATGAACTTTAAAAGAAGCAAACAAAAATTAATAAAATTCAAAAACGAAATGAAAAAATATTCTCATTTAGAAAATGAAGAGATTAAATCTATTATCACTTGGCGAAATAATTTACAAAAAAAAGTAAAAACGGTATCCCAAATAATTAACTTAGAAGATTGCAAAGGGTGGTTTTTAGATAATAAATCTAATTTATATCATAAAAGTGGTCAATTTTTCAAAGTTATGGGAGTTAAAACATCAGGAGCTAGCAATAGAGAGGTAAGTTCCTGGACACAACCAATTCTTACGCAAAAACATGGTGGTGTATTAGCTTTTATATCAAGACAGACAAAGAAACGTGGAACAGAATTTTTAGTCGAAGCAAAATTAGAACCAGGAGATGACTCAATTTTAAGAATTTCTCCATCTTTTCAAGCTACTCAATCCAATATGAACAGAGCACACGGGGGAAAACTGCCAAAATTTTATGATATAGTAATTCAAAGAAAGGGTGCTGAATTAATATATTACACAATACACAATGAGGAGGGAGCAAGATTTTGGAAAAAAAGTAATTGGAATGTTATTGTAAAGTTAAAAAATCCAAATGATCCGAGAGTCAAAGGTGAAAATTATAAATGGTTAAGTTTAAAACAAATAAAAAAAATAGGTTTAAAAAATAGTTATATAAATCCTTTTGTAAAAACTATACTTTTTATGCTTTGAAAAATTATTAAATAAATATTTTGATTGAAAATTTTGTAACTATATTTGATAAAAATTTTTTACCTCAAGGACTTACCTTGTATGACTCTCTTGAAAAAAATTTAAGCAATTTTAATTTATGGGTTCTATGTATAGACTCAGAAACAAAAAAAATCTTAAAAAAAATTAATAAAAAAAACATCAAAATTCTATCTATAGAAGATTACGAGAATGACACATTAAAAAGGTTAAAAAAAATTAGAACAATGGCTGAATACTGCTGGACTCTGACTCCGATTGCTCCAAAAATAGTTTTTGCACAAAATGAAGAAATTCAGAGAGTCACTTATTTGGATGCTGACATGTTTTTTTTCAAAAAACCTGAAGAAGTATTTAATGAATTTTTTGAGTCTAAAAAGTCTATATTAATCACTGAGCATGATTTTGACGATGATCATATTCATAAAGAAAAGACATCTGGAAAATATATTGTGCAATTTATAATTTTTGAGAGAAATAAGTCCGAAAAAATAAGAGATTGGTGGGAAAAAAAATGTATAGAAAAGTGCTCAAGTGACCCAAATGAATTATTAGTTGGAGATCAAGCTTATATTAATGATTGGGACACAAGATTTAAAAATGAGGTTCACATTCTTAAAAATAACGAACTATTTAGAAGTACTTGGAACTCAAAAAAGCTCAAATTTCCAAAATTAATTGCATGGCATTTTCATGGATTAAGAATTATAAATAAAAACTTGGTTCTCATGCATGCAGAAAAAAACTTATCAGAAGATGTTTTATTTCAAATATATATTCCCTATTTAAAAATATTAGAAAAAAATCTTAAGAGTATTGATACTCAAATAT
>CACGON010000001.1 GCA_902574695.1 uncultured Pelagibacteraceae bacterium | reverse complement strand
ATTTGAAGATAAACTAATATTTAAATCAAATTCTGACAGTAATTCCTCAGAAAGGACTTTTTGAACTCTTCCAGAACTGTATAAACTTGGTATTGATAAGTATAATAAATAAAAAAATACTAATGTTGCAAATGTGAATATAACTATTTTAAGATTTATCTTTAAATTGAAATTTAATTTTTTCATTAATTTTAAAAAGCTTTATAATGATTTATTATAAATGATAAACTTTGATTATTTAAAAAACCTCAATTCTGCACAAAAAGAGGCTGTTATCAATACCGATGGCCCTATTTTAGTTGTGGCAGGTGCTGGCTCAGGAAAAACAAAAGTTTTAACCTCTAGAATTGCTCATTTAATCAAAAATAAAAAAGCATTTCAAAATCAGATTTTGTCAGTAACTTTTACAAATAAAGCTGCTAAAGAAATGCAAATCCGAGTAGGTAAAATGTTAAAGTCTGAAGCTGTAGGATTAACATGGCTAGGAACATTTCATTCAATATGTGCCAAATTATTGAGGAAGCATCCAAAGGCTGTTGGATTAAATTCTAATTTTACTATCATTGATACAGACGATCAAATAAGATTAATAAAAAATATAAGTAAGTCAGAAAATATAGATCCAAAAAAACTTTCTCCAAGACTTATCTTGTCTATTATTGATAAGTGGAAAAATAATGGATGGTACCCACACCAGGTTAAATTAACAAAAAAAGATATTTATGAAAAATCTGTTTTGCCAATATATAAAATTTATCAAAAAAAACTTATAGGATTAAATGCTTGTGATTTTGGGGATCTAATATTGCACTGTGTAAATATTTTAGAAAATGATAATAATATTAAAGAGATGTATTGCTCTAATTTTAAATATATTTTAGTAGATGAATACCAAGATACAAATTTTATACAAAGTAAGTGGCTTAATATTTTAGCTAGTAAAAATAAAAATATATGTTGTGTGGGGGATGATGATCAATCAATTTATAGTTGGCGGGGAGCAGAAATTAAAAACTTTTTAGAATTTGATAAAGTATATCAAAATACAAAGATTATAAGGTTAGAAGAAAATTATAGATCAACACAAAATATTTTATCTGTTGCATCAGAAATTATTTCAAATAATCAAAAAAGAGTTGGAAAGACATTAAGAACGAGCGCAAGTGAAGGAGAATTAATTAAACTTAATTGTTATAGAAACGGAAAAGATGAAGCAATTGGTTTAAGTGATGAGATTGAAAAAAAAATTAAAAATAATTTCCCGTTAAATAATGTTGCAATACTAGTCAGGGCTATTTTTCAAACTAGAGAATTTGAGGAAAGATTTTTAAAAATTGGATTACCATATAGGATTATTGGTGGAACAAAATTTTATGATAGAGCTGAGATAAAAGATTGTATTGCATATTTAAGACTTGTTTATCAAAACAAAGATGATCTGTCTTTTGAGAGAATTGTTAATAATCCTAAAAGATCAATAGGAGATACTACTATCAAACAAATTCACGAAAATTCAAAAAAATTATCAATTTCTCTTTTTGAGTCATCTCAAAATCTTATTGAGAGAAATCAAATCAAACCAAAAACTAAAATTGGATTAAATATATTTTTAAATTTTATTAAAAAATGGAATAATGATCTCTACCAGAAAAAATTTAATCACGTTAAACTTTTACAAATTATATTAGATGAGTCTGGTTACTCATTAATGTTAAAAAATAAAAAAGATTTTGAAAACGAAAATAGATTAGAGAATATAAAAGAATTACTTAGTGCTATGAAAGAATTTGATAACTTGGAAAGTTTCCTTGAACATGTGTCTTTAGCAACTTCGATTGATCAAGATTGGGATGGTCAAAAAGTTAATTTGATGACTATGCATGCTTCTAAAGGTCTAGAATTTGATGTAGTTTTTTTACCAGGTTGGGAGGAAGGTTTATTTCCACATCAAAAATCTTTAGAAGAGAAAGGCGAAAAAGGATTGGAGGAAGAAAGAAGACTTGCATATGTAGGAATCACTAGAGCAAAAAAAATTGCAAATATATCTTTTTCGATGAGCAGATTTTATCAGGGTGATTGGATTGATAGCTTAGCCTCAAGATTTATTGATGAATTACCAAATAAATTCATCGAGAAAAATTCATTTGAAGATGAAAATGATGATAAAGATATTGATTTTGAATTTAATCAAGATTTTGAAATAGAAAACGAAACTAGAAGTCCAGGTTGGTCTAGATATCAAAAAAGACTAAAGTGAAAATAGAAAATTTAAATAAACTAAAAAAAAAATTTAATAACTTTAATATTGATGGTTACATAGTCCCTAAAAATGATAATTTTTTTTCAGAATATGTTTATTTAGATAGATTAAAGAGTATATCGAACTTTAGTGGTTCTGCTGGGTTAGCTATAATATTGAAAAATAAAAATTTTTTGTTCGTTGATGGCAGGTACACTGTTCAAGCCAAAATGCAATCGGGTAAGTTATTTAAAATAGTTGAAATACATAAGCATTTACCAAAAAAAATGTTGAAAAATATTACTTTAGGTTTTGACCCTATGCTATTCACAAACAGTCAACTAAACTTCTTATTTGGAGACAAAATCAAACTAAGGGCTATAAAAGAAAATCTTATTGATAATATTGTGGGACTAAAAAAAACAAAATTAAATCCATTTTATTCACTTAATGAAAAGATTGTTGGGCAAAATCATAAATCAAAAATAAAAATTGTTTCAAATATTTTAAAACAAAAAAAAGCTGATTTTTTATATATATCTGCTCCAGAAAACGTGGCTTGGATTTTAAATATAAGAGGAAGTGATGTTCCTTTTTCGCCCATACCCAATTGTAATTTATTACTGGACAAATATAAAAACATTTATTTATTTTCTGACAAGGCAAAAGTGAAAAACTTAATCAAAGAGAGAAAAATTAAAAAAAATAGAATTTTAGATTTAAATAACTTAAATGAATTTATTAAAACTTTGTCTGGAAAAAATGTAATGGTTGATAAAAAAACCTGTTCTATTTATGTTGAAAATATTTTATCCTCAAAATTTAAAATTATTAACCGAGATGATCCTTGCTACCTGCTTAAATCAATAAAAAATTCTACTGAGATTGAAAATATCAAAAATTCACACGTTGTAGATGGTGCTGCTCTTACAAAATTCTTAATTTGGATCAAGAATACAGATAAAAAGATTTCAGAAATCTATGCGGGGAAAAAATTAGAAACATTTAGAAAAAAAAATAAAAATTACCTATTTCCTAGCTTTGATACAATTGCTGGATCTGGACCTAATAGTGCGATAATACATTATAAAGCAACACCAGCAACAAATAGAATTATAGATAAAAGAAATATTTTTTTGTGCGACTCCGGAGGTCAATATAAATATGGAACCACTGATGTCACAAGGACTATCTGTTTTACAAAACAACCAAAATCAATTAGAAAATTCTTCACTCTAGTTTTAAAGGGTCACATTGCTGTAGTAACAAGTAATTTAAAACCAAGCATAAGAGGAAAAGATTTAGATTACCGAGCACGATACTTTCTAAAAAAAGTAAAAGCAAACTATGCTCATGGAACTGGTCATGGTGTTGGTTTTTTCTCAAATGTACATGAGGGGCCTCAATCAATATCTAAATTTAATAATGTAAAATTAAGAGAAGGAATGGTTTTAAGCAATGAGCCAGGATTTTATAAAGAGGGACATTATGGAATAAGAATTGAAAATCTTGTGTATATTAAAAAAAAAAATAAAAAATTATTTTTTGAAAATCTCACATTTGCTCCAATCGATAAAGATTTAATAGAATATAAAATGCTGACAAAAAAAGAAAAAGATTATCTTTTTGATTACCATTTAAAAGTTTATTCTTTAATTTCAAAATATCTGAGTAAAAAAGAGAAAAAATGGTTAATTAAGAATCTTTAACAGATATCATTTCAATAAACTTGTCTGGACTCAAAACTTTTATATTGAGATTTTTTGCTTCATTTACTTTCCGCATAGTAGGTTTTTCCCCCACAACAAGGAAATCAAGCTTATTACTAACATTACTAACAATTTTTCCTGAATTTTTTTCCACAAGTGATTTGGCTTCAGCCCTGCTAATACCTGTCAATTTTCCTGTAAACATTAAAGTTTGATTTTTAAAAATTCCACTCTCAAAGTTATTTTTCTCCTCGATAATTTGCATATTTTTCTTTAATTCTGAAAGAACAATTTGATTTTTTTTATTTAAAAAAAATTTTTTTAGAGAGTTTATTTGAGTATCACCTATTCCATCAATTGATATTAATTCCTCAAATAAATTATCTTTTGCAAGATTAAAAAAATTATTTGGTGTCTTTAAATATTTTGATAATAATTTTGCATTTTCTTGACCTATATGACGTATCCCAATTGAATAAATAAACTTGGATAGATTTATTTTTTTTTTAATATCAATAGAGTTTTTTAGGTTCACCACAGATTTATTTCCCCATCCTTCAAGATTAGAGATTTTTTTATAATCTAAATTGAATATATCTTGAGGAAATCTTAACAAATTAATTTCCCAAAAATTTTCAACTATTTTTTTTCCTAATCCCTCTATATTTAATGCATCTTTAGATACAAAATGTTTAATTTTTTCAATGGCAATCTTCTCACATTCAAATCCATCATTACTACATCTTCTAACTGCATCAAATTTTTTTGTAATTTTATTGAATTCTTTTACTGTTTGTGAGCCGCACGATGGACATTTTTTTGGAAATAAAAATTTTTTTGAGTTTTTTTTTCTTTTATCCTTATCTACTTGTATAACATGAGGAATTACATCCCCAGCTCTTTCAACTGTAACTATATCTCCTACCCTAATATCCTTTCTTAAAATTTCATCCTCATTGTGAAGTGTTGCATTAGAGACTAATACCCCACCAATATTTACAGGTTTAATTTTTGCTACTGGAGTCATAGCTCCAGTTCGTCCAACTTGGATTTCTATCTTAAGAATTTCTGAGATAGATTTATTAGATGAAAATTTGTGTGCAATGGCCCATCTTGGAGCATTCCCTGCAAATCCTAGTCTTTTTTGTAAATCAAAATTATTTACTTTATAAACTATTCCATCAATATCATAATCTAATTCCTTTCTTTGTTGCTCAATTTTTTTGTGGTTTTCAATTAAATTATCTATACCTGAAATAACCCGGTTAAATTTATTTGTATTAAAACCCCACGAGACTAGTTTTTTTAAAAAAATATTTTGATTTAAAAATTTTGAATCGTTTACATATCCATATGTATAAGCAATAAATTTTAGGGGTATCTTACTTGTAACTTCTGGATTTTTTTGTCTTAGTGAGCCTGATGCAGCATTTCTAGGGTTTGCAAATTTACTTTTTAAATTTTCAAAATCTGAGTTTCTAATAAAAACCTCTCCCCTTATATCAATTTCTGAGGGGAAATCATTACCTTTCAAATTTTTTGGAATATCTTTTAAAGTTTTTAGATTTTCAGTAATATCCTCACCAGTAAGCCCATCGCCTCTTGAAAGTCCTTGTATAAAACTTCCATCTTTATAATATAATGATGCAGATATTCCATCAATTTTTGGTTCCGCACTATACTCTAACTCATATCCTTTACTTAAGCTTAAAAAATTAAGAATCTTTTTTTCAAAATTTTTTAAGTCATCTTTATCAAACGCATTATTTAGAGATAACATGGGAACTTTATGGTTTGCTTTTTTAAAAGATTTAGAAGGTTTAAATCCTACTGAAGAAGATGGTGAGTTATCGTTTTTTAAAAAATTATACTTTTTTTCTAGTTTAATTAAATTATTTTTTAAATTATCATATTCTGCATCGTCAACAATTGGATTACTATCAATATAATAAGCTTTATTATATTTTTTAATTCTACCAATTTTAATGAGATATTCTTTTTTAATTTTTTCTTTGTCTTTTTTAATCATTTAAAGATATTTTTAAACTTCTGAAAAGCGGACTTTTTATCCCTCTTCAAATTTTCAGCAGTTTTATATTCTTTATTAAAAATTTTATAACTTTGTTCGTACCATTCACTGGACTGATAATTGTATCCAAGGACATTGGCATATTTTTCGGCCTCTTCAACAAGCCCTATTTTATAATAAGTTTCTACCAATCTATGAAGTGCTTCCTCTACATAGACAGTAGTTTCATAATCAGATATTACGGTTTTAAATCGATTAATAGCAGCAACCCATTTTTTTCTTTTTAAATAATACTTTCCAATATAAATTTCTTTAGATGCTAAAACATCTTGAATTAGTCCAATTTTATATGTTGCATCTTGTGCAAAATCTGTATTTGGATAATTTTTAACGATATATTCAAATTTTTGTTTTGATAATAATAATGGTTCTAAATCTTTTTTTTCATCTACAATATTTTCATAATAATTCATGGCTAATAAAAAATAAGCATAATCGGAATTTTTATGATTAGGATATTTAGATATAAATCTTTCTAGTTCAGATATAGATCTTTCATAATAATTTTGAGAGTAATATGCATATGCTGACATTAATATAGATTTAGACGCCCATGCAGATTGTGGATAAAGAAGTTCTGCCTCATTAAATTTTCTTGCTGCATAAATTACATCGCCTTTCTCTAATTCTTTCATTCCTTCTTTGTAAGCTTCAATCATTTGTACTTCTAATTCCCCATCTCCAATAACTGATACTTTCTCCTCATTTGATGAACATGAGTATAAAAAAATAGACACTACCAATAATTTTATGAGATTATTCATTATTTTAATTTCTAACAGATAATGCTTAAAATTCGAAATGGTTTTAAGCGATTGATTTAAGCGCAGTTTTATTGATAAACGAATGAGGTATATTTTTTTCTTTTAATTCGAATATAGAAAAATTTTCATTTTTACTAAATACTTTTCTAAGCATTTCATTTGTAAGTTTATGCCCACCTTGAGAGCAAGTAATTTTTCCTATTATTTTATAACCCGATAAATATAGGTCTCCCATGCAATCCAATATTTTATGATTTACAAATTCTTTATCATTTCTCAAGCCACTTTTATTTAAAACTTCATTACCTTTAACAACAACTGCATTTTCAAGTGATCCACCTTTTGCAAAATTCATTTCTTTAAGTTTTTCAACATCTTCAAATAGACAAAATGTTCTTGAATTATATATATCTTCAAGATCTGTCTCAAAAACATTAATTTTATTTCTCTGTGTACCAATTCTTGAATTATTGAATTTTATTTCAAAATCAATTTCAAGAGTAGTTTTCGATGGTTCAATTGAAATAGTTTTTTTTCCATCTTGATAATTTATTTTGTTTTGAATTTTAATAATTTTAATTGGTGTATCGCTTATTTTTAGGCCAGTTTTTTTAATTTCCTCTACAAAACATTTTGAAGATCCATCCTTAATTGGTAACTCGTCTTGGTCTATTTCGATAGTTGCATTATCAACATTCATGCCATATAGAGCAGCCATTAAGTGTTCAATTGTTGATACGCTAACCCCATATTCATTTGTAATTGTAGTACATAAATTTGCATCAGATACATTTTGAAAAGTTGCGTTAATAGTATTGTTTTTTTTTAAATCAGTTCTTTTAAACACTATCCCAGAATTTGGTATTGATGGAAGGACTCGCATTTTTGCGTGTTTCCCTTTATGAAGTGTGACCCCCTCAAATTCAATTGGTTTAGCTAGAGTCTTTTGGTTTAAAATTGACATCGGCATCTTATAAATCCTTCATGACGTGTCTTAAATACAACAAATATTACAATAAAATACCGCTATGAAAATATATGGAAAATTCTCTCAAAAAAACCCAACTTGGTCGTTTTTTTTGGCAAAATAAAAACTTCCTTATGATTTGAACGATTAATAATACATAAACCAGCCTCTAATAAACCTTTGCTAGTAATTGGAGTTTGAGACAGGGCATATTCTGTACTAATTACTAATTCTAAATCTATTTGATATTTTTTAAAAATATCCTGAACCAATTCAACAAAATGTTTTTTTATACATATAAATTTAACCTCAATTACTAAATCATTACAATAATCGTTAATAGGAATAGTTTCTGTCTGTATGCCATCTAAAACAAAATTTTCTGCTACAATATGTAAAATTTTAAGATCTTTGCTACTAAAGCTTATCTGTTGTTTTAAATCTTGAATTAAATATTCAATTTCTTTTTTTTTTATTTGATTTTTCTCATAGTTTTTTTTTGTTGAAATTTTGATAGTAAAAATTTTTGGGTCATCAATCATTAAATGAATAGTGCTAATAGATATATTCATCTTATTTTCTATATGTAAAACTTGCTCTTTTAAAATATTATTTAATTTATTTTGTAAAATAAGATTATTTGATAATAAACCTTCCGCCTCAAAATCTTGATTGAAAACTTGTTTTTGATTATCTCTATCGTAAATAATAATTGAGATTTTATTTTGTGATAAATTTAAAAAAATTACGTTATTCATTTGTGAGAATAACTTTGTTGTTAATTCTTAGATCAATTACTTTGCCTCTAATTTCTTTTTTATCAAGCAATACTTTTGCAATTTTAATTTTTTCATGAGTATTAACACTTGGCAACTTTAAAATTGTTTTATCCTTTAATACTATATCCCATCTTTTTGATGGAAAATAAATTATTTTTTCTATAGAATTATAATTAATATTTGACTTTTTAATATCTTCTAAAAATAAGATTATTGTTTTTTTATCTGTAATTCCTGTCACTAATAAAATTTTTTCTATATTTTTCTTACCTTTAAAAAAATTTTTATTTTCTCCAATATAAAAAAGATCATTATTAATATAGGTCTTTGCAATTGGTTTTGTTTCTTTTAAAATAATGTTGATTTTATTTGGATAAATTTTGTTAACTTTAAAACTTTCTAATATTGGAAACTTAAATATTGTATTCAAAATATCATCTTTTTTTAAATTAAAAATATTTTTTTCAAATAAATTATCAAACTCTTCAAAATAAAACTCATTGTTTATTTCAATATTCTTAATTTTAAATAAATCCTTAATAGACTTAACTATTTTAAAATTAAATATTGTCGATAAAAAAATAAATATAAATAAATAAAATATTATTTTTTTTTTCTTATCTGTTAAGAGATGCATCATTAACAATCCATTCTAATAAATTTAAAAACGACATCTTTCTATATAAAGCTATTTCAGGAACGAGTGAGAGTTTTGTCATACCAGGCTGCGTATTTACCTCTAATAAATAAAATTTATTTTTATAAAATTTAAAATCAGATCTTGTTACACCTCTACATCCTAAGAGTTTGTGAGCTTTTAAACCTAAATTTAAAACTTTATCCAAATATTTTTTTTCTAAATTTACTGGGATGATGTGCTCTGTTTTTGCACTTGAGCTATATTTTGCTTTATAATCATAAAATTTTCTTTTCGGCCTTAGCTCAATTGCACCTAATTTTTTTTTACCTAATATAGCAACCTGAATTTCTCTCCCCCCAATATATTTTTCAATAATAATTTCATTATATTTTTCAAGCTTTTTTAAATTAGATAATATATTTTTTTTTGTACAAATAAAAACGTCAACACTTGATCCTTCGTTAATTGGTTTAATTATTACCGGAAATTTAAGTTTATCATTAATTTTTTTGACAATTTTTTTCTTAATCATATTTTTTTTTGAAAAAATGAATTTTAAATATTTTGGGGTCGGTATATTATTTTTGATAAAAATTTCCTTTGATAGAATTTTATTCATGGCTAAGAATGAAGAAATAACACCTGAATGAGTGTATTTAATTTTCAATTTTTCTAAAACAGATTGAATATAACCATCCTCCCCAAATCGACCGTGTAAAGCATTAAATATTATATTAGGTTTAAATCTTTTAATATTTTTGTTCAGTTGATGATTTGGTTCACAAATAATAGTTTTAAATTTTTTTTTTAGAGTTTTATTTACTTGTTTTGCAGTATCTAGACTTATTTCTCTTTCTTTTGATATTCCTCCTCCCAAAATCAAAATTCTTTTCATTTATTCAATTATCTCAATCTCTGTTTCCAATTTTATACCAGTCTTTTTCTCTACACCTTCTCTTACATACTTAATTAGTTTTATCATATCTTCAAACTTAGCATTCTTTGTATTTACGAAGAAATTACAATGTTTTTCAGAAATTTTTGCATCACCAAAACTTTTAGATATTGGTATTGATTTTTTAATCAATTCCCAAACTCTAATATTGCTTTCATTTATTGGGTTTTTAAATGTACTTCCACCAGTTTTAATTCTACTAGGTTGTCTTTTACTTTTTTCTTCTTTTAATTCTTTGATCAATTTTTCAACCTCATCCTTACTTTTTTTTTCACCTTGAAAAGATGCGCTTAGAAAAATTAAATTTTTATCAAATGGGCTTTTGCGATATCCAAACTTAATTTTAGAGGCTGGTATTGTCTGAATCATTCCATTTTTATCTATTACTTGCACGGATAATAAAATATCCTTAAATTCTTTACCAAAACATCCCGAATTAATTTTTAATCCACCTCCAATTGTACCTGGTATACAGGATAAAAATTCAAATCCACCTATACTATTTTCCATAGCAAAATTTGACAATTTGCTATCTAAAACTGCACTTCCAGCTACAATCATATTATTTTTTAGTAAAGAAATTTTATTAAAATTCTTACCTAATTTAATTACCACGCCATCAAAATATTTGTCATTAAAAAGTATATTTGAACCTGCGCCTAAAATAAATATTTTTTCTGTATTGCCAAATTTTTTAAGGAAAAATGATAAATCACTTAATGAATCAGGTTTAAAAAATGCTTTTACATTTCCTCCTATATTAAACCAATTTAAATTTTTAATATTATAGTTTAATTCAAATTTACTATTAATTTCTTTTGAAAAGCTCTCTAGTTTATTTGTTTCCATTATATAAGATTTGGTAAATCTCTTATCCAATTAGATATTGATCCAGCACCCATTCCAATAACAATTTTTTTTCCCTGAATGTTTTGTTTAATAAAGTTTGCAAGATTTTCTTTATCCTTAACAAGGAATAATTCCACTTTAGAATTTTTAGCTATATCGTTTGCAAAATCGTAGTAATTAAACCCTAATTTAATTTTTTCACCTGCAGCAAAAATAGGGCATAAAATTACCTGATCAGCTTTTTTAAACGCTAAAGAAAATTCTTTTTTTAGGTCTCGCAACCTAGAAATTCTATGTGGTTGAAAAATGCAAATAATTTTTTTATTATTATATGCTGCTTTGACACCATTTAAGACTTCTCTAATTTCTGTAGGATGATGTGCATAGTCATCATAAAATTCCGATCCTTTAAAAGTGAAAATTTTATTAAATCTTCTTTGTACTCCTTTAAAATTAAACAAAGCTTGTTTTGCTAATTTTGAGGAAACGCCTATAGTGACAGCGACTGCAATAGCTGCAGTCGCATTTCTTATGTTATGCATACCCAGTATTGGTATTATGATATTTTTTATAAAATATTTTTTCTTTCCTGGTACAACAATTTTCAAATTAAACTTAGAGTAATTTTTTTTTTGAACTACATTTATAATTTGGAAATTTGATTTTATGTCAGAACCATATGTATAAAAGTTTTTGTTTTTTAGTTTTTTAATTATTTCTTTATTTGTTAAATCATCAATACAAACAAAAGATTTTCCAAAAGATGGGACTTTTTCTAGGAACTTTTTAAATAATTCTTTCAAATTATCAATTGTTTTATAATAATCCATGTGTTCTCTATCTATATTTGTTATTATTGAGTAAGTTGGCATAACTTCAAGAAAGCTACCGTCAGACTCATCTAACTCTAATACACTCCAATCACTACTCCCTAATCTTGCTGAGTTATTAAGTGAGTTCAAAACTCCCCCGTTAATGATAGTCGGATCAATTTTTGTTTTTGAAAATATTGATGCAATTAACGATGTTGTTGTTGTTTTGCCATGAGATCCAACTACAGTAATATTTTTTGTTAAAGATGCTATATGTCCAAGCATTTCGCCTCTTTTATAAATCGGTAAATTTTTATTTTTACTTGCTAAATATTCTGGATTATTTTTTTTTATTGCTGATGAAATCACCAAAACTGTTGCTTTACTAATATTTTTTTTCTTATGGCCTAAATAAATGTTAATATTTTTTTTTTTTAATCTTTCAATATTCTTATTAAATGAAATATCAGACCCCTGGACTTTAAATCCCATTCCATGCATTATTAGAGCTAACCCACTCATACCAATTCCACCGATGCCGACAAAATGGATTATTTCAGATTTTGCTAAGTCAATTTTCATTAATTATACTTATTAACCTACGGTTTATATTATTCCATGAGTTTTCAAAACTTATTTTTTCCATTGCTTTAACTTTTCTATAAATATCATCCTCATTAGAAATAAAATTAGAAATTAGATTATTAAGATCTTCTGTAATATTATTATTTTGTTCTAATATCCAGCAACAATCTAAATTTTTATAAAACAAAGCATTATAATACTGGTGATTATCTTTTGCGAAAGGAAAAGGGATAGCGATAAAAGGTAAATTTACATGAACCAATTCTGCTAAACTAGATGCTCCTGCTCGAGTAATACAAAAATTTACATCAAGCATGTAATTCATTAGATCATCTTTAAAATTAAATAATTCATATTTAATTTTATTCTTTTGATAAAATTCTTCTAAATTTTTATTATTTTTTTTATTGGTTTGATGTATTATTTCTAATCTAAATTTTTTTGATAAACTAAAAATTGAGTCCTTTAAATTATTTTGAAAAAAATCTGCCCCCTGACTACCCCCAATAATTAAAATTTTAATTAGTCCTCTAAATTTTTTATTATATGCATGTTTTTTAGAATATATTGTTTTCCTTAAAATTGGCGGTATTACTTTTATCTTCATTTTTAGCTTTTCTGGAAAGTTAATTATTTCCTTTGAATAACAAAATATAAAAGAACATTTTTTTAAAAATAATAAATTTGCCCTACCTAAAACCATATTTGGCTCAAATAAGATAATTTTACAATTAATAATTTTTGCACCAATACAAATTGGTAGCGACATATATCCGCCTGTTGAAATTACAATTTCAATTTTATTTTTTTTTAAGAATACTACTGATTTAATAACTGAAATTAAAAAAATAGATAATGTCCATGGTAACAAAAAAATATTCTTAGTTAATGGCAATACATTTAAAATAGTAAGATTTTCAACATTATTATTTATAAACTTTGCTCCTCTTAAATCGCTCGATAAGAATACCTCGAAATGATCTTTCAAGTGTTCATAAAAAGTTAAGGCAGGAACGACGTGTCCTCCAGATCCACCAGTAGAAATTAAAATCTTACTTTTCATGAGATTATATCTTTTTTGGTTAAATTAATTACGATGCCTGAAAGTATTGAAGTGCCTATAATAGATGATCCACCATAACTCAGAAATGGAAGTGTCATTCCAGTTGTCGGAAACATTCTTATATTAACACCAACATGTATTAAAAATTGTAAAAAAATTATAAATGCCAAGCCTAATAAAATTAATTTTATTTTATTATTGTTCAAAAGAGAAATATTTTTAAAAATCTTAAAAATTAGATATAAAAAAATTAATATTAATAAAAAAATCATTATTACTCCAAATTCCTCAGATATTACAGAAACTATATAATCAGTATGAGCTTCTGGAACTTTATTTTTTAAAACTCCTTCGCCAATACCTTTGCCAAAAAAACCTCCATTAATAATAGCTTCCGAGGCTCTTTCGGATTGATAATTATTGCCTGAACCTGAATGTAGAAAAGATGTAATTCTAATTAAAATATATTCGAACTTGGGAATATAAAAGATTATATAAAGAAAAATAGCAGAGCTAAAAGTAAAAAATGTGAAAAATAAAATTAGATTAACACCTGAAACAAAAATGAGTGCTAGCCATGTTAAAAATATTAAAATTGTTTGGCCAAGGTCTGGTTGAGAAATGAGCAATATAATTATTGGTAATAATACTAAAAAACTTAAAAAATATTTAACATATAAACTTACCTTGCCCTCAAAGCTTAAAATTGATGCAATAGTTACTACAACAAAAGGTTTAAGGAGTTCAATTGGTTGAAATCTCGGTAAAAAAAATAAATCAATCCATCTCTTTGATCCCTTTACCTCAACTCCAACGAATGGAACTAGTAATAATGCAATGAAACAAATTACAAAAAGAATATTCGAAAATATAAATAAATTTTTTGTACTTAGAAATGAAATAAATAAAACTATACATATTCCCATTGTTATAAAAATAAAATGTTTTAAAAAAAACTGATAACTATTAGTATTTAGTCTATCAGATGCGACGAGCGAGGTGGAGACTAATGAAAAAAAGAGACCGAGGAGAAAAAGGGATATAATTATAAAAAAAATTGTTTTATCAATATTTCTCCACCAATTAAAATAAATTTTTTGATAAATATTTAATTGACTCATATATTGTTTTTAAAAGACTCCACTAAAAAATTAAAATGAGCTCCTCTATCCTCAAAGTTTTTGAATTCATCGAATGATGCTGATGAAGGACTAAATAAGATAGTTTTTGTTGAAATTAACTTTGAATTTTTTATATCTTTTATTGCCTTAAAAAATGCCTTTTTAATAGTTGGAAACTCTTGAAATTCAATTTTATTTTTAAGTTGTTTTTTAAAAAAACTTTTATTTTTTCCGAATATATAAGCTTTTATAAATTTGTTTTTGCCTTTTTTATAAAAAAATTTATCGCTTGTCTTAGGCTGACCTCCGACTAACCAAAAAATATTATTATATGAATTAATGATTTGTATAGAAGATGAAAAACTTGTTGATTTAGAGTCATTTATTATCGAAAGTTTTTTGGTATGATATATCAACTGATGTCTGTATTTAAGTCCCTGAAATTTATTTATACCTTCAATTATTTTTTGTTTTCTTATTCTTAATTTTTCACAAACTTTAAAAACAAAAGATAAATTTTCTAAGTTATTTTTATTTTTTAGATAATTATTTTTTATATATTGAATATATTTTTTATTTATTTTTTGATCTACATTAATAACCTTGCTTTTAAGCCTTTTTTTTTGAATAATATTTTTAATATAATAATTTTTTATATTGTATAACGCATAATCATTTTTTGATTGATTATAAAATAATTTTAACTTTGCATTCAAATAATTTTTAAAATTTCCATGTCTTTCGATGTGGTCAGGATTTATATTTAATAAAATTGAATATTTTGATTTAAAAAATTTGCTATATTCAATTTGATATGATGATGCTTCAATTACAAAAATAGTATTTTTTTTAACTTTTTTTTCTTTTAAAATTGACTTTCCAATATTACCAACTGATCTTGCATCCTTCCCTGAATTTTTTAAAATATCACTTATTAATTTTACAGTAGTAGATTTTCCATTTGTGCCTGTAACGGTTATCATTGTATTTTTAAAGTTATGAGAATAAAAAACATCCAAGTCAGTACAGATCTTATGTTTATTTTTTTTTAAATATTTTTTAAGAATACACTTTTTTGAATTAATGCCTGGACTGATCAGAATATAATCAAAATTAGTTTTTATAATTAATTTTTTTTTTAATAGATATTTTTTAAATTTGTTAAAATTAATATTCTTATTATTATCATCGAATACACTAACTTGGTTTGTTTTTTTTAAAAAATCAAAACTTGATGTTCCTGTTAAACCCAAGCCATAAATTAGTATTTTTTTTTTAAAAAAAATTTTATTTAGTTCATGCATTATCTAAACTTCAGTGTTGCCAGTCCAATCATTGCGAGAATGATTGCTACTATCCAAAATCTAATAACCACTGTCGATTCCGGCCAACCCTTTTTTTCATAATGGTGATGTATAGGCGCCATTTTAAAAATTCTTTTCCCAGTTAGTTTAAAGGAAATTACCTGAACAATTACAGATATTGCTTCTAGCACAAAAAGGCCACCAGTTATTGCTAATACTATCTCATGTTTTGTAATTATTCCTACAGCCCCTAGAGAACCGCCTAAGGCAAGTGATCCTGTATCGCCCATAAAAATTTTTGCCGGTGGAGCGTTAAACCATAAAAAACCTAGACATGATCCTATTATCGCTCCTAAAAATACTGCGACTTCCCCTAAACCACTTATATAGGGTATTTGTAAGTACTCCGAAAAGACTATATTGCCGGTTACATAACTTATAAAAGCAAAACATGCAGCAACTAATATGACTGGTACTGTTGCTAAGCCATCAAGACCATCAGTTAAATTAACAGCATTTGATGATCCAACAATTACAAAAACTGAAAAAGGTATAAAAAACCACCCCAGGTCAATTATTAGATTTTTAAAAAACGGGAAATAAAGATTTTTAAAGTCAGCATTATCTGTAAAAATACTCAGTACGATGATTCCCACGGTTGCAGCAAATATTTGTGATAAAATTTTAAACTTAAAAGATATACCAGACGAATTTTTGTATTTAATTTTCTTGTAATCATCATAGGCTCCTAAAAGACCGTAGCTTGCTACAATATAAATCAAAAACCATACATATAAATTTTTTAAATCACCCCACAATAAAATTCCAAAAAATAACCCAATTAATATCAAAACTCCACCCATTGTTGGTGTGCCAATTTTTTTGACAATATGATCGTCGGGTCCGTCTTCTCTTATTGGATCTAAAATTTGTCTAGCTGAAAAAAAATTTATAAAAGGATTACCTATTAAAAATACAACTAGTAAAGACGTGAAAACTGCTAGACCTGTTCTTACTGTTAGATATTTAAAAACATTTAAAAATGAATAGGTATCAATAAAATTTAATATTAGACTATAAAGCATTTGTTTTATTATCCTTTAATTTTATCAGAAATTGATTTAAACCAGTAGAGTTAGAACCTTTGACCATTAAATAGTCATTATTATTTAATTGTTTAATAATCAAATCATTAATTTGATTTACTCTCGTTAAATATTTACCTTTTTTAGTATTTTTAATATTTTTTAAAGTTTCTTTTGCGAATCTGCCAAAAACATGGAGTTTATCTATTGATGATGAGTTTATATTTTTTGCTAAACTAACATGCAGTTTTTTTGATAATTTTCCAAGCTCAAGCATATCTCCCATTAAAAAATGTTTTTTATTTTTTTTTAATTTTATCAAATTGTAATTATTAATTGCTGACTCCATGGAGAGTGGATTTGAATTATAACTTTCATCAATTAAATAAAATTTTTTTTGATTAAGTTTTATTTTTGAAATATCACCTCTTCCCTCAGGTGTCTCAAGTTTTGAAAATAAATTGATTGATAATTTTTCTTTATTTCCCAATGAACAAATTATTCCTATTGATGCTAGAATATTATAAATATTATTTTGGTTTTTATTTTTGATATAAAAATACTTTTTATGATTAAAAATTCTTACTGATATTTTAAAATATTTATTTTTTTTTTTAGTCTTCATTAAACCTATGTCAGCTTTTTTATTAAAACCAAATGAGATTATTTTAAGACCTCTTTTTTGAGCTTTTTCTTTATGCAAATTAAAAAAGCTATCATCTTTATTTAAAATTATTGTTCCATTTTTTTTTATATTTTGAATTATTTCTCCTTTTGCTTCTGCAATTTGATTAATGTTTTTAAAATTTTTTGCATGTGCGTAAGATATATTTGTAATTACTCCGATATTTGGTTTTAAAATTTTACTCAAATAATCAATTTCTCCTTTTTTATCCATTCCTACTTCAAACACACCATAGTTACTATTTAAATTAAGATTGAAAAGGCTTAACGGAACTCCATACTTATTATTATAAGATTTTGGTGAAAAGGATATATGGCTGAATTTGCTGAGTGCCTCACCAGTTATTTTTTTTAACGATGTTTTGCCACAACTTCCTGTGATCGCTACTATTTTTCCTTGGAAATTGTCTCTTATTAATTTTGATAAATTAGTTAAACATTTTAAACTATTCTGAACTTTAATTTGTTTTTTTTGATTTGTAGCCATTTGATATTGATTTACAATTGCCATTGAAGCACCTTTATTTAAACTATTTTTAACAAATAAATTTCCATCATTTTTTTTACCTTTTATTGCAAAAAAAATTTCATTTTTTTTTATAGTTTTTGAGTTTATAGAAGCTGAATTTATTAGAAGATTTTTTGAGAAACTTTTATTAAAATAATCACTTAAAATGTTCGATTTCAAATTATTTGAAAGGTTTTTATTTTTGTTTGTTATGGATTTCTTAATAATATCTCTATCGGAAAAAAATTTTTTTTTATATCCATAATCTTGTATAAGTTCATGTCCTTTGCCCGCTACTACCAATATTTCATTTGATTTAAGATTTTCAATAGCTCTTAAAATTGCAAACTTTCTGTCTCCTATTTCTATTACTTTAGATGGAGATATATATCTTTTTATGTTTTTTCTTATTTGGCCTGGATCCTCATTTCTTGGGTTATCATCAGTAACATAAACTTTAGAACAAAAAGAGTTAGCTATCTTGCCCATCTTCGACCTTTTAAATTTATCTCGATCACCACCACAACCAAATACAATATTAATTTTTTTTTCGCTAAATTGATCTCTTAAATCACTTAAACAAGTTTGAAGAGCATCAGGAGTATGAGCATAATCTAAAATAACAAAAGAATTATTTTTTAATTTCCCTATCTTTTCAAATCTGCCATCTATTGGTTTTAATTTACCTATTTTATTCATAATTTTTCCAAAATTAATTTTTGAACTTTCAGCAGCTAAAATTGACATAAGAATATTTTTTACCTGTGTTTTTCCAATTAAATCTACGGTAAAATTATAAATTTTATTTTTATATTTAACTTTAATGATCTGTTTTTCGCCTAAATAGCTATGCTCTAAGAGATAAATACTGCTATCTTCGTTTAAAATAGTTTTTAATACTAAATTTTTATCTTTTGAAATTTTTTTTATTTTATAGAATTCTTTAATTGATTTATCAGTTATTACATTGGATTTTTTTTTAAGAAGAGATTTAAACAAATATAATTTAGAACTTAAATAATCTTTCAGATTTTTATGATAATCCAAATGATCATGAGAAAAATTTGTAAATATGCCTGTTGAAAAATTTATTCCATCAAGCCTATTTTGTTTTAATCCATGGCTAGATGCTTCTAGAATTACATTATCAATCTTATTATTTTTAAGTAAATTTAAATATTTAGCAAGATTTATAGAGTCTAAAGTTGTATTGTTTGTGGAAATAATTTTATTTTTAAATTTAATACCTAAAGTACCGATTGAAGCTACATTAATTTTATTTAATTTTAATATTTGATAATAAAAATCTGATACGGAGGATTTGCCGTTAGTTCCTGTAACAGCAATTATATTCTTAGGTTTTTTTTTAAAAAAATTATAAGAACATTCTGCTAAAGCTTTTCTTATGTTCTTATGTCTTAAAAATAATATATTTTCTTTAAAGCCTTCAAACGTTTTTTGATGGATAATAGTTGTTGCGCCATTTTTAATAGCTTTATTTATATAATTATGTCCATCATTATGATTTCCTTTAATTGCAAAAAAAATAAAATTTTTTTTACATAATTTGCTATCAAAGGCTAAACCTGAAAAAAAATGATTTCTAATTTTCTTGTCGTTACTTTTAAATAAATTGCCAATAAACATATTATTATTTAAAATCCATGTACTTTGTGGCTAAAATTGGCCCTATTTTTTCTAAAATTTTGCCTGTTATTTCAACTGATGTCCAACCAGCAGTATTTCTTGGTGTACCTTTTAATTTAAAACCTGATCCATCTTTATATTCATAAATATAATTTTTATTTATTTTAGGTTCATCAAGCATAACTATTATAACAAATTCCGGCTTAGATATTGGAAATATACTTACAAAAGTATTTATTTTTTCCTTTGAATAAACTCCACCTATCGACTTTTGGGCAGTTCCTGTTTTACCTCCAACTTCATAGCCAGGAATATTTGCTAAGTTCGCCGTGCCAATCTTTGATTTGACGATTTTTCTTAAAATAGAATTTATTTTTTTTGACACATCCTCTTTAATTATCCTTTTTCTGCGAAGATTTTGATTTTGATTTTTTATTAAAGTGGGTTTAATTTCATAACCTCCATTAGTTATTATGGAATAAGCTTTTGCTAATTGTAAAATTGTGGTGGTTATGCCATGTCCAAATGATGCTGTAGCTAATTTACATTTTCCCCATCTAATTGGGAGTGGAGTTCCGACCTCCTCTAATTCAAATTGAGTTTTATTTAAAACACCAATTTTTTTTAAAAAATTTGAGAATTCCTCAATTCCAATTTTTTGGGCTATTCTTACAGAGCCAATATTCCCAGATCTAATTAATATTTCCTCTGCAGTCAGTGTATCTGGAATATTTTCGTCGTATTCTCTAATAGATCTACCAGCACAATAAATAGTTTTGGGTAAATTTTTAAACTCTGTATCAACATTTATATCTCCATTGCTTAAGCCATTTGCTAATGTAAAAGTTTTAAATACTGAACCAAATTCATAAACACCTTTAGTTACTCTATTAATAAATTTTTTATCTTTTAGACTTTCTCTTTTGTTTAAGTCAAAATCTGGAGTTGAGACAAGAGATATAATTTCTCCATTATTAATATTCATTAAAATTGATGCGCTGCCTTCAGTATTAAATATTTTATTTGCTTTCAGCAATTCTTCTCGAATTAAGTATTGTATATTTGTATCCACTGTGAGTAATAAAGGATCCTTTTCACTCATGAGCTTTTCGTTGAAAGATTTTTCTAAGCCAGAAATTCCAACACTGTCCTCGTCTATTTGCCCCACTAAATGGCTAAAAAGATTTGAATATGGATAAATCCTTGTTATTTTTGGTTCGTATTCTATAGCTTTCTCACCTAATAATTTTACTTTATCATATTCTTCAGCTGAAATTTTTTTTTCTAAGTAAAAAAATTTATTACTTTTAAGTTTTGTCTCAATAGAATTAAAATTTTTTTCTGGAAATATTAATTTTAATTTTAATAAAAGTTTTTTTTTATCTTTTACTTTATTTGGATTGATACCTACATTAATAGTTTGAACACTTTTTGCAATAAAGCTACCATCTCTGTCGAGTATATCCGCTCTAAAATTTTTTTTTTTTTCTATTTCAAATCCATTACTTTTATATGAAACAGAACCATAGTAAAAAATTTTAATTGAAAAAAAAAGAGAAATTAGAATAAAAAAGAAAAAAATAAAAGCTGATCTATTAAATGATACATTAAGATTTGAAATATTTTTTTTAAATACAAATTCACTCTCATATTCATTTATAATTAATTTTTCCTCAGATTTATTCATTTAGAGTAAACCTTTCAAAACTAAATGTTCTGTTATGTAAATAGATTTTATTTAAATTAGTAATATCAATTGTAATATAATTATTTAAATTTAAAGCCTTAGCATAACCAAATAATTTTTTAGGAGCGGTTAAATAATTATTTTCTAAGAGAATTAAGTCATATTTATTACTTAGTAATTCTATACTCTCTTTTTTATTATAAATTTCATTCTCTAAATTTTTTGACGAATTTTTTATAAATGTAGTAAATGAAATCAAAAAAATTATAATTATTGAAATAGAATAATTCCTCATAATTTGTCTGATAAATTTTCAATATTAATTAAGTGATTGAATTTCTCATAAACCTCTTTTTCAAAGTCTATAGCTTCATTAATTTTAATTGCATATCTAAGTTTAGCTGATCTAGATGGGTTATTAATTTTAATTTCTTTTGTTGATGGTAGTATAGGTTTTTTCTTTTCTAACTTTAATATATTAGTTTTGCCTTTATTATCAGGCATATATCTTGAAATTTTTTTATTCTCAGAAAGTAATTTAAAAAAAGTTTTTATAATTTTATCTTCTAATGAATGAAATGATACTAAAATTAAAATCCCATTTTTTTCCAAAATTTTAACAGAATTAATTAAAGCTTTTATTAATTCGGATATCTCTTTGTTTACAAATATTCTAAGCGCCTGAAAGACTTTTGTAGAATTATGGGTTTTTTTATTATTTTTTTTTTTTGAAAAATTAATTATTTTTACAAGTTTTTTTGTATCAATTATTTCTTTTTTTCTCTCTATTATAATATTTTTTACAATCCTCTTACTATCTCTTTCTTCGCCAAATGTCTTAAATATTGATACTAGATCCTTTTGATCTAAATTATTTACAACTTCTAAGGCTGAGAATGTATTTAATCCCATTCTCATATCCAGGGGACCATCACTGAAAAATGAGAGGCCCCTTTTTAAATCTTTAACTTGATTATATGAAAATCCTAAATCAAATATGATTGTTTTGATTTTTTCTTTATTAAAATTTATTTTATCTAAATCACTAAATTTAGAATTATAAAAAAAGAAACGATCTTTATTTTTTTCTAAAAGATCATTGGTGTATTTTTTTGTATTATTATCTCTATCTAATGCGTAAACTTTAGTTTTAGGATAATTAAGTATCGCTTTTGAATAACCACCTTGACCAAAAGTACAATCGATAAATGTGCCACCATTTTGAGGGGAAATAATGCTTAGAATTTCATCTAGCAATACCGGATAATGTTTTTCATCATTCGATATAATGGTGGCATTCATCTATTTTTTTGAAGACCATTAGTTCTTTTGTCTTCTTAAAAATGCTGGAATTTCATAATCATCCTCTTCTTGATTGTCAGGGGATAATTCATCATTATTTGTCTGGTTAACATGATTGCTTTCAGCTGAGTCAAATAAATTTGGTTCTTCTTCACTTAATCCAAAATTTTCTAATCCATTTGACTCCTTTTCTTCATCATTTACTTCATCAGTTAAAACAAGACTTTCCTCATCTATGTTAGTATCAGCTTGATTAATATTTTCATTTATTTGAATAGTTTCATTTAAACTTTGATGATTTTCAATATTGTTTTCCTCAGATTTTGATATTTCATTCTCAACCTTTAGCGCATTTGCACCACTAGTTATTGTTGAAGTGTTAGAAAAATTAAAAGACTGTGGATTATTAATCGATGAAAAATCTGAATAACCAGGATTTCTATTTTGAATTCTATGAACCATATTTATTACAGATTTAGACTCTGGTTGTTGACCATCCAAAGCAGTTGCTACAAGGGATACTCTAACTTTTCCCTCTAATGAATTATCAGTTACTGATCCAATTATAATTTCAGCAGCATGATCGACCTCTTGTCTAATTTTATTTACTATCTCATCAGTCTCAAATAATGTTAAGTCTTCACCTCCAGTAATATTGATTAAAAGACCTCTTGCACCTCTTAAAGAGTAGTCGTCAATTAACGGATTATTTAGAGCTAATTCAGTTGCTTTCGCAGCTCTGCCTTCGCCTTCAGCTTCACCTGTTCCCATCATTGCTTTACCCATACGGCTCATTACAGTTTCAACATCCGCAAAGTCTAAATTAATCAATCCTTGTTTAACCATTAAATCAGTCACGCTTTGCACACCATGACGTAATACTCCATTAGAAAGTTTAAACGATTCTTTCAAAGTTGTTTTTTCATTTGCAACTTTAAACAAATTTTGATTTGGAATTACAATTATAGTATCCACGTGTTTTCTTAATTCCTCCAAGCCTTGCTGTCCTCTCCTCATTCTTGAGGGTGCCTCATATAAAAATGGAAGAGTTACCACACCAACAGTTAAAATATTTAATTCTTTAGACGCCCTTGCAATAACGTGAGCTGCGCCAGTTCCAGTTCCACCACCCATTCCTGCAGTAATAAAAACCATATTTGCACCTTTTAATAAATCCATAATTTCATTAAGAGACTCGTCAGCAGCTGCCTGACCTATTTCAACTTTTGCTCCAGCTCCGAGTCCTTTTGTTAAATTAAGTCCTAGTTGTACTTTTTGTTTTGCTTTGCTTGCTTTAAGATCTTGTGCATCTGTATTCACGGCGACAAATTCAACACCTTCAACTCCTGATTCTATCATTTCGTTTATTGCATTTCCTCCTGCCCCACCTACTCCTAAAACTAAAATTCTAGGTTTTAGCTCTTTTATATCTGGCATTCTAAAATTAATTGTCATTTTTTTATCCCCTCATAGTTATTTAGTTATTTTTCCCATTTAAGGCTAGACCTATTAACATTTGATTTTTTTTTGGCAGTTACCCTAAATTTTTCGAAGTTTGTTGGCTCCCAAATTTGGAAGGTTTTTCCTTGACCAACAAATAACATGCTATTTTTTATTTTAGCATGTTTTAATAATTTTGATGTTAATGAAATTCTACCCTCGCTATCAAACTGTAAATTTATAGATTCTGATAAAATAGATGTTGAAAAAAAATCTTTTTTCTCATCAAAAGGATTCAATGCGTCAATTGAATTAGATATTTTTTCAATTCTATCTTGTGGCCAAGCTTCAATAGATTGGTTGTTAAATGATGGATAACATATAACGCCATTGTAACCAAGATTTGATAAGTATGATCTAAACGGAGCTGGCACTGACACCCTCCCTTTTTTGTCTATTCTGTTCTCGTATGTCGATAAAAACATATAACATATAATCCTTTATAATCCCTTATTTGGGATTACATGGGATAATATGGGTTTTCAACCTATACGTCAATATAATAATAAAAATAGTAATATGTGTTCTTTTAGTCATATGTTGATTTATATAGGATATTTTTAATGAAAGTTATTTGCCAGACAAACTGTAAGCCGGGTTCTGTCTTTTAAACTTATCATTTATCTAGGCTTAAAATCACTTTTAAGCTCAAGCAACCAACCCTGATGACTAGCCAAAGACTGCTTTTAGTTGTTAAACATTGTCATCTCTATTTGGTCTTGCTCCCGGTGGGGTTTTCCATGCGCTAATTGTTACCAATATAGCCGGTGTGCTCTTACCACACCTTTTCACCCTTGCCTCGTTAAGGCGGTTTATTTTCTGTGGCACTATCCCTAGGGTTGCCCCTGCCAGGTATTATCTGGCACCGTGTCTTTGCAGAGTCCGGACTTTCCTCTTTAATTAAATATTAAAGCGACAAGTCATTTGTCTGGCAAAGTTAGATTACAATAAATTGTTTTTTTTTCAAGTTTTTCTATGCTTTAACAATACTTTTGCTGATTTCTAAGCATTCTTTGTCAATTTTACCATTAATTAATTCTGGTCTAAATCTCATTTGAAATGCCTTTACTAAATATTTTTGCGTACATTTTGAATATCCAATTTTTTTAAGGTTATGAACAAATGAAATACAATCTTTTTTACTACACTTTTGGTTTCTCAATTTTAATAAAATCTTTGGGTTTATTTTATGCCAAATAGAGACTTTTTTTCTTGCAAGTTTTTTCCATGGGAATTTCTCACCTGGATCTTTTTTTCTTTCTGGCGCAATATCTGAATGTCCAAGGATATTTTTTGGATTTATTTTGTACTTATTTATCAAGTGCTTTAAAAGATTTATTAAAATTTGTATCTGTTTTTTGCTAAATTTTTTATAACCATTATCATGACCTGGATTAGATATCTCTATTCCTATAGAGGATTTATTTAAAAACTTTTTATTTTTCCAGCTCGACTTTCCTGCGTGCCAAGCAATATATAATTCTGGCACTAGCAGTAATAATTTTCCGTTATTTTTAATAAAATAATGACTACTAACCTCAGATTGTATTTTGGTTAGATGCTTTAACGCATCTGACTCTTTCCTCATCCCAGTGTAATGAACAATTATATATTTAATATTGTTTCTCTTTCTTTTAATTTTATTAAAATTAGGTGAGTAAAATTTTCTTATATTTTCAAGCATTTTTAGTCATTTTAATCCTTTTGCATTATATATAAAAGTTATATAGAACCTAGTATTATGAGAAAATTAATTATATCTCTTTTAATAAGTTTATTTAGTGTAAGTTTTTCCTTTGCGGACACAGATGGGGAGAACTCGCTATCAAAGAAAAATCCAGAGGTTAAAGATTGTTTTGAAAGGGTAAATAGAGCAACATTTGCGTTTAATCAAGGTCTAGATAATGCAATATTTGAACCTGTTGCTAAAGGATATAGAAAATTGCCATCACCTATAAGAATAGGAACTAGTAATTTCCTCAGCAATCTTTCAAATTTAATTACAATACCAAATAATATTCTACAAGGAGATATAAAAACAGCTGGAATTAACACAGCAAGATTAGCTGTTAATTCAACGATTGGAATTTTAGGAATATTTGATGCGGCTTCACAAATGGGATTTGTTAAAGATTACCAAAAAGAGGACTATGGTCAAACATTAGGATCCTGGGGTGTTGGTGAAGGGTGTTATTTAGTTTTACCTATCTTTGGTCCATCGACAGTAAGAGATCTTACTGGGTCATTAACAAGTGTGATGGGAGGAGACCCTTGGTATAATATTACAGTCAGAAAAGATACTCAATATTTTGAGGAGTCTGACTATTATTATTCGAGAGGAGGAGATGGCATAAATTTTAGAGCAAAAAACATAGACTCATTCGAAAATTTAGAAAAAAATTCTATGGACTTTTATGCATCTGTAAGAAGTTTATATTTACAAGATCGAAGAAAAAAAATCATGAATTCCAATGAAGTTGTTGATACCCAAGATGATAGCGATTGGGAAGAAATAACATCAAATTAATAGTAATTAAATGATAATTAACAAAGTAAAATATTTAATTACTTTTATATTTGTCTTTAGCTTTTTTACTAAATCACATTCTTTAGAGCCAAATATATTTGTACAATCAACTGTTAATAGAGCCTCCCAAATTTTAAGCGATAACATTTCTAAGGAAAGCAAAATTGAAGAATTAAAAAAAGTTGCCATTGATACTGTGGATATAAGAGGTATTGGATTTTATACATTAGGAAAATTTAGAAAAAATCTAAGCGATGAACAAAAAAAAGAATATAGCGAATTATTTGAGAAATATTTCTTAAAAAGTTTTTCAAGTAGATTAGCGGAATACTCAAATCCAAAAATAGATGTTCAATCTCAAGAAAAATTGAGTGATACTTATACAATTGTATCTAGTATATTGGTTGCAACGAGTGAAAGACCAGAGGTGAAAATTCAATGGAGAGTTTATACAAAAAATCCTGAAAAACCCTTAATAAGAGATTTAATAATTGAAGGTTTAAGCTTAGCAAGAACACAAAAGGAAGAGTTTGCATCTATAATACAGAGTAATGATGGAGATATTAATGCTTTATTTAAGAGTTTAGAAAAATTTATTAACAGTTAAAAATTTGTTAATTGTCTAAAACTCAAAAATGCAAAAAAAAGAAAAAATTTATGAAATATTAGTTATTGGCTCCGGTCTCTCGGCCTTAACTTTTGTTGATGGTTATTTAGAAAAGAATAAAAAGATAGATATAATTTCGCCTGACTTTAATTACAGAAAAAAAGATAAGATTAATCATCTTAAAAAATTGTTACCGCCCCAGATGATGGGAAGTTTTAACCAAGTAAATAACTATTTTCATTATAATAATATTATTGTTAATAAGAATTGTAACTTTTTTGGCTCATTGGAATTTGGTGGCTTATCAAATTATTGGGGAATGCAAATTGATAAAGATATTTTAAAAGATATAAAATATTTAAAACATAAAACAAAAAAAGATTTAATAAAATGCTTTATTGATATTTTTAAAACTAAAAAATTAATGGGCAAATTGGAATTCAACAAAAATAAAATCTCAAATAATTATATTAAAAATAATTATTATTACAAAAAATTCAATTCTAGAGATAAATATTTAGAATTAAGTGAACCTATTCTTGCATATAAGGGAAAAAATAAAAATTTAAATGACCTAGACAAAATTAATGAAACAACTGCAAAATTTACACCTAAAAATTTGTTAAAAACCATTTCTAAAAAAAAGATTAAATTTCATAATTTTGCTTTGAAAAGTATTAAAAAACATAAAAAAGGATTAAAGTTAATATGTACTGATGGAAGTAACGATAAGATTTTTTTTACAAAAAAACTTATTTTGGGTTGTGGTACAGCCGTTACTACTAAATTAATTCTTGATTATTTAAACATTTACAAAGAAATTAAAATTAAACACCACCCTAGGTTATTTTGTTTATATTTGGCGAAAAAAAAATGGAAAAATAAGATGCAATTTTTACCATCATACTTTCATTTAAAATTAAAAAAAAATAAGAGTTTATTTACAGCAGATTTTCGTCCAGGAAATGACTTAATTATAAGTGCTGTTATAGAATTTAAAAAATTTTTATATCCTTTTAAATTTTTACTTAATTTAATTCAAAAAAATTTAATTTTTTCTAGTATTTTATTTAACCCAAAGTTTAGTAATTTATTTATAAGATTAAATAAAAAAAAAAATACAGCACAGATTTATTCAAAAAAAAATGACAAGAGATTAGAGGTTAAAAATTCAAATAATATTATTTTTAACTTTTTAAAAAAAACAAATTTAATATGGCCATTTAAATATTCATATTTTCCATCATATGGTTCAGATTTTCATTATTTTGGAACCATACCTATTGGTAGAAAAAAAGGTCTATCAGTTAATAATAACTGCCAACTTTATAAAGATAAAAACATTTATTTAATTGATGGATCTGTATTTAATTTTGTTGATAATAAATATCCACTAGGAGTAATAATGGCTAATGCACGAAGGATAGCTAAAACTTTATCAAAAAATGAAAAGTAGATTTTTTTTTAATATTTCTCTAATTGAAAACGTTAAAAATATTTTATCTCTAATATTTTTTAAAAATCAAGATTTTGACTCAAAACTTAGAGAGCAAATGAAATTTTTCTACAATGAAAGTAATTTTTATTTTTATGATTATGGTCGAACTGCTTTTTATGAAATACTAACCCACATTAAAAAAAATACAAAAAAAAATAAAATACTTGTCAATTCGTTAACTTTATTTGAAGTAATAAATGTTATTAAGTATTTAGGTTTTGAGCCTATTTTTATTGATAATGAAAAAAATAGTTTTGATACAAATATTAATTTAGAAAATGAGAAAAATGTTGATGATATAGCCGCCGTGTTAGTTACACATCTTAATGGAGTAAATAAGAATATTTTAAATATTTCAAATCAAATAAAAAATTATAATTCAAATAATAAAACAAAAAAGATTTATTTAATTGAGGATTGTGCAGTTTCATTCGGTGCAATAATAAATGATAAATATGCTGGATCTTATGGAGATTTCAGTTTTTTAAGTTTTAATATCATGAAAAATATAACATCCCTCACTGGTGGTGTTTTGATTGATAATCAAAGAAAAATAATATCGGAAGAAAATAATTATTATAAATTATCAAAATTTGATATTTTGAAAAAATCTATTTTTTTATTAGCTTTGCAAGTGTTGAATAATAAAATTTTCTTTCCTTTATTTTTTAGATTTGTTAGATTTTCACAAAAAAAATCTTTTAACTTCTTTTTAAAAAAATATAGATCAGATTTTGAAGTTTCTATAGAAAAAAAATTTCCTAAAAAATTTAAATATCATATGCATATTTTACAAAAAAAAATTTTGTACAAACAATTTAAAAAAGTTGTAGAAATGCAAAAAAAAAGAATTGCTAAAGCAAAAATATACTATGATAATTTAAAAACTTTAAAAGAACTTGAATTTCCTCAGACTGAATTTTCTAGTATTAATAGTTTTTTAGAATTTCCAATTATATGCTCTAGTATAGATGTAAAAAAAAAACTTTTTGAATATCTACTTGATAATTATGTAGATGTAAAAAATTATTACTATAAAAATTGCTCTGAGGAAAAAATTTATAATAAAAGTAAAAATATTTGCCTACAATCTAAAAAGATATCAGAAAATATTTTAATGTTACCAGTTCATGAGAAAATTGAAAACTCTGATCAAGAATTTATCATCAAATATATTTTTTCTTTTTTTAAAGAAAAAAATCAATTTTGAATTTTCTATCTTAATAAATATTTAAAATAATAATAAAATATTTTAAAAAAAACTTGGGACAATATGAAGTTTTTTTACAGTTTTAAGTTTTTTTTTTAATTTATTCTTTTTTATTTTGTCAATACTCTCTATTAAAAAACTCTTATTTTCTAAGTAAAGGGTCATTATTTCTGAGGCATTCATTTTTTTTAAATCAAATATTGTCCTAGTATTAATTATATTTCCCTTATCGAAATCTTTTTCTATTTCATGAAAAGAAAGGTCAATTTTGTTCCAGTTTTCAAAAAACTTATAAAAAAAAATAAAGGATCCCCTTTGATTTAATAAACTACCTAGATGAAAATTGTAAATTTTGTATTTTTGTACCTTTAACTTTTTTGTAAAATAAACACTTAGCCCATAATCATATTTATTATCTTCAAAATTATTAATCAAATTTACATTTTTAAAAACTTTTAAATCATTTTTTGACTTAGATTTTGCAAATTTACCTAATAAATGTGATAATGAACCAAACAATATTACTGATAATAAAACTTTAATTTTCCTTATTATTTTTGAATTTACAAAATATATATCGAATTGAATATTCTTGAGTTTTTTTTGACTGACAATATGATAAACAAGTGGGATTGATATAATTTTATCATTTGTCGAAAAAATAATTACTTTTTTTTTAAATTTTTTCATTAAGTTATTTTAATTCTTTACATTCTAACAATGTATGTTTTTTTAAAATTTCATTAAGATATTCTTCTTTTACACATGTTTCTGGAAGAATTGAGTCATAAATATAACTGTCATAAGGTTTAATTGTATAAATGACTTCTATTTTATTTTTTTTAATTTGCTCTAAAAAAAAATTTTTATATTTAATAAAAAATTTGCTATCTTTTGAAGGGTGACTTATCCCTGGAGTATATGTCCTGCTAACAGAATAAACTATTTCGTCCATTAATGAAGCAATAAACTGGTACTGAGTTGCTACCAATTTATTTCTTTTATCATTGTTTATTATATCAATTGAGTTTTTAATTTCGAATATTTCTTTCTCTGGATTATTTGGATAAAAAATAGTTACCCAATTCAAACCAGAAAACTTTTTATCGATTATTGATGCATCAATAGATTTTTTTAAACTAATATTTTCCAACTCCATAAATTTTCTATTATCTACATAAGAAATCTTGTAATAAATTGTAGAAATTAGACCTAAAAAAATTAATAAAAAAGTATAAATTTTTTTAGAAGCCAAATTCTTAAATAAGTATATATGAGAAAATCCTAATAATATTGGTATCAAAAAGAAAATAAATATTTGGTTAAGGGTTAACAGTTGGTGAACTATAAAAGCAAAACTAGTAAGAATTAGAGAAATTAAAATAGAAAAGTCTTCTTTTTTAATAAAGTTTAAATCTTTGAGTATACTTTTTATAATAAAAATAATTAAAACTAATTGAGATAAATGGATTAATTTAAAACGTAAAAAAATTCTTTTAAATTCTAATGGAAATAAAAAATTTTGAATTCGAGTATCACCTAGACTCATTGGAAAAAGAATGTATTGTTCATAGAAATTTAAAAAGGAAATTTTATTGATATACATTAATAAAAACGAAATTATAACTGTCAGTAATGAACCAAATAACAAAAATAAAATATTTTTTAAATTAAAGTTAAATATCAAATAAATAATAGAACTTATAAAAATCACTACTCCAATGTATCCAGCTGGTGTTTGTTTGCAGATAAATGCAAATCCAATAAAAATTGGAGTTAAAAACCAATATATATTTAATTTAGTACTTATTGATAATATAAAACAGAAAATTCCTATTATAGACAGGATGCTTGAATGATGATCATTGAACGGAACTCCTGATACTGGATAGGCTATTACTCCTAATAACAACGAATAGTATAAACATAAGTGAATGTTTAGTTTAAGTTTTTCTAGAGTATAAAAAGTAGCGAATACTAAAATAAAATTAAATATCGAGGCATGTAAAACATAACTAAACCAAGAAATGCCAAAAAGTTTAAAGAAACCAGCTTGAATAAAATCTATGAGAGGAGATGTGGGGGACCAATAATCTTTAAATGGAAATAAACCATTTAAAACTCTATATCCCGTGTCGTAAAATAAAAATGTATCAATTGGAAAAACCCCTATAAATCCATAATATTGATTTATTGATACAGCGAAAATGAAAAGTATTAATATATATATTGGTTTAAGAAAATATTGATTTTTAATTTTTTTCATTATGCTTGGTGGGCCCGCCAGGACTCGAACCTGGGACCAATACATTATGAGTGTACTGCTCTAACCAACTGAGCTACAGGCCCAAATTTAAGAATGAATACATTATTTATATTAACTTATCAATTACAGATAATTTATTTATTTACTAAAAATATTCGTACTTTTATTGCAAGCATACATTATAGAGAGATTAATCCAAAATAAAGTAGAGCTGAAATCATTAAAAAAAGAACCACTTGGTAATATTGGTATAAAATTAAGCACTAAATATATAAAACAACCCAATTGAATCGAATTACGAGATAGAATAATTTCTTTTAAATTTTTAAATATTAAAAAAAAGAATATAGCTAATAAAATTATTGAGCCAACTATCCCATGTTCGGAGAGAAACTCTATGTAAATCTGATGAGGATGTGTGTTTAAGAGGTAATTGTTGTTTTTTTTTGTTTCTATATTTTGAGTTGTTATAACTCTATAGTTTTTATTTCCTACACCAAAAATTGGGTAATCTTTAAAAACGGCTAAGCCAGATTTGTATAATTTTAAGTAAAGATTGTTTTCAATAAATTGATCCCTCTGACTATTATCAAGCAATTGAGTGAAAAGTTGCTGGCCATATCTAGCTTTTAAATAATTTGAGTTCGTAACTATTGATCCTGTTAAAATTAAACTTAATACAAATATTGAGATCTTTACTTTAAAACTAATTTTATTATTTAAAAATAAAAACAGCATTAGCCCTACTATTGCTTTTATTCCGTTTGAACGTTCTCCTGTGATAATAATACAACTTACAAAAATAAATAAAATTAAGAATAAAAAAATTTTTGATCCTTGGTCTTTTTTGTATAATTTTTCAAAAAAATAACCCACTATTATAAATTTAAAACCAAGAAGATAAGCGCCTACAATTGGTTCATCTCTAAAAAAACTTACAATCCTATTATTATAAAGATCATCACCATAACCTAATAAATTTTTTCCAAAGAAAAATTCAAAAAAAGAATCAAATACGAGTATTAAAATTATAATTGACCAAATATTAAAAAATTTTTGATTATTTTCAGAAATATAAAAATAAAAATTAATTGCAAGAAATAAAATGATAAATCTTACAAATCCTAAATTTCTAAATATTCCTTCTTTATAGTCAATAGATATAAATGAATTAAAAATTAAATATATGTAAAGGAGTATTAATAAATAAAATATTTTTTTATTTTGAATATTTATCTCAGCAAATTTTAGATTTGAAAAAAAAAATAAAACTATTAATAAAATATTGCTTAAGGAAATTGAAGGTCCAATAATAATTGATAAAGGCAGTATTGATATTAAAAACAGATAAATATTTTCAATTCTTTGATTATTCATTTAATTAATTTTTAAATTTTCTACAAGCTATTCTTTTTGATTTGTGCAAAGTGTTATTATCCTCTTTGATAATACTAATATCCTCAAATATGTCTTTAAAGTAATCGGCCCTAATTGTATCAAAAATTAATACTGTTTTATCGTCTGAAACCTCCGACAGATAATCTCTATAGGTTTCAAAGTCGTAATGGAAATCTAATGAGTAAAGTGATGTAATTAAATTAAATTTTACTTGTGGAAAGTTTTTTTTGTCAAAATTTTCAATTGTGATTTTGGATTTTTCCACATGATTTGAAACAAGAAAGTTTTCTAATTCATTTAGTTTATTGTAAGCCTCATTATTTTCATTATCCCAGCCATATTTTACTTTGCTTGAAATGAAATCTCTTTCTATAAAAAAAAAATTTTTAATATTAAAATTATTATTTATTATTGCCTCTAAACCACCTATTCCTGCACCTATTGATAAAATATTTTGACTGGCACCTAAATATTTTTTTATTGTTAAGTATTCAGAGTACATAATATTATAATAAGATTTTGAGATTTTGTTAATATTTATAGTATATTTTGAAAAAATCTTTGAAAATAAGTATCTGCCAAATAATTTTCTTACTTTTTTTTGTATTGCGGAAGCAAGTTCAATTCTTTGTAGTAAAGCAAGTTGAGCAAGCTTTCTATCTAATTTGAATGATTCCATTAATGTTCTTAAACATTATATAGATTAACTTTCTAAAAAACTTTTTAGCTGTTTTGATCTACTTGGGTGTTTTAGTTTTCTTAAAGCCTTGGCTTCAATTTGTCTTATCCTTTCTCTTGTAACAGAGAATTGCAATCCAACTTCTTCAAGAGTATGGTCCGTATTCATTCCCACTCCAAATCTCATTCTTAGAACTCTTTCCTCTCTTGGTGTTAATGTTGATAAAATTTTTGTAGTTGCCTCACTTAAATTAGATTTAATAGCTTGTTCAAGAGGAGCTAGTGCTTTAGTGTCCTCTATAAAATCACCAAGACTACTATCTTCCTCGTCCCCTACAGGTTTTTCTAAAGATACTGGTTCTTTAGAAATTTTTAATACCTTTCTAACTTTCTCTAAAGGCATACGCAATTTTTTTGCTAGTTCCTCTGGGGTAGCTTCTCTACCAAACTCACTTAGGATTAATCTCTGTGTTCTTACAATTTTATTTATTGTTTCTATCATATGTACAGGAATTCTAATTGTTCTTGCCTGGTCAGCTATAGATCTAGTGATTGCTTGTCTAATCCACCAAGTTGCATAAGTAGAAAACTTATAGCCTCGTCTATATTCAAATTTATCAACCGCTTTCATTAAACCAATATTTCCCTCTTGAATTAAATCTAGGAATTGTAAACCTCTATTTGTATATTTTTTAGCAATTGAAATTACCAATCTTAGGTTAGCTTCTACCATTTCTTTTTTTGCTATCCTTGACTCTCTTTCACCTTTTTGAATTCTGCTTAAAAGTTTTTTAAAATCTGTAACAGAAATACCTAGTTTGTTACTTATTTCAATTAATCTTTCTCTTATATTTTTAAATTCTTCTTTGTTTTTTTGAAAAAACTGTTTCCAAGTTTGGTTAGTATCTAAAAAGGTTTTAAGATTTGGATTAATTTCGTTGCCTACATAAAATTTTAAAAATTCTGCTCGCTGTATCTTATGGTCTAACGCAAGTCTTAACAAATTACCCTCTAAGGAAATAATTTTTTTATTTTCATTGTAATGTTTTTGAACCAGTTCCTCCAATACAGATGGAGATAATTGCAAAGATTTTATATTTTCGAGAATTCCAAAAACAATTTTATTATAACTTTTTTCTTTTGAGCTACTTATGTTATTTCCATTCAAAATAGACTCCAATTTTTCTTTTTGGTATTTGATAAGTTTATTATAGTCTTTTGATAGATTATTTATTGTCTTAAGAACCTTAGGTTTAATTTCATCTTCCATTGCTGCTAAGGTGGGATTAAACTCATCATCATCCGTGTTATTTTCCTCTACAGAATTTTCCTTATTATCCTCATTGGCTTTTTGTTTATTTGAAACAGAAGTATTTTCATCCTCCATATAATTAGTATCTATGTCTATTATCTCTCTTACTAAAATTTGATCTTGTTGTAACTTTTCATTCCATTCAAAAAATTGTTGTGCAGTAATAGGGCTTTGGGATAAAGCATTTAACATAACATCCTTACCTGCCTCTATCCTTTTTGCTATAGCGATTTCTCCCTCTCTAGAAAGCAATTCAACTCCACCCATCTCTCTAAGGTACATTCGAATAGGATCATCGCTTTTTTCAGATGATTTCCCCTCTTCTTTATTTTGACTGTCTCTTTTTTTTAAGACTTTAAAATCTGATTTTTTTTCTACTAATATAATTTTTTCATCTAATATATGTAAGAAAGCTTGTGAAAGATTTTGGTCGGATAAATTTCTTTTACCTAATGATTTACTTAGTTCCTCATGAGTAATAAATCCCCTATGGACACCACGTCCCATTAATCTAGCAAAAGATTTTGTAATAATTTTTTCCACAATAATAATATTTGAGAAACCCTATATAATGCCAATTTTAAAAAAATCTATGTCTAAATTCTCTGATTTAATTGGTATTTTGTAATTTTTTTAATTCAATTATCTTGTTAAACGTGTTTTCGCTTAAATCTTTAGAAAATTCCGATTCTAAATCACTTATTTGTATATCAATGGCTATATTATTAAGATCCTTTTTCATTTCCTCAAAAATTTCAACTAATTTAATTTCATCTTTTTTTACATTTTCAGATATATGCTTGATAGATGCAAACTTATTAATTTTGTTTAAAAAATCAGTATCAATATTTAAAGTATTTTTATCTAAGTCGTTAGATGAGCTAATAAACTCTTTCAAATAGGATAACGTTTTTTTGCCTTCATCAGAGATAAATATTAAATTTTCATATAAATCTTTTTTTTCATGAAAAAAATTTAAATTATTAATAATCAAATATAATAATGAGAATTCCTGAATATCTGCTCTGCTCAAAGATTTACTTTCATTAATTATTTTTTTGGTTGAGCTCAAGGATGCCACATGCTTAATTGCATATTGTTTTGCTCTACCTAAGTTTGGAGCAAGCTCTGTAATTTTACCAATAAAATAATCTAAAATATATTTTCTAATAAATTCATCTTTAATTTGTCTTGCTAATTCTCTTAATCTTTTTTCGAAGATTGCTAGTGAAGACGGAGTGTTTGTTGATTGTTTTTTGTAATGTTCGAATAAAAAAATATGTATTGGTACTTTTTTTTCTTTATAATATTTTAAAAATTCTTCTTTGCCTTTATTATTAACAAAACTATCTGGATCATCTCCACTAGGTAAGAAGAGAAAAGATATTTGTTTTTCTGGCTTTAATTCTCTTATAGAATTTTCAGCAGCTCTAACTGCAGCCTTATATCCACTTTCGTCTGAGTCAAAACAAATTACAATTTCGTTAAAAAATTGATTTAAAATTGATATTTGTCTGTCAGTTAAAGCTGTGCCCAAATTTGCTACACAATTTTCAATTTTATTTTTACTTAAACCAATTACATCCATATACCCTTCGACCAAGAAAACTTGATCATTTAAATTAGAAAGTTTTCTTGCTTTATCAAGGTTATATAAATGATTTCCTTTTTTAAAAAATTTTGTTTCGGGTGAGTTTATATATTTTGCTAAATAGGTTTCCTTAGAAATAATTCTTCCACCTGCTGCAATATATTGTCCAGTCAAAGATTTTATTGGAAAGATAATTCGGCCTCTAAATCTTTCAACGTATTCTTTCTTTTTTTCGTCATAATAAAAAAGCCCACTATCGTTTAAATCTTTCTCTTTAAACTTTTTTAATAAAACTTGATAATAATTTTTTTTATTTTTTACATAACCTAAATTAAAATTTTTAACATCACTTGAGGATAAGTTTCTTTTTTTAAGATAGTCTCTAGCTTCATTTAGATCTGGGTTCTTTAATAATTCTTCAGTATGATATTCAACATAATCATTGTAAATTTGTGAATAATTTTTCCAATCATTTTCTCTTTCTTCATCAGCTTTAGAAAATGTATACGGCTGCATTCCTGCATAGTTAGCCAAAGTTTTAACAGCATCTCCAAATTTTAAATTTTGTGTTTTCATAATAAAATCAAAAATATTTCCATGCTCGCTTGTGCTGAAGCAATGATAAAAACCTTTTTCATCATTTACTGTAAAGGATGGTGTTTTCTCATTTTTAAAAGGTGATAGTCCAATAAATTCTTTACCTCTTTTCTTTAAACTTACTGATTTTGATACTACTGTAGACACTTTTAATCTTGCTTTAATCTCGTCTAAATATTCTTTAGGATATTTCATTTCTTATTTAAAATTTCTTTTATAATCTTGCCAGCTAAAGAAAAGTCCATGCTATCAGAATGATTTTTTTTTAGTTCACCCATTACCTTTCCCATATCTTTTAAAGATGAAGCATTTATATTGCTAATAATTTCTTCACATATTTTTTTTGTATCATCTTCGCTCATTTGTTTTGGAAGATATTCTGACATTATGCTAACTTCATTCTCTTCAACTTCGAGTAGATCTTTTCTATTATTTTTTTTATAAATTTCAATTGATTCGGATCTTTGCTTAATCATCTTTCTTAATAACTTTTTAATATCCTCATCATCTGTATCTTTTTTATTAGGCCCAGATCTGTTTTGTATATCAAGATCTTTAAGCCCAGATAAAATTAACCTGTAAGTTGATATTTTATTTTTATCTTTAGATTTAAGAGCATTTTTATACTCGTTCTCAATTTTTTCTCTAAGTGACATAAAAGTAATTTAGCTTAAAGAATATTTTGTTAAAAGAAAAATTGTTTTTTTTTATAAATTTTGTATTAGATCTGTTGCGTTAGATAAGCTTTTATTGTATTAACCTTTAACTCATGAGTTGTAATTGAACAAAAAACGAAAAGTAAACTCAACAAATAAATCAAATTTTAACCCAGGCATTTTAGTTCTCGAAAATAGGTCAGTTTTCAATGGAATTGGCATTGGTTATGAGGGAACCGCAACTGGAGAAGTATGCTTTAATACCTCTATTACTGGATACCAAGAAATAATTTCTGACCCTTCATACGCTGGACAAATTATTAATTTTACGTTTCCTCATATTGGTAATGTTGGCACAAATAAGCAAGATAATGAATCAGAAAAAGTTTGGACGAGAGGAGTAATTTTCAACTCGGAAATTACAAATCCATCTAATTATAGATCATTAATGCAATTAGATTTATGGCTTAAAAAAAATAAAATAGTTGGTTTAACCGGTTTAGATACTAGAAGTTTAACAAACTTTATAAGGGACAATGGCGCCCCAAAAGGAACTATTTCAAATAATAGAAATGGAAATTTTGGAATAAAAAAACTAATTAATACCACCTTAAAATGGCCAGGCCTTGATGGTTTAGATTTGGCAAAAACTGTTTCTACCAAAAATAAGTTCGCGTGGAAAGGTTTAAGGACATGGACTAAAGAAAATGGCTATAAAAAAATAAAAAAGAAAAAACTTAGAGTCGTCGCAATCGACTATGGTATTAAAACAAATATTTTAAGATATTTTTCTAATTTTTATTGTGATGTAACGGTCGTGCCTTGCCAAATGAATGCTGAAGATATATTGGCACTCAATCCTAGTGGAATTTTTTTATCCAATGGACCTGGCGATCCTGCTGCAACTGGTAGATATGCTATAAAAATTATTAAAAGCCTTATTAATAAAAATTTACCAGTTTTTGGAATTTGTTTAGGGCATCAATTATTAGCTTTGGCACTAGGTGGAAAAACAAAAAAGATGAAACTGGGTCATAGGGGTGCAAACCACCCAGTAAAAAATCTAATTAATAATAAAGTTGAAATAACTAGTCAAAACCATGGATTTGTAGTAACAAAAAATAGTTTACCCAAAAATATTGAGATTACTCATAAATCTCTCTTTGACGACAGTATAGAAGGTATAAAATTAAAAAGTAAGCCTGTTTTTTCTGTGCAATATCATCCCGAGTCTAACCCTGGACCACAGGACAGTCACTATCTATTCAATAATTTTATTAATGAAGTTAAAATATATGCCAAAAAGAAAAGATATTAAAAAAATTTTAGTTATTGGAGCAGGGCCGATTATTATTGGTCAGGCATGTGAATTTGATTATTCAGGAACCCAGGCATGTAAAGCACTTAAGGATGAAGGTTATAAAGTTATTTTAGTAAATTCTAATCCAGCAACTATTATGACAGATCCTGAAGTTGCAGATCAAACTTACATTGAGCCTATATCTATAGAAGTGCTTGAAGAAATTATAAAAAAAGAAAAACCACATGCTATTCTTCCAACAATGGGTGGACAAACCGCTCTTAACTTGGCTTTGAAGGCAGAAAAATTAGGAATACTTAAAAAATATAAAATAGAGCTAATAGGAGCAAATTCAAAAGCAATAGCAAATGCTGAGGATAGAAAAAAATTTAGAAAAAATATGTCTGATATTGGTATTGATTTACCTAAATCTGAGGTAATAAACAATTACAAACATGCATCAAGGTGCTTGAAAAAAATTGGCCTTCCGGCAATTATAAGACCTTCATTTACCTTAGGTGGGCTTGGCGGAGGTATCGCAAGAAATAAAAAAGAATTTTTTAAAATTGTAAAAGGTGGATTGTACGAGTCTCCGCAAAATCAAGTTCTCGTGGAAGAATGCTTAGATGGCTGGAAAGAATTTGAAATGGAGGTTGTAAGGGATAAGAATAATAACTGTATTATAATTTGTTCAATAGAAAACATTGATCCAATGGGTACGCATACTGGAGACTCTGTAACAGTAGCTCCAGCATTAACATTAACCGATAAAGAATACCAAGTCATGAGAAATGCATCTATTGCTTGTTTAAGAAAAATTGGTGTTGAGACCGGTGGATCCAATGTTCAATTCGCTATAAATCCAAAAAACGGCAGAATGGTTATTATAGAGATGAATCCTCGTGTGTCTCGTTCATCAGCTCTTGCTTCTAAGGCAACTGGTTTTCCAATTGCAAAAGTGGCCGCAAAATTAGCAATTGGTTATACTTTAGATGAACTTCAAAATGAAATTACAAAAGTGACTCCTGCTTCTTTCGAACCAACTATTGATTATGTGGTCACAAAAATTCCCAGATTTACGTTTGAAAAATTTCAAGATACTAAAGCAATTTTAGGCACCTCTATGAGATCTGTTGGGGAGGCGATGGCAATTGGTAGAAACTTCAAAGAGTCTTTTCAAAAAGCTTTGGTTTCTCTTGAAACTGGATTATCTGGATTGGATAATATTTTTAATTTTTCAAAAAAAGAAATTTTAAAAAAATTAAAGATCAATATACCAAATAAATTATTGCTAGTTGCGGAAGCATTTAGAAAAAGAATTTCATTAGATAAGATTTATAAGTTGTCAAAAATAGATCCTTGGTTCTTGAATCAAATAAAAGAAATTGTAGAAGAGGAAAATAAAATAATCAAAATTGGTATACCAAAAAATTTTATAGAATTTAACAGAATTAAGTCATTTGGATTTTCAGATAAAAAATTATCAAAACTTACAGGAATTAATGAAGAAATTATAAAAAGAAAAAGAACAGCCCTTAAAATAATACCTGTTTTTAAAAAGGTAGATACTTGTGCTGCTGAATTTAAATCCTTTACTCCTTATATGTATTCAACCTATCAGCGTAACTTCTCAATAAATACAGAATGTGAATCTAGTCCTAGTAGTAAAAAGAAAATCATAATACTTGGAGGTGGCCCAAATAGAATTGGGCAAGGTATTGAGTTTGATTATTGCTGTTGCCAAGCAAGCTTTGCTCTAAAAGAGGCAGGTTTTGAGACAATAATGATCAATTGTAATCCTGAGACAGTATCAACTGACTATGACACAAGTGATAGATTGTATTTTGAGCCTTTGATAGACGAGTATGTTGAAAATATAATTTTGAAAGAAAAATCAAAAGGTAACTTAGTTGGGATAATAGCACAATTTGGAGGTCAAACTCCAATTAAACTTGCGAAATTCTTACATGAAAATAATTTACCTATTCTCGGCACACAATATTCATCTATAGATCTTGCAGAAGATAGAGATAGATTTAGAGATTTATTAACTAAGCTTAAATTAAAACAAGCAGAGAGTGGAATTGCAGACAAATATGATAAAGCAATCAGTATAGCAAAAAAAATTGGTCTTCCTGTTGTTGTTCGTCCTTCATATGTTTTAGGTGGAAGGGCAATGGAAATCGTTCATGATGAAAGTCAATTGAAAAAATTTATTAATCAAGCTTTTAAAGCATCAGACAATAACCCAATTTTAATTGATAAATTTATAGATAACGCAATGGAAGTTGATGTTGATGCAATATGTGATGGAAAGGATGTTTATGTTGCAGGTATTATGCAACATATTGAAGAAGCAGGAATACATTCTGGTGATTCTGCCTGTTGTTTGCCTCCTGTATCTATAAAAGATAACATAATTAAGGAAATAAAAATTCAAACTAGAAAGTTAGCTTTAGCATTAAAAGTTAGGGGCTTACTAAACATTCAATTTGCAATTAAAAAAGATGAAGTTTATGTAATTGAGGTGAATCCTAGAGCGAGCAGAACTGTTCCTTTTGTGTCGAAAGCCAATGGGATTTCTTTAGCAAAAATTGCTTCACGGGTGATGGCGGGAGAAATGCTTTCAAAATATAAATTAAAATATAAAACAAATAAAAAATTTGCAGTTAAGGAAGCTGTATTTCCTTTTAATAAATTCCCTGATAGCGATCTACTACTTGGTCCAGAAATGAAATCTACTGGAGAAGTTATGGGTTTTGATGATGATTTTGGTATGGCAGTTGCTAAAAGTCAAATTGCAGCTTCTAATTCTCTTCCAACAGGTGGTATGGCATTTTTATCAGTTAAAGATTCACATAAACAAGAGATTGTTGGAGTCGCGCAGAGACTAAAAAAATTAGGTTTTATAATTTCAGGAACCAAAGGAACTGCAAAAATATTAAATGATAACGGAATTAAGTGTAAAACAATTAATAAAGTTAGTAGTGGACGACCACATATAGTTGATGTTTTAAATGCAAAAAAAATATCTTTAGTGATTAATACTGGAGGTGGAAATAGTGAGCATAGAATTGATGATGCAAGAGCTCTGAGAAGGGGAACTTTGGCTAATAAAATTCCTTATTGCACAAATATGTCAACTGCTTATTCTTTTCTTGAGGCTATAAAATCATTAAAGACAAAGAAATTAGAAGTAAAATCTCTTCAGGATAACTAATCAACTTTCCAATCAGTTTTAAATGTTACGTAATTTACCTGTAAACATCTTCTTTCTTTAGAAATTTTTTTTTTTTCCATTCCATGCCAGGTGCCTGGTCCACTTGTAAAGAAATATCCATAGTTATCCTTATAAGGCATTGTTTTCACTTTTTTTAGATCATTATCATAAAAATCAGTACCTAAATCTTCACTTTCATTTGTTTTATTTACAAATAACAAACAAGACATTAATTTTTCTTCAATATCGCAATGTGGTTTCAGCCAAAAACCTTGTCTATCACATATAACTTCTACTCTTATATAAGAATTAGACAGATCTTTACCTATAAGTTTTGAAACTCTTTCATAGGTATTTTTATTTTGTAGCTCATTAATTAATTTTGTTAAATTTGGAAATTGATTGGAATTTTCTTTTGTTACAAAACATCTAAACTTTAATGCTTTACCTCCATGAGATAATCCCTTTCTAAACTCAGGTGCGCCTCCATCTATAGCTCTGGTACCATCATAATTTAAATCGTGTTCTATTGGATTTGCTATATCAGCATTTACTATTTCATTTATTTGTTCCTCTGTTAGGGGTCTATCTAGCTCCCAATGTAAAAATGGGTCGTTAAATTTTTTCGCATTGTTTTCAATAGATTTTAAAAATGACATTATATTTTTTTTTTAATTATATTAGCTACCCTATTAGTTTCATCAAGTTTTTCATAGTTCCAAACCTCTAATTTATCTTCAAGTTTTCTAATAATATTTAATTTGGTAAACAAGTCCCTAAATTGTCTAAACCTAAAATCATCTCTTTTAGCTATAATTTGAGCTACATATATTGGTTTACCCGTTAAGGCAGCTTCTGAAATCATAGATGTTGAGTCGCAAGTGACCACTACGAATTTAGCGATAGAAAGTGCTGAAAGATATGCTTTTTTATCAACATTTTTAATAATTATATTTTCCTCTCCAAAAAAATCACATGCATGTTCTATGGTGCTGATTGGAGTTCTCATTGATGGTATCAATATTATTTGAAGATCATATTTTTTAGCTAAAGATTGTAAGTTTTCAAAAATGAGTTGGATACTTTTTTTATCGTAATTATAGTACTTATTTGGACCACCTAAAACCAAAAGAATTTGTTGTTTGTTGTGATTTATCTGTTTTTTTAAATAATCATGATTATCTTCTATTTCTTTATATGTGAGATAGTGTAACGCACCTTTTGAATTAATAACATTTTGACCATTCAAACTATCGTGCTCTGGGGCAATTATATAATCAAAATTTTTTAAGGAAACCTTTGGATCTTGAATATGTATGTTAATTAATTTTTTTTTTGAATTTTTTTTTAGATATAAAGATGGGATTACACTTTTTCGACCGCAAGAAATAATTAAATCGATATCTGGTACATTAAATTTTTTAAAAAATAAATTTGAAATAGGTGTTAATTTAGGGGTAAGTAGTTTTGAAAATAAATTCAGTTCAACTTTTTGGTGAATGTAATCAATCTCTAATGATTTAGCTAAACCTTCTACCTGGCTAATCATGCCATGCATACCTTCTGTTAATAATAACCCTTTTAATTTAGACATAAATTACTATATAGCTTTGATATGAATCAAAATCCAACTAAACACACAAAAGTGTTAATAATTGGATCTGGCCCTGCTGGATATACTGCTGCAGTTTATGCAGCAAGAGCAATGCTTAACCCAGTTTTGGTTCATGGGATGGAGCCTGGTGGTCAATTAACTACTACTACTGACGTTGAGAATTATCCTGGGTTTGCAGAGGTGATCCAAGGTCCTTGGTTAATGGATCAGATGAAAGAACAAGCTAAAGCTGTTGGAACTGAGATGATTGAAGATCATATTTCCTCTGTTAATCTTAAATCTAAACCTTTTGAGGCTACTGGTGAAAGTGGTCAAAAATATACAGCTGACTCAATAATAATATCCACGGGTGCTCAAGCAAGATGGTTAAATTTAAAATCTGAACAAGAATATCGAGGTTTTGGTGTATCAGCTTGTGCAACATGCGATGGTTTCTTTTTTAAAGAAAAAACTGTAGCTGTTGTAGGTGGTGGCAATGCAGCTGTAGAAGAAGCAATGTTTCTTACAAAGTTTGCATCAAAAGTTAAGCTTATTCATAGAAGAAATGAACTTAGAGCTGAAAAAATGCTTCAAAAAAAGCTCATGGAAAATAATAAAATTGAAATTATATGGGATTCTGTTGTTGAAGATGTAATTGGTGATAAAGACCCGAAAAATGTTACAGCAATAAAAATCAAAAATGTAAAATCAAATAAAGTAGACGAATTGAAAATAGACGGTTTATTTATAGCAATTGGTCATGATCCTGCGACCCAATTATTTAAAGATCAAGTAAAAATGGACAAAGAAGGTTATTTGGTAACAAAACCTGACTCAACTGAAACTAATATTCCAGGAGTTTTTGCAGCAGGTGATGTTAAAGACAAAGTTTTTAGGCAAGCGGTGACAGCTGCGGGAATGGGTTGTATGGCTGCACTCGAGGCTGAAAAATATTTATCACATTAATTTTTATTAGTTTAAACTTTCACAAAATAATTTTATTCTTGTCATTGCATCTTTTAGTTTATCCATTGATGTTGCATAAGATACTCTAAAAAAACCTTCCAAACCAAAAGCAGAGCCTTGAACAACAGCAACACCATTATTCTCTAGTAATGACTCAACAAAATCTGTATCGCTAGTAATTTTTTTTCCATTTTTATCTTTTTTTCCAATTAAACCTTTGCAACTTGGGAATACATAAAATGCCCCATCAGGTTTAATACAATTAATTCCTTCAATAGCATTTAGAGAATTAACAACAAAATCTCTCCTTTCTTGAAATGCTTTAGCTCTTATTGGAATAAAATCCTGTTTTCCATTTAAAGCTTCAACTGCTGCTGCTTGACTAACAGATGAAGGATTGGTTGTTGATTGAGATTGAATTTTTGCAATGGCTTTTATAATTTCTGTATCCCCAGCTGCATAACCTATTCTCCAACCAGTCATAGCATAAGATTTGCTAACACCATTCATGGTAACCACTTTATTTTTAATTTCTGGTATTTGCGCTATTGTAAAAAATTTAAACCCATCGTAAGTAATGTGTTCATATATATCATCACTAAGTATATTAACATGAGGATTTCTTTTTAAAACCTGAGATAAGTTTTTTATTTCTTGCTCAGTATAGCATGCTCCAGTTGGGTTTGATGGAGAATTCAATATGAGCCACTTGGTATTATTATTAATTTTTGACTCCAAATCTTTTGCACTTAATTTAAAACCTTGTTCCTCAGAACACTCAATTACAACTGGATTAGCTCCTGCTAATAAAACAATATCTGGATATGATACCCAATAAGGAGCTGGTATAATTACCTCATCACCTTTATTAAGAGTGGCCATCATTAAATTATATATTACATGTTTTCCGCCTGCCCCTACCGTTATTTGATCAACGGTGTAATTTATATTATTTTCTCTTTTAAATTTTTTAATAATTGCCTCCTTAAGGTTTTTTGTGCCATCTACTGCCGTATATTTGGTATCACCGTCTTTTATTGCCTTTATTGCAGCCTCTTTAATATTATCAGGTGTATCAAAATCTGGCTCTCCGGCACCTAATCCAATCACATCCTTGCCAGCAGCTTTCAATTCTTTAGCTTTTTGAGATACAGCAATGGTTGGGGAGGGTTTTATTCTTTTTAAACTGTCAGATATAATGCTCATTGAAATAATATTTTATTTTATTACTTTGTTTAATATATGCAAAATACATATCAAGATTTAATTACTGATTTAGAGGGAAAAAAGCCAGAAATTGGTGGAAAACTCGAGGGCGGCAAAAAATTCAAAATAGTATCCGATTTTAAACCTGCTGGTGATCAACCTGCTGCAATAAAAAGGTTGGTTGACGGTGCAAATAAGCAAAAATTTAACCAAGTTCTATTAGGAGTTACTGGGTCTGGGAAAACTTTTACAATGGCTAAAATTATAGAGTCCACAAATAGACCTGCTTTAATTTTGGCGCCAAACAAAACGTTAGCAGCTCAGCTTTATGGAGAAATGAAAAGTTTCTTTCCAAACAACGCCGTAGAATATTTTGTGTCTTATTATGATTATTACACTCCAGAGGCATACGTACCAAGATCAGATACTTACATAGAAAAAGAGGCCTCAATTAATGAGCAAATTGATAGAATGAGGCACTCCGCTACTCGATCACTTTTAGAAAGAGATGATGTTTTAATTGTAGCCAGTGTTTCGTGTATTTATGGATTGGGTTCTGTTGAAGCATATAGCAAAATGACTTTAACTCTTCAAAAAAATTACGATTACAATAGAGAACAAATAATTAAATCCTTAGTAGCTCTTCAATATAAAAGAAATGATCAAAATTTTTATAGAGGAACTTTTAGAGCTAGAGGAGAATATCTTGAAATATTCCCTTCTCATCTTGAAGATAGAGCTTGGAGATTAAGTTTATTTGGAGACAAGTTAGAAAAAATTGAGGAGTTTGATCCTTTAACAGGTGATCAGGTAAGAGAGCTCAATTTAGTAAAAGTATATGCAAATAGTCATTATATAACTCCAAAGCCAACCGTGGAACAAGCAATAATTAGTATAAGAAAAGAATTGGAATTAACTTTAAAAAAACATAAATCTGAAAATAAGTTACTTGAGGCTCAAAGACTAGAGGAAAGAACAAAATTTGATTTAGAAATGATTGAGGCTACGGGCTCTTGCGCTGGTATTGAAAATTATTCAAGATTTCTATCTGGCAGAAAGCCTGGTGAGCCACCACCAACATTATTTGAATATTTTCCTGATAACACATTAATCTTTGTTGATGAGTCACATGTAACTGTTCCACAACTCAATGGGATGTATAAAGGAGATAGATCAAGAAAAAGTACTTTAGCTGAATACGGTTTTAGACTTCCATCTTGTATGGATAATAGACCACTTAAATTTGAAGAATGGGATTTAATGAGAACACAAACTGTTTTTGTCTCTGCTACTCCTGGGCCTTGGGAATTAGAACAAACTAAGGGAAAATTTATTGATCAAGTAATTAGACCTACTGGTTTAATAGATCCCCCTGTAGAAATAAGACCAGCTAAAAATCAAGTTGATGATTTAATGCATGAATGTAAAAAAGTAATTGAGAATAATCACAGGGTTCTTGTAACTACTTTGACCAAAAAAATGGCTGAGGATCTCACTGAGTATCTTCATGAAAATGGCATCAAGGTAAGATATCTTCATTCAGATATTGATACTTTAGAAAGAATTGAAATTATGAGAGATCTTAGAATGGGGGTATTTGATGTTCTTGTAGGAATAAATCTTTTAAGAGAGGGTTTGGATATTCCAGAATGTGCGTTAGTTGGAATTCTAGATGCTGACAAAGAAGGTTTTTTAAGATCTGAAACATCATTAATTCAAACTATCGGAAGGGCTGCAAGAAATATCGATGGTAAAGTAATTTTATACGCTGACAAGGAAACAAAAAGTATAAAAAAAGCGATTCAAGAAACTGATAGACGAAGAGGAATACAATTAGCTTATAATAAAAAACATAAAATAAATGCTAAAACTATTAAAAAGGAAATTAGCGATATATTAGAAAGTGTTTATGAGAAAGATTATGTCAAAATAAGTGAGGGATCAAATGTTGGTGGAAATCTTAAAAAACATCTTAAAGCATTAGACAAAAAAATGAAAGATGCAGCTTCTAACTTAGAATTTGAAGAAGCTGCTAAAATTAGAGATGAAATTAGAAAGTTACAAACTACAGAGTTAGAAATCACTTTAAATCCAAAAATAAGACAGTACGATGTAAAAAATAAAATTTATCCTAAAGGTAGATCAACTCTAGGAATGCCTGGAACAAAAGTAACAAAAAAAAGAGATAAAAAATGGAAGCAAAGAAGATAATCATAACTGGTGGAGCAACAAGGATTGGTGCTGCAATAGCTAAAAAATTATCCGGACCAAACAAAGAGATAGTCATTCATTTTAATAAATCAAAATCTAAAGCAGCGGAACTCAAAAAAAAATTATCTTTGGTGGGTACCAAGGTATATCTAATTAAAGCAGATCTTAATAAGGACAAGGATATAAAAAAAATTATAAAATTTTCAAAATCAAAATTAAAAAATTTTGATTGTTTGATTAATAATGCATCTTTATTTGAAAACGATAAATTAGAAAATTTTACATCTCTAGGTTGGGAAAGACATATCTCAGTAAATTTAAAGGCACCAGCTATTTTATCAAGGGAATTTGCAAAAAATATTAGAGGTAAAAATAACAATATTATTAACATAATTGATCAAAGAATTTTTAAGCTGACACCATTTTTTTTCTCCTATACTTTAAGTAAAACTGGCCTTTACACTTTAACTAAAACAAGTGCAATGAGTTTAGCCCCTAATATAAGAGTAAACGGAATAGCCCCAGGACCAACTATTAAAAACAAAAGACAATCAAATAAACATTTTAGAAATCAATATTTGGCAACTCCGCTTAAAAAACAGGTTAATGTGAATGAGGTTTGTGATGCTGTTGACTTCTTTATTAAAAACAGCTCTATTACTGGGCAGGTTGTGGCAATTGATAGTGGTCAAAACCTTAATTGGCAAACGCCAGATGTTTTAAGGGGTAAAGAATGAAAAAAAATAATTTTAAAATTGTTAAATTAGATAAAAACAAAGCATTATTTAATTACGAAAAAAAAGTTATCATTAAGGAACTTATCCTGAATTTAAAGTTAGGATATTTTGATTTTGAAAAAGAAAAACCTCAAAAAGTAAAGTTTAGCCTAGAAGCAAATTATCAAGACAAAAAACCAACAAATGATAAAGATTTAAAATCAATAGTAAACTATTCAAAACTTGTGAGATTAATAAAAAAACTAGTAAAAAATAAACATTATAATTTCCTTGAGACATTGGCAGAAGATGTATTTGACGAATTATTTAAAGATAAGAGAATAGATAAAATATCTCTTAAAATTGAAAAATTGGAAATAATGAAAGATTGCTCCTCTGTAGGAATTCAAATATCAAAAAAAAGAAGTTATGATCAGCTCTGATATTGGAAAAGAAGTAATTAAAAAAGAGCTGCCATTAATACCTAAGCTTCCTGGCGTGTATAGAATGTTAAATTTAAAAAATGAAATTTTATATATTGGAAAAGCTAAAAACTTGCCCAATAGATTAAAAAGTTATGTATCAGAAAAAAATCACATAATAAGAACTGAAAGAATGTTATCTCAAACTAAAAAAATTGAAATAACAACTACTTCAAATGAAAGTGAAGCTTTATTGTTAGAGGCTAATTTAATTAAAAAGTATAAACCAAAATTTAATATACTTTTGCGGGATGATAAATCTTTTCCGTTTATTTTTATCGGTAAAGAAGATAAGTGGCCCCAAATAAAAAGACATAGAGGGAAAAAAGAAAAAAATGGTTTTTTCTTTGGACCTTTTGCTTCAGCAGGCTCAGCAAATTGGACGATTAAAATGATACAAAAAATTTTCCATCTTAGGGTATGCGACGATACAGTCTTTAAAAATAGACAAAGGCCATGTATTTTATATCAAATTAAAAGATGTTCGGGTCCTTGTGTGGGCTATATTGATGAAAAAGATTACAAAACAACCGTAGAAGACGCAATTGAATTTGTATCTGGAAAATCGAGAAAGATACAAAAAAGTCTTTCTAACCAAATGGAAAAGGCGAGTGAAGAACTTGATTTTGAAAAGGCTACAATTTTAAGAGATAGAATTAAATCACTAAATATAATTCAGTCATCACAAAGAATAAATGAAGCAAATCTTGTAGAGGCAGATGTAATAGCTGGCTATAAAGAATCGGGTAAAACATGTATTCAAGTTTTTTTTTATAGATCTAAACAAAATTGGGGAAATCAGGCATTCTATCCTAAGCATGATGCTGAAGAAAGTCTTAGTGAAATATTAAATTCGTTTATATCTCAATTTTATGAAAACAAAAGTGTTCCGTCTACAATAATAATCTCAGAGCTAATAAGAGAAAAAGAACTTATTGAAAAAACTTTATCTAAAAAAGAAAACAAACAAATAAATATAACTATAGCAAAAAAGGGGTCAAAACTAAGAGTGGTAAATCAAGCAATTCAAAATGCTAAGGATAGTTTAGGAAGAAAATTATACGAAAATCAAAATAATAAAGAATTATTTGAAGCCGTAGCTAAAAAGTTTGATTTAGAAACTAGTATAAACTTAATTGAAGTTTATGATAATAGCCATATTCAGGGCACTAACAGTGTTGGTGCTTTAATCACATATGGAGGCGATGGTTTTATTAAGAAAAGATATAGAAAATTTAACATCAAAACTGAGAAAAATAAACAAGATGATTATGGAATGATAAAAGAAATTTTAAATAGGAGATTTAAAAGAGCTATACAAGAAAAAGATAATTATTTATCCTTTCCTGAGCTTGTTTTAATTGATGGTGGAAAGGGTCAATATTCAAGTGCAAGAGAAAGTCTAAATGAACTTGGGCTACATGATATACCAGTCATAGCAATAGCAAAAGGTAAGCTAAGGAACAGTGGTAATGAGGTTTTTTTTCATAATGGAAAAGAGTTTAAATTTGAAAAGAATGACCCTACTTTATTTTTTTTACAAAGAATTAGAGATGAGGCACATAGATTTGCAATCAGTGCCCATAGAGCAAAAAGAAAAAAAGGTATCAATAGTTCTTTACTTGATCAAATTGAGGGAATTGGAACTATTAGAAAAAGAGCCTTATTGAACCATTTTGGTTCAGCGCGCGCTGTTGAATCGGCAAGTTTAGATGAAATTCAGTCAGTAGAAGGAGTAGAGGAAAAAGTTGCAAAAAAAATATATAATTTTTTTCACGAATGAAAATTAAAATACCTAACTATTTGACAATTGGAAGAATTATTATTGTTCCTATTTTTGTATTTGCATTTTATCTTCCAGGGTTCTATGGAGATTTAATTCCATTTATTTTATTTTCTATAGCCTCATTTACAGATTTTCTTGATGGATTATTGGCTAGAATGTTTAAAGAAGAGTCCAAATTAGGAGAGCTTCTAGATCCAATAGCAGATAAAATTATCGTTGCTACTGCATTGATTTTACTAGTAATGGATGGAACGATAAAAAATTATGAGGTCATTGCTGCAATAATAATCTTAACCAGAGAAATATTGGTGTCTGGCTTGAGGGAATTTTTAGCGAAGGGTCAAATTAAACTTCCTGTTTCCAACTTAGCGAAATTAAAGACATTCCTTCAAATGTTTTCTATTGCTTTATTGCTTACTGGTGAAACTGGAAATAAATTAATAAATTTTCAAGACTATAATGCTCAAACTATAGGTATAATTTTACTCTGGCTCTCTGCTTTTCTAACTTTATATACAGGTTACGAATATTTGAGGAAAGGTATTGATCACGCTATTTCTGAAGACAGCAAAGACTAAGCAGCAATTTTTTTTCTTACAATATCTTGATAGCTTTTTGAAATTTCGATTATAGTGTTACAGACTTTAAAATTAAAATTATCAATTGAGGAAACTGGTGTTACTTCGGCAGCGGTACCTGTTAAAAAACAACCGACAAAATTTGATAACTCATTAACTTCAATTTTTCTCTCAAAAACTTTTATGTTTTTCGTTTTAGCAATTTCTATTATTGTACGTCTAGTTATCCCATCTAAAAAAGAATCAGGAGTTGGTGTATGTAAGTTTCCATCTTTATCTTTAAAAAAAATATTTGCACCAGTAGCCTCAGCAACCTTTCCTTCATGATCAAGCATTAAGGAATCTGTATAACCTTGACTTTCTGCATCATGCTTTGACAAAGTACATATCATGTATAGACCAGCTGCTTTTGTATCCCAGGGTATTGACTCTGGAGATGGTCTTTTCCATTTTGAAATATTTAATTTAATACCCTCAGTTTTTAATTTTGGATCAAAGTAAGATCCCCATTCCCAAGTTGCTATTGCAACATGAATTTTAGTTTGTTGAGCAGATATTGCCATCATTTCACTACCTCTCCAGGCAACTGGTCTCACATAACCATTGCTTACTTTTTGAATAGATATAATTTTTCTACTTGCTTCATTTATTTCCTCTTGAGAATATGGAATTTTAAAACCCATTCTTTTAGCTGAGTAAAAAAATCTTTCAGTATGTTCCTCTAATTTAAAAATAGCTCCATCATAAACTCTTTCTCCCTCAAACACACAACTTGCATAATGTAACCCATGACTAAGCACATGCAGCTTCACATCTCCCCAATCTACTAGGTTATTATTATACCAAATTTTACCAGTTCTTTTATCGTAAGGAATCATAAGAAAAATTTATTTTTTTAAAAAAATATCTTTCTAAATATAATATGTCAATATAACTTACCAATATGAAAGATCTTTTATATTTGAAAGATGATCATTTAAAAGAGTTTATTGAGAAACTTTTTATTAGCTATAGGGAATCCTTTAATGATGCAAAAAAAACTTTGAACAAATACTCTCTAGGCATAGCACATCATAAAGTGATACATTTGATTTCTTTACATGAAGGAATAACAATATCTAATTTATTGAGAAAACTAAAAATAACCAAACAGAGTCTTAATCGAGTTATAAAAGAATTAAACAAGTTAGAAATCATTGAGTTTAAAAAAGGTGAAAAAGATACAAGATTGAAACATGTTTTCTTAACAAAGAAAGGATCTCGAATATTTGAAGAAATTTTTTCCTCTCAAAAAAAAAGAATTTATAATGCTCTTCTAAATTCCTCATCAAATGAGGTTAATAATTTTAACAATGTAATAAAAAAGATAATTAATGAAAAAATTTGAGGCTCATATCCTAGTCGTTGATGATGATGATGGTATTAGAGATCTTGTAAAAAAATATCTCATAGAAAAAAATTTTTTGATTACTACTGCAAATAGTGCAGAAGATGCTCAAGAAAAAATTTCATTTATAAAGTTTGATTTAATAGTTCTTGATATTATGATGCCAGGTCAAAGTGGATTAGAATTTATTTCATCAAATAGGAAAAAAATTGATACTCCAATTATTCTTTTAACAGCAAAAGGTGAGACAGATGAAAGAGTTGAGGGATTGGAAAAAGGGGCTGATGACTATCTGCCTAAACCATTCGAGCCAAAAGAGCTTGTTTTAAGAATTAAAAATATATTAGCGAAAACCTCAAATAAAAATACTAAAAGAATTATTGAATTTGGTAATATTAAAATTGATTTAAATAAGTTAATAATTCAAAATAGAAAAGATCAATTTAAAATCAACAACACCGAAAAAGTAATTCTTGAAAAAATGATTAATTCCCCTGGAGAAATTTTTTCAAGAGATTATATTGGTAATTTGATTGATATTGATAAAGAAAGATCCATTGATGTTATAATCACACGGTTAAGGAAAAAAATAGAGATTGAACCAAAAAAACCAAAATATTTACAAACTATACGAGGATCTGGATATGTTTTATGGATTGAATAATATAATAAAAAAAATATTACCTAAACAATTATTTTATAGGGCTCTACTAATAGTTGCTGCACCAATTATTATTTTGCAAATTACAATCTCGATTGTTTTCTTTGATAGCTTATGGATCAAAACAAATAAAGGAATGACACGTGCTTTATTGGGTGAAATAAAATTTTTTATAAGTGCTTTTGATAATGAACAATATGATAAAGACTCATTAACTAAATTATTTTTAGATGCTCATGAGATCAAGGTTGAATATTTTCCTTATGCAATGTTGCCAGATGAGGATTTAGAGAGGTGGTTTAGTCCTATGGATAGAACCTTACGACGAGAACTTAAATCAAAGTTTGTAAATTATTGGTTCGATACAACCTCGTTAAAAAATTTTATAGATTTGAAAATAAAATATTTAAATGGATATTTTCAATTTATAGTTCCAAAAGATAGAATAACTAATTCATCTGCCAGAATATTTGCATTATGGATAACTTTACCTGCTTTTTTGTTAATCGTAGTTGCCCTAATCTTTTTAAAAAATCAAACTAGACCAATAATAAATTTGGCAAGAGCCTCAGAAAGATTTGGTCGAGGTGAAGATATAGGTGAATATAGACCATCTGGTGCATTGGAAATAAGAAAAGCTGGCTATGAATTTGACAAAATGCGAAAACGGATTATGAGACATTTAAATCAGAGATCAGAAATGCTATCTGGAATAAGTCACGACTTAAGAACACCATTAACAAGAATAAAACTTCAACTCTCATTTATTAAAGATAAAGAAATAGAGAAAAAGTTGTCTGATGATGTGATTGAAATGGAAAAAATGTTGAATGAGTATCTTCAATTTGCAAAAAATCGTTCAAATGAAATAAATGAAAATTTTGATATTACAAACCTTGTTTATGAAACTATTAAAAAATATGAAAATAAAAATATAAACTTTTTACAAAAATCAAAAATTTTATTCAGTGGTAGAAAAAATTTGATTAGAAGATGCTTAAATAATTTTATAGATAATTCATTAAAATATGGTGACAAAATCAACATTGATTTAAAGAAAACTGCAAATAATATTGTAATTTTAATTGATGATGACGGTCCAGGTATACCACAAAAGGAATATGAAAATGTTTTTAAGCCATTTTATAAAATTGACAAAAGTAGAGGAGACGCAAAATCTAGTGTTGGTCTTGGTATGTCTATAGCTTCAGATATCATCCAGTCCCATGGTGGAAGTATAAAGTTAGAAAGTTCACCTCATAAAGGACTAAGAGTTAAGATCTTTTTACCTTTTTAGTTTTTTTTTGTTGTGATTTTTTTTCTAATTTTCTTTCAATAGACTCAACTCTTTTTTTGAGAACTTCCAATTCTTCCTTTGTTGATAAGTCTAATTTAAAAATAAATTCGTCTTTTTTAGATTTTAGTATATTGAGTATTTCATTGCTAAAATCTTTATAAGATACCAGTCCCTGTTCCACAAGCTTAGCAAATTTTTCAAATACGAACTTCGATTTTGTCATATAATGCTTATTTAAATTATTATAACCTTATAATATATTTATAAAAATGTTTATAAATAATTTTAACCCAGTAGCTCTAACAATTTTTTCTCTAGAAATAAGATGGTATTCACTAGCATATATATTTGGAATTATTTTAGGTTGGGTTATTCTTAAAAAATTTTTAGATAAAGAGCAAAAGCAAATTACAAATTTAGATGATTTGCTTAGTTTTATTATTTTGGGAATTATTTTAGGCGGTAGATTGGGATATGTGCTCTTTTATAATCTTGAGTATTATCTTTTAAACCTCACTGAAATTTTTATGATTTGGAAAGGAGGCATGTCTTTCCATGGTGGTCTAATTGGAGTTATTATTGCAACAGTTATTTATTCAAAAAAAAATAATTTTAATTCGTTTATTTTTTTAGACTTAATATCTTTTGTTGCTCCAATCGGAATCTTTTTTGGTAGAGTCGCAAATTTTATTAATTCAGAATTATACGGAAAAATATCAACAGTGCCTTGGGGGGTTATATTTTTAAAAGTTGATAACTATCCTAGGCATCCTTCACAATTATATGAGGCTAGCCTAGAGGGATTATTATTATTTTTAATATTATTTTTTTTAGTTAAAAAGGATTTTTTAAAAAAAAGGAGTTTTATATCTTCAATATTTTTGATTTTTTACTCAACATTTAGATTTGTAATTGAATTTTTTAGAGAACCAGATGTTCAAATTGGGCATGTAATTTTTAATTTAACAATGGGCCAGGTTTTGTGTTTTGTTTTTTTTATAATTGGTTTCTATTTACTTCAAAAAAATGAAAAATAAAAATAATAAGTCAATTGATTTAGACAAATTTATATATCAATCTCTTTACAACAAAAAAGATGGTTACTATATGTCTAAAAACCCTTTTGGAAAAAAGGGAGATTTTATTACGTCGGCAAATATATCAATTTTTTTTTCTGAAATGTTATCAATATGGATCTTGAGTTTTTGGGAAAACCTAAACAAACCAAACAAAATAAATATAATTGATTTAGGAGGTGGAAATGGAGATTTATCCAAAAATATTTTAGCAACCCTAAATAAATTTCCAAATTTTAAAAATATTTATAAACTCTATATCCATGAGAAAAGTCCTTTATTAAAAAAAAAACAGAAAATTTTAATCAGGGATAAAAATGTATCATGGGTAAGCGATCTAAGAAAAATTCAAAAAGCACCAAGTCTCTTTATAGCAAATGAGTTTTTCGATGCGCTGCCAGTAAAGCAATTTTTAAAAAATGATAAAATTTGGAAAGAAAGAAAAGTATATTTATCAAAATCTAAAAATTGGAATTTTATTGATAAAGAGACAGATATTAATTTGTTAGATAAAAAAATTGGTTTTAAAATAAGTAAAGATCAAAATTTTTTAGAAATTTCAAAGGTGGGCATAGAATATTTAAATTTAATTTCTAAAATAATTAAAAATAATGATGGGGGAGTTTTAATTATTGATTATGGTTATTATGATAAAAAAATGAGAAATACACTTCGTGGTTTTGCCAATCATAAAATTGTCAATATTTTAAAATATTATAAAAAATGTGATATTACATACAGTCTTTCTTTTAACTTTTTAAAAAAAATTGCGATGAAAAATAATCTAAAAGTTGCTGGCCTTACAACACAAGGTGATTTTTTGAAAAATATGGGCATTTTGGAAAGAGCAGAGATTGTGTCAAAAAACTTATCATTTACTGAAAAAGCAAATATTTTTTATAGATTAAATAAACTTATTAGTAAAAATTTTATGGGAGAGGTATTTAAAGTAATGTTGTTAACAAATAATAAATCTAAATTTAGAATTGGATTTTAAAATTGATAAGATCAAAAAAATTATCAAAATTTAAGAATATAACGCATGGGTTCTTCGGATCAAGGGGTGGCGTATCAAAAGGTATCTATAAAAGTCTTAATTGTGGTATTGGTTCAAAAGACAAAAAAAAAGATATAAAAAATAATTTAAAAATTGTAATCAACAAAATTAAATCTAAGAATCGAAATATTTTTTTACCCAAACAGTTTCATAGCAATAAATTTTATTATATTTCTAAAATGATTAAAGTTAAACGAGTCAAGTGTGATGCTGTTATTACTAAATCAAAAAATATACCAATTGGAATTCTAACTGCTGATTGTGCTCCAATTATTTTATATGATCCAAAAACAAATATGATAGCAGCTGTTCACGCTGGATGGAAAGGTGCATACAAAGGCATTATCACAAAGGTAATTAAATTTTTTATAAAAAAGGGATCAAAAGTAAATAACATGGTAATTGCAATTGGACCTTGCATTTCGCAAAAAAATTACGAGGTAAAAGGTGATTTTCTTAAGCTATTTCTTAAACAAAGCAGAAAGAATATTATTTTTTTTAAATTTTCTAAAAAAAAAATATTATTCAGCTTAAAGGACTATTTAATTAAGCAGATAAAAAATCTTGGAGTAAAAAAAATTGAATATCTTAATAAAGACACATTTTCAGGAAATAATAGTTATTTCAGTGCGAGAAGATCATTGTCTAAAAAACAGAATGATTATGGTAGAAATATTTCATTAATTATGATTAATTAGGTATTCTCAATGAAATTATTAACAGGAAATAGTAATAAAAATCTCAGTCAAAAACTATCAAAGTATCTTAAAACTAAATTAGTTAACTCAAATATAAAAAAATTTGCAGATGGAGAGATTTACGTTGAAATAAATGAAAATATAAGAGGTAATAATATTTTTTTAGTTCAGTCAATATCATCACCAGCAAATGATAATTTACTCGAAATGCTTTTATGTATTGATGCACTAAAAAGATCTTCTGCAAAAAATATTACAGCAGTAATTCCTTATTTTGGTTATGCTAGACAAGATAGGAAGGTTGTGCCAAGAACATCTATTTCAGCAAAGCTTATTTCAAATTTAATAACAAAAGCTGGAGCAGATAGAGTTGTTACCGTTGATTTGCATGCTGGACAAATTCAAGGTTTTTTTGATATCCCTGTTGATAACTTATATGCAACGCCTATATTCTCTAGGCATATTAAAAAAAAGTTAAAATTAAATAATATTGTTTGTGTTTCACCAGATGTAGGAGGTGTAGCGAGAACAAGAGGATTAAGTAAACTTTTAAATACTAATTTAGCAATTGTAGACAAAAGACGGCCGTCACCTGGAAAATCTGAGGTCATGAACATTATTGGAAATGTTAAAAATAAAATATGCATTATGGTAGATGATATAATCGACTCAGGTGGAACAATTGTTAATGCAGCAAGAATGTTGAAGAGCAAAGGGGCAAAGGAAATTCATGTATATATAACACATGGAGTATTAAGTGGTGAGGCTGTAAATAAAATCAAAAATTCCCCAATAAAAAATTTGGTTGTAACTGATACAATTGATAATTCAAAAAAATTAAAAAATGCAAAAAACATTGAAGTATTGAGTATTTCTAATTTATTGGGAGAGGCTTTAAAAAGGATTTCAAACTCTACTTCTGTTTCTGATTTGTTCAAATAATTTACTTGAGTTATTAAAAAAGTTGGGTTAAAACGCCATTGTTTTTATGAATTCTATTGACGCAAACACTCGTTCGACCAAAACAAAAGGGGATCTTAATTTATTAAGAGCAAAAGGAGAAATTCCTGCTGTTATTTATGGTGGTAAAGATAAAAATCAAAATATTTCATTCTCAAAAAAAGCCCTCAAAATTCTTATTGATAAGGAAAATTTTTTATCAAATATAATAAGTATTAAGATCGAAGGCCAAGACCTAAGTGTTCTTCCAAGAGAAGTAGTATTTGATACCGTTACTGATGAACCCATCCATGTAGATTTTTTAAGAATTGTTAAGGGTGGAAAAGTCACTTTAGAAATACCAGTTAAATTTATAAATAATGACAATTGCCCTGGATTAAAAAGAGGTGGTGTATTAAATATAGTAAGAAGAAAAGTCGAACTAAACTGCCCTACTGAAAATATTCCATCTGAACTAGTTGTGGATCTAGAGGGTGTAGATATTGGTCAAAGTTTTAAAATTTCTTCTATTGAATTACCAGATAATGTTACTCCTACAATTCGAGGAAGAGATTTTGTTGTAGCAACACTTGCAGCTCCAACCGTAATTAAAGAGCCAGAAAAACCAGCTGAGACTACTGAAGGAGCTGAGGGAACTGAAGGTGATGCAACAACCAAAGCTGAGGGAGCTGAAGGTGATGCAAAAGCAGCAGCAACCGAAGGTGATAAAACTGATAAAAAAGATGATGCTAAAAAAGGTGATGAAAAGAAGCCTGCACCTGAAAAAAAATAAATCATTTGAAAAATTTTAACAATTTATAATATATGCTTTTATTTGTCGGCTTAGGTAATCCAACGCCAAATTCTGAAGATAATAGACATAATATTGGTTTCAAAATAATAGATGCAATAAATCAAAAATTTGGATTATCAAAGCAAAAACCTAAATTTAAAGGTTTGCTTACAACTGGGACAATTAATGGAAAAAAGGTTTATGCAATTAAACCTCTTACATTTATGAATAATTCAGGAGTATGTATTAGGGAACTAATTGAGTATTTTAAAATAGAAGCAGAAGATGTAATAGTTTTTCATGATGACCTCGATATTGATTTTGGTAAAATTAAAACTAAATTTGGTGGATCAAGTGCAGGGCATAATGGGATTGAGTCAATAGATAAATTTATTGGAAAAGAATATTCAAGAGTTAGAATAGGAATTGGACAACCAAAAAATAATATAGAAGTATCTGATCATGTACTTCAAGATTTTAATGACGAGGAAAAAGAGGAAATTGGCACAATTACAAAAAATATTACTGAGTCTCTACCGATATTATTGGATAAAAAATTAGATTTATTTTCAAGTACTGTTAATAATAAATAAACAATGAGTTTTAAATGCGGTATCGTAGGACTACCAAATGTAGGTAAATCTACATTGTTTAATGCATTAACAAACTCATCCAAGGCTCAGGCTGCAAATTTTCCTTTTTGTACTATCGATCCAAACATAGGTATTGTGCCGGTACCAGACAATAGATTAGACAAATTAGCAGAGGTGTCAAAATCAAAAAAAAAAATAAATACAACTATTTCCTTTGTCGATATAGCTGGATTGGTTAAAGGTGCATCAAAAGGTGAAGGTCTAGGAAATAAATTTCTTTCTCATATTCGAGAGGTAGATGCAATTATTCATATGATTAGATGTTTTGACTCTTCTGACATTCAAAATGTTAATGGAACAGTTGATCCTATTCGTGATTTAGAAATTATTGAAACCGAAATGATGCTAGCTGATTTAGAGTCAATTCAAAAAAGGCTTGATAAAAAAAATAAAAAAAATTTAGATATCGAGCAACAGCAGATTTTAGAAAGCGCTAATGATTGCTTAAATAATAATAAAAGTATTAAAATACTAACTGATGAGTATAGTTTAAAATCTTTAAATAGATCTGGACTTTTAACTCTTAAACCAAAAATATTTGTATGTAATGTTGATGAGGAGAGTATTAAAAATGGGAATAAATATACAAACGACTTTAAGAACAAATTTGGCGAAAAAAATACGATAATAATTTCTGCTGATATTGAAAATCAAATAAATCTATTAAAAGACGAGGAAAAGTTGAACTATATGGAAATGATAGGATCCCAGGAAACAGGTTTAAAGCTTATGATCAGAAAAGGGTATGATATATTAGAATTAGATACATTTTTTACGTCTGGTCCTGAAGAAACAAGAGCATGGACAATTAAAAAAAATAGCGCAGCTCCAAAGGCAGCTGGGCAGATTCATTCTGATTTTGAAAAAGGTTTTATTAAAGCAGAAACAGTTTCGTATAATGATTTTGTAGAAAATCATGGATGGCTTCAATCTAGGAATAACGGAAAAATGAGGCTTGAAGGAAAAGATTATATAGTAAAGGATGGCGATGTATTAAACTTCCGTTTCAACACGTGACCAAATCTTTTTCATACTGAAATAAACTAAAATTGTTAAAATAGTTAAATAAATTATTGCTCTAAAACCCATCTTATGTCTTGCCTCAAGATGGGGCTCAGCTGACCACATTAAAAAAGCAACTACATCCTTTGCCATCTGCTCCTCTGTTGCTGGTGTACCGTCACCATATTCTATCAAATCATCCTCTAAGGGTTTAGGCATTTTAATTTTATTTCCGTACATAAATTTATTATAATAAACACCTTCATCTAGATTAACTCCTTGCGGTGGATCCTCATAACCAAGTAATACTGAATATAGATAATCAACACCTCCTTTTCGTGCTTTAGCTAAAACTGACATGTCTGGTGGATACGCTCCACCGTTAGCTGCTTGAGCTGCTTTATCATTAGGATAGGGCATTGGAAATTTATCAGATAATCTTGCTGGTCTAGTAAACATTTCTCCATCAGCATTAGGACCGTCATTTACCTCAAAATTAGCAGCTATTGCTTTAGTTTGAGCTTCTGAAAATTCTGGGCCTCCTTTTTCCATTAAATTTCTATAACTTAAATATTTCATGGAATGGCAAGCGGCACATACTTCAGTATAAACTTGATAACCTCTTTGCAGTGAAGCTCTATCGAATTTACCTAGTGGACCTTTAAATGTCCATTCTGTTTTCAATAAATCAACTTTTTCTGCGCTATTAATTTTATGAGTTGTGGAAATAGATATTAGAATAGTTGACAAAATTAATAAGATTTTTTTCACCAATTAACCTTTGGTTTTGTCATTTTTTGCCATTGATAGATTTGCTGAACCTCCTAAAACTGGGTCCGTAATACTAAACGGAAGAGGTAATGTCTTTTCTTTAAATCCTAGTAGTGGAAGTATTATTAAAAAATGCGCAAAATAATATGCTGTAGCAACTCTTGCTATTAATAAGTACAAGCCTTCAGCCGGCATCGCTCCAACATATCCAAGAACTAGAACATCTAAAACTAATATCCAATAGAACTGTCTATATAGTGGTCTAAACACAGCTGATCTAATCTTAGAAGTGTCTAACCACGGTAGAGCAGCTAATATTAAAATTGCAGACAACATAGCAATTACACCAAGCAATTTATCAGGCACAGATCTTAATATTGCATAAAAAGGTAATAAGTACCATTCGGGAACAATATGAGCAGGCGTAACCATTGGATTTGCTTCTATGTAGTTATCAGCATGGCCCAAAATATTTGGAGAGTAAAATACAAAAAAAGCAAAAATTATCATAAACATTAGTAATGCAAATGTATCTTTGATAACTATGTATGGATGAAATGGAACAGTATCCTTAGAAGGTTTCTTAATATCAATACCTACGGGATTGTTATTTCCTGGTACATGCAAAGCCCAAATATGCAGTACTACCAAACCTAAAATTAAAAAAGGAATTAAATAATGTAATGTAAAAAATCTGGTTAAGGTTGGATTGTCAACAGAGTAACCTCCCCATAACCAAGTAACTATTCCCTCGCCCACTAATGGGATAGCGCTAAAAAGATTAGTTATTACTGTTGCTCCCCAAAAACTCATTTGACCCCATGGCAAAACGTAACCCATAAAGGCCGCTGCCATCATTAATAAATAAATTATAATACCTAAAATCCAAATAATTTCTCTCGGAGCTTTATAAGAACCATAAAACAAAGATCTAAAAATGTGAATATAAACTGCAAGAAAAAACATTGATGCGCCATTTGAATGTATATATCTTATAAGCCATCCATAATTAACATCTCTCATTATATGTTCTACGCTATCAAAAGCCATGTCAGCATGAGCAATATAATGCATAGCTAAAGTTAATCCTGTTATAATTTGAGTTATCAAACAAAATGTTAAGATTCCACCAAAGGTCCACCAGTAATTTAAATTTTTTGGTGTTGGATAATCTGTAAGATGGTTTACTAAAGATAATAATGGTAGTCTATCATTAAACCACTTACCGACTTTAGATTTAGGTGTATAATTGTGATCACTCATTTGTAATTTATCCAATCTTTATTATTTTGTTATCTAAAAATTCATAGTTTGGAATTGCCATATTAGTCGGGGCAGGTCCTTTCCTTATTCTTCCAGAAGTATCATAATGAGAGCCGTGACATGGACAGAACCAACCATTATAATCACCTTTGTCATTTAAAGGAACACATCCAAGATGAGTACAAACTCCAAGCATCACTAACCACTCAGGATCTTTTGCTCGATCCTCATCTTTCTGCGGATCTGGCAAATCTTCCATTTTTACTGATCTTGCTTCATTAATTTCTTCCTGGGTTCTTCTCTTTATAAAAACTGGTTTCCCTCTCCATAAAACAGTTATTGTTTTTCCAGGTTCTACTGAGCTCACATCTACCTCAGTACTTGCTAATGCCTTAACTGAAGCATCAGGATTCATTTGATCAACTAGAGGCCATACTACCGCTGCTGCTCCTACAGCCCCTACCGCATAAGTGGCTGTAAATATAAAATCTCTTCTATTTACTTTTTTTTCGGACATTTATAATTATAGTTAGGTTACCTAATATATGATTTCATATAATATAAAAATGAATAATTTCTACTGAAAGAATGACACATAAAGCCAGTTCAGGTGTTAAAATAGCGCTATATGAGCCAGATATACCACAAAATACTGCCTCTATAATAAGGACCTGCTCATGTTTGGGAGCTAAACTTGAAATTATTGAGCCATGTGGTTTCTTAATAAGTGATAAAAGGTTCAAAAGAGTTGTAATGGATTATATGGATATGAAGGAAATTAAATTTTTTGAAAGTTCAGAAGAGTTTTTTAAAAAAAAAACTCAGCAAAGGATAATTTTAATGACCACAAAAGCAAAAAAAAATTATACTGACTTTAAATTTAAAAAAAATGATACTATTCTATTTGGCAAGGAAAGTGCAGGTGTTCCTAACAGAATACATGAAATAGTTAAATATAAACTTAAAATACCAATGGTCAGAAAAAAAAGATCCTTAAATTTATCTACTTCGGCTTCAATAGTAATTGCAGAGTGTCTAAGGCAAATAAATGTAAAATGAATGAAAAGCTAAAAAAAAAACTCACATCTAATTGGTTTAAAATCTTACAGGATTCAATTTGTAATGATATTGAAAAAATTGAAGATAAAAAAGATATTTTTAGAGCAACGAAATGGAAAAGAAATAAAAGAAAAAATGAGGGTGGTGGAGAATTTAGAGTTTTTGAAAATGGTAAAATTTTTGATAAAGTTGGAGTAAATTTTTCAGAGGTATATGGAAATTTATCAAAAGATTTTAAAAATAAAATTCCTGGAACAAATAAAAACCCAAAATTTTGGGCATCAGGTATCTCGGTTGTAATGCATATGAAGAATCCTCATATTCCAGCAATGCATTTTAATACCAGATACATTCATACTTCTCATGGATGGTTTGGCGGAGGTATGGATGTTACGCCTTGTTTAAAAAATAAAAACTTAGAAAAAAAATTTCATAAAGTAATAAAAAAAACGTGCGATCATCATAATAAAAATTATTATAGAAAATATAAGAAATGGTGTGATAAATATTTTTTTCTAAATCATAGAAATGAACCAAGAGGAATAGGTGGTATTTTTTTTGATTATAAGAAAAAAAATTGGGCTAAAGATTTTGATTTTGTAAGAGACGTTGGCTTAACATTTCAAAATGTATATAATGATATAATAAGTAAAAATAGAAATAAAAAATGGACAAAAAAACAGAAAGAAATTCAGTATTTAAAACGTGGAAGATATGTTGAATTTAATTTAATCTATGACAGAGGCACAAAATTCGGACTACAAACTGGAGGTAATGTCGATGCAATACTTATGTCACTACCACCAATAGCTAGTTGGAAATAATTATGGATAAAGAACCTATAACAATTCAAGGATTAGAAAAGTTAAAAGAAGAATTAATATTAAGGAAAGAAAAAAAACGTCCGGAAATTGTTTCAGCAATATCTGAAGCTAGATCTCACGGTGATCTTAAAGAAAATGCCGAATATCATGCAGCAAAAGAACAGCAATCACATAATGAAGGTAGAATTGAAGAAATTAATGATGTGATTGCTAGAGCAAACGTAATTGACGTAACAAAGCTATCAAATGATGGTAAAATAATATTTGGATCGAGTGTGTATTTGATAAATTTAGATAATGGCGAAAAAGTAGATTATAAAATTGTTGGAAAAGACGAAGCTGATATTAAAAATAAATTAATTTATTTTAAGTCACCAATTGGAAAAGGATTAATTGGAAAAAATAAAGGTGATCTCGTTGAAATAAAAACGCCTGCAGGTAACAAAAATTTTGAAATAAAAGATGTTAAATATATTTAATTTTTAATTATTTTTTCTATTTCTTCTTCGCTGATATTAAAATCATTATCAATCCAATGTTTTTCAACTAATTTTAAATAATCACCAAGCTTTTTTCCCTCTAAAAGATTAAATTTTTTCATCAAATATTCAGCCTTAATTGGAAATATGGGTGGTCTTTTATCCTGAAAATATTCTAGATACTCTTCTAATTTTTTATCAGCTTTAGAAAAAAATAATTTATAATTTAAAATATCTATTAAGCTTTCTTTGCCAAATATGTAAAAATATTTTCTAAGTAACTTGAAACTGAATTTTTCTTCTGTTTTTCTAGAGTAAAAAAAATCTTTAATATTTATTATTCGTTTTTGGTTTTTTTTAGAAATATTAAATTTAAATAAAAAATAATCCAAGTTATCACTTTCATCTATAGTTAAAACTCCAAGTAAAAATATATAATCAAGATCTTTTAGTTTATTCCTCATTTTTGGGTTTAATTTTTTTATTATTTCAAGATGCTTAAATTGGGGGAATATTAGCTTCAATATAAGAAATGAATCGTTATTAAGACACAAACTTTCTAATGATTGTGAATTAAATATTTTTTTAAATTCATCTAATAATCTCTCGGAAGAAATTTGTGAAATACCACGTAAGTTTTTTTTTATATTTCTTAGTGTATTTCCATCGTGATTTGATTTACTATAAATAGAAAAAAATCTTAAATATCTTAAAATTCTTAAATAGTCCTCCTGTATTCTTTTTTCTTCCTCACCTACGAAAACAATTTTTCCATTTTTAAGATCGTTTTTACCATTGAATGGATCAAATAAATTTCCGTTCAAATCTGCATAGATACAATTTATTGTGAAATCCCTTCTTTCAGCATCTTTAATCCAATCTTTTGTAAATTTAACTTTTGCGTGCCTACCATCTGATGATATATCGCTTCGCAATGAGGTTATTTCGTATTTCTCGTTTTCTATATAAGCGGTAATTGTTCCATGCTCAATGCCAGTTTCATAAAATTTAATTTTTTTTTTGTGTAAAGCTTGTTTTATTTCATCAGGGTTTAAATTGGTTGCAAGATCAATATCATCAACTTTTTCATTATTTAAAATTTTTCTTACACACCCGCCAACATATCTAATTTCTGATTCAGGCGAATAGTCATTTATAGCGTTAAATATATTTTTGACCCTTGTTACATTTTGTAAATCAAAAAACTTCGACTCTATTAGATTAGACTTTGAAAAATATTTTTTAAATACACTCAACATATTTGGCTGGGGCGCTAGGATTCGAACCTAGGAATGGCGGTACCAAAAACCGCTGCCTTACCACTTGGCTACGCCCCAAAGTTAGTTTTATTTTATATTAAAATAAATTTTTATATAACTTTTGATAAATTGCACCAACAATTATTTAATTTTCTTTTTGAAATTTTCAATGTATTTTTTGCTGTTAGTTTAGAATTAAAATACATTACTAGAGTTGAACCCGATCCTGTCATTCTAACAAATTCAGCTGTTTTCCAATTTATTAGCTTATTTTTCAATTTCTTGAGTTTTGGATACAATCTAAATGCACTAGGCTCAAGATCATTTTTATCATAAATAATAGATTTTTTACTTATTTGATTTTTAGTATTTGAGTATTTTCTTTTTGAAAATACTTTATTTGCTGAAAAAATTTTTTGTGTTGAGCATCCAAAATTTGGTTTTACTAGAAGCAAACTGTATTTAATTTTATTCTTTACCTCTTTTATTTTACCGTTTGGAAGGTAAATTTTCGGGGATTTGTTGAGTCCTAAAATCACATCTGATCCAATTTTTTTTGCAAAGTTTATAGTTTGCTTGTTTGTTAGTATTTTTTTTTTTTTAAAAAAACTTAAAATTGTTGCTGCATTCATTGAGCCTCCACCAAGTCCAGATTTTTGAGGAATATTTTTTTTTACCTGAATTTTATATTTTTTTTTTAAAAAATTTTTTTTTTCAATAATACTCATGAGATGTGTAATTGTATTTTTTTTTGAGATTCCCTTTGAAAAATTACCCTTAAATATTACTTGATGTTTTTTTGAATTTATTTCGCTTATTTGAATTTCATCTGCTAAATCAATTAGAACTACAAGGCTTTCAATTGAATGTAACTTTTTTGATTTTTTTTTTCCAATTATATTTAAATTTAAATTTATCTTAGCGTGTGATTTGAGATTATGAATTATTGTGCTCAATTTTTGGTCCTATTAATAATTTTATTTTAACTTTTTCTATCATTTCTTTTTTTGTATCTTTAAGATTTAAAACACTCTTCCAATAATATTTTGCTTGTATCTTTTTATTTAAACTCCATAAAATATCTCCGTAGTGATCGTTTACAATTGGATCATTTGGCATAAGGATAATTGCTTTTTTCATAAACTTTTCAGCCTCAACATATCTTCCTGTGAGGTAGTACCCCCAACCAACAGAGTCAGTTATATAAGGATCATCTTGATTGTTTTTATATGCAATTTCCAACATATTAACTGCTCTTGTAATATTAATGTTTCTTTCCAGCCATGAATAAGCAAGATAGTTTAATGTATAGGAATTGTTTGGAGTAATTGTTAAAGCTAATAATAAATCTTCGTCACTTTTTTTAAAATTTTTCAATCTTTCATTACAACCACCTCTCCTAAATAGAAGGTCAGCATAAGTTTTTGAGTTATCATTAAATTTTTTCATTAATATTGTGTATAGATTAATTGCTTTATTATATTCTTTAAAATTCTTATAAATATTTGCCATATCAAAAATAATTTTGTCAGTTTTATTGTTTATTTTTTGAAATTTATTTTCAATATAATTTAAAGCTTGCTTTTCATTTTGATTAATTGAGATAATTTTAGTATTTGTTTTTATTTTATACCAATAAAAGATTTTATCTTCTTTAGTAAATTTTTTTAATATTTTTTTTGTTTCTTCATATTTTTTTGTATCAAAATAATTATCAGCAATTAGTAACTCGTTAGATTTAAATTTATCGTTTAAAAAAATTGATATATTTAGATAAAAATTTGATTTTTTCATCTCTTTTTGAGATGAATATAAATTTGAGATTAAGAAAAAAAACTCAGCCAAAAGGTCTGCCTCTGACTTGCAAGAAAAGATGTTAGATATTTTTTTACTTTCATTATTTAATAACCAATCTCTAGTTTGAAGAATAAGTAGGCCATTATTTAAACGGTCTTTATTAATAAAAAGTTTATTAGCCTCTGAAATCTTATTTTTGCTAATCAGATAATTTGTATAAAAAAATAAATACCTTGAATAATCTACTGAACCAGAATTCACTAAATTATCGAAGGAAGTTTGTGTTGTCTCATCATCAAGGTAACATTTTAAAAATGTATTATTTAACAAATTTAAATTTTCATATTTTGATTTCTGAAAATTTAATTTTTTATTTTTAAAAGTTGATATGTAAAGATTAAGAGTATCATAAATTGCATCCTCATAAGAATTTGATCCTTTAAATTTTGAAAGATTGCCAATAAATTTTTCGCTTTTTTCGTAATCTTTTTTTAAAATTGAATCTAAAACAAGAAGTAGATAATATTCGAAAAAATCTGTATTGCTTTCGTTTTTTTTAATTTTTATTTCTTGTATTGCTCTTTTAATCTTCTGGTTGGTAACTAATGAAAAAATATATTTTTTGAAGTAAGATTCATGTTTTTTTAATAGTGCTTTTGAAGAATTAAAATAATTTAAAGATTTTTGGTTTTGCTGATCGTCATACGAAATAATAGCTGAGAGATAATTTACCAATATACTTTCGCTAAAATTAGTATTTGATACTTTAGAATTCGCCTGATTGGTGAAAAAAAAAGTTAATAGAATAAAGATAATTTTTAAAAATTTTGGTATCATTATTAATATTATGACTAATAAAGAGTTTTTAAATGATGAGTTTTTAAAATCAATAGATACAAATTTTAAATTTAGCAATAAACCAATTAAACGCTTTAAAATGTCAGAGGAACCAGCTCAAATTAAATTAAAACTAGAAAAATTAATGAATAAAATTAATGAAATAAATGATTGTGATCTAAAAAAAAATGCAAACAAAATGGTATTTAGTGATGGTAATTGGAATAGTAAATTAATGATAATCGGAGAAGGTCCTGGACAGAAAGAGGATGAAATGGGCAAACCTTTTATGGGCGATGCAGGAAAATTATTAAACAAGATGTTGGCAGCTATTAACATTAAGAGAGAAAGTGTTTATATAACAAATGTTGTTAATTATAGGCCTCCAAATAATAGAAAACCCGCTACCACAGAAATTAATAAATATTCACAATTTCTTTACGAGCATATTTCTATAATAAATCCTAAAATATTAATAATAATGGGTAGCACTGCTATGGAAGCTCTAATTGGTTGTAATTACAAAATTTCAAAGGAAAGAGGAATATGGAAAGATGTAATTATAAAAGGAAAAACTTATTTATCAATTGTAACATTCCATCCTGCTTATCTCTTAAGACAACCAGATCAAAAAAAATATTCTTGGGCAGATTTAAAAGAAATTAAAAATAAAATTAATGAATTAAATATTATTATATAAATGAAAAAAATTTTGGCTGGAGTTGATGAGGTTGGAAGAGGTAGCTTAATTGGTCCGGTTTTTGCGGCTGCTGTAATACTAAATGATAATATAAATAAAAAAATACTTAAAGACTCAAAAAGTTTAACTAAAAAAAAACGTGAAAGTTTAGAAAAATATATTAAACAAAATTCAAAATGGTCAATTGGATCTGCATCTTTAAAGGAAATAGAAAAATTTAATATTTTAAATGCTAGCTTGCTTGCAATGAAAAGAGCTATAAAAAAACTAAAAATTAAACCAAAAATTATAATAATTGATGGTAATAAAGTTCCAACCATGAAGAATTATAATTTAAAGTTCATGATTAAAGGCGATGAAAAGATTCCAGAAATATCTGCTGCATCAATAATTGCCAAAGTATCACGAGATAGGTTGATTAGAAAGCTGGCAAAAGTATATGATAAATACTCTTGGCACAAAAATGCGGGCTACGGAACTAAAGATCATCTAGTGGCTATTAAAAAATTTGGAGTTACAAAAGTCCATAGAAAAAAATTTAAACCTATACACAACATATTGAGTCTCCAAAAATAGACACCACAAAAGGACTCTAAATAATTCAATCACAAGTTGACGATGACTCTGACCTAGAGTCTAATAAGTTTTTAAAAATGATTGATAATAAATTTAAAAACAAAATTATTAATGGGGATAGCATTAAAGAATTAAAAAAAATACCAAGTGAAAGTTTCGACCTTGTTTTTGCAGATCCCCCTTACAACTTACAACTGAAAAATAAGTTAACTAGACCTGATAGATCAAAAGTAAATGCTGTAAATGATAATTGGGATCAATTTGAAAGTTTTAAAGCATATGATGATTTTACTTATGCATGGCTAAATGAGTGTAAAAGAATTTTAAAAAAAAATGGCGCTATCTGGGTAATTGGAAGCTACCATAATATCTTTAGAGTTGGTACAGCAATTCAAAATCTAGGTTTCTGGATTTTAAATGATGTTATTTGGAATAAAAAAAATCCAATGCCAAATTTTAGAGGAACACGTTTTACAAACGCACATGAAACCTTGATTTGGGCGTCAAAATCTGAAAAATCGAAATATACTTTTAATTATCAATCATTAAAATGTTTAAATGATGATCTTCAAATGAGGTCAAATTGGGATTTACCAATTTGTAGTGGATCAGAAAGATTAAAAAAGAATGGAAAGAAAATACACTCTACACAAAAACCTGAGTCGCTGTTACATAGAATTTTATTAGCATCATCAAATAAAAATGATTTTATCCTAGATCCTTTTTTAGGATCTGGAACAACTGCAGCTGTTTCAAAAAAATTAGGTAGAAATTATTTTGGCATAGACAAAGATAAAACTTATTGTAAAGCTGCAGAGCAAAGATTAAATGAAACGAAACCTATTGAAGATGATTATTTGGATACACTCCAAAATAACAGATCTAAACCAAGAATACCTTTTGGTTCTTTAGTCGAGCTTGGAATAATTAAGCCAGGAACAACCATTTTTGATAATAAAAAGAAAATAAGTGCAAAAATAATGGTCGATGGCAGTATTAGACATGCTCAAACTGAGGGATCAATCCATAAAGTTGCAGCCACAATTTTAGGTGCTGAAAGTTGTAATGGTTGGACATTTTGGCATTATAATAAAAACGGATCTATTCACCCCATCGATAATCTAAGAGATCGATTTTTTAAAAATAAAATTTAGTCAAAAAATTAATTTAAAGTTATCTGTAAATTTTACCAAGATATTGTTCTAAAAACTTTTTATTTTTAACTAATCTTTTTAAAAAGATATTTCTTAAAAACACGGTTAAAGGATTAGATAAATGAAATATAAATTGGTTAATTTTTGATCTTATATTGACCATTTTTATCTTTTTAACTCTTACTCTAAAAAAATTTTCTTCTGTATTGTTCTCTATTTTTTTAAATAATTCATAAGCTCCCTCTATAGATTGAGACGCACCTTGTGCAAATGACGGGGGTAAAGCAAAAAAAGCATCTCCTATTAAATAAATATTGTTTATCTTAATTTTAAAAAAGTTATCACTTACGAAAACTGGAAACATTTTTAATTGCTTAATTTCATTAAAAATTTTTTTACATTCCTGTGGAACATTATCTAAAATCTTTTGTATAAAAGAATTATCACTGAATAATGAATAATTTTTAAGTTCTTCATCTGAAAGTTTAAATTTCATAATGGCTATAAAATTTAAATCACCATTCGGTGTCATTGGATAAATAACATGGTGAAAATCAGAGCCAAAAAATAATGAGATATTTTTATTATCAATAATATTGTTGGAATTTGAAATCATTCCTCTAATAGCCAAAGTATTATTATATTTTGCCTGAGTTTTGTTATTTGAAATAAGATTTTTACTTTTTGAAAAAACCCCATCTGAAATTATTAAATAATCGCATTCAAAAGTTTCATTATTTTCAAAAGTCAGTCGGATCTTTTTATTATTTTTATCTATCTTTGAAATACTATGATTATATTTTATTAAATCCTCTACTTTATCTTTCAGAAAGCCTACTAAATCAGATCTTTTCAGAGTCGTATACTTGCAGTCATTCGAATTAAAATCAGAAATATTAAGATCACACAACTTATTTGAGCTTTTATTAGAATAAAAAATTATTTTATTTGGATTAAATTTTTTATCATTTTTAAATTTATAAAATTCAATATTGTTTAAGAGTTTAACGCTATTTACTGATAATTGTACTCCATATCCCCCATCTAAATCTATTAAGTTATTTTTTTCAAAAATTTTTATTTGATAATTTGAACTATTTTTAAAAAGATTTGCAATGAATAATCCTGAAATTCCAGCTCCAATAATTGCAACTTTTTTCATAAATTATTTTCTAAATATTGAACTATTTTTTTTGTAAATGTTGGTACCAGATAGTTATCAAGTTTTTTTTGATCTATCCAATTAGAGGATGGAAAGTCTTGATGATTTTTTAAATATTGAAACTTGATATTCATGTTCATATTAGAAATTTTAAAACTAAGACTTTCATTAAAATTCTTTGATTTGGCAACCTCCTCCATGGGGAATATTTTAAGATTCCTTAAAAAATTAAATTTGGTATTTTTAATAAGAAGATATTTTTGATCTTTCTTGTAAACTTTAAGAATAAAATATTTGTCTATACTTTTTTTATTTTTCTTTGTTAACGTAAAATCCTGTTTTTTAAAAGATTTACATTTTTTTTTAATAGGACATTTATTGCATAAAGGATTAGCAGGTTTGCAAATAAGCGCACCTATCTCCATAAGAGCCTGGGCGTAATCACCAGATCTATTAGACATACCAAAAATAGATTTTTTTTTTACGAGGTTTTCTTTTTTAATTTCACTTTCTTTTTTTAAATACAGATATCTTTTCAAAACCCTTTCTATGTTTCCATCTAATGGTATGAATGGTTCATTAAAAGCAATAGCTAAAATTGCACTAGCAGTATAATTTCCAATGCCTGGCAATTCTTTAAGATCATCAAAATTATTTGGTATCTCGCCTCCATGCTTTTTAATTATAATTTGTGAAGTCTTTTTGAGGTTTCTGGCTCTTGAGTAATATCCTAAACCTTGCCAACATTTCATTAACTTTTGATTATTTACTTTCGCTAACTTTTCTAAATTGGGAATTAATCTTGTAAAGTTTTTAAAGTAAGGAATCACTGTCTTAACCTGTGTTTGCTGCAACATAAATTCACTCACAAGTATAAAATATTGTTTTTGTTTTTTTGAAAGATGGCTTCTCCATGGTAAGTTTCTCTTATTATTATCGTACCAATAAAGAATTTTTTTTGATAAACTATCTTTCTTCATATGAAATTTAAATCTTATAGTAAGCAACGAATGAGATCCGTTCAAGGACTAAGATCTTTTAAAGATACTTTGCCTGCAAAAGTAAGAGGAATTATAAAAAAAAAAGGACACATATACTCTGAGTTGTTAGATAACTGGAGAATCATTGTTGGAGATGATTTATTTAAAATTTGCTATCCAAAATCTTTTAAAAGTGAGAACAAAGTTAGAGGAAGTCTTTTGGAAATAATGGTCAAAAGAGGACACGAAGTAGATATGGAATATTCAAAAAAACAAGTGGTTGATAAAGTAAATAATTTTTTTAATGAAAACGTTTTAAAAAATATAAAACTAATTACTTTTGAGGGTTATAATGAAAAATTTGAAGTAAAAATAAAAAAAAAAGCGACAAATAGCGAATATACAAAAAAAATTTCTGATATAAAAAATGATAAAATTAAAAATTCTTTGCTTGAAATGATTAAACACTTCAAAAAAATATGAAAAAAATATTACTTAAAATTTTAATATTAATATCTTTAGCTACATTTTGTAACGCATCAGAGATTAGACATATATCAGAGGGAAATATTGATGCTAAAATAAAAATAATTGTATATGAGTCCCTTACGTGTAGCCATTGTGCAGATTTCCATAAAAATGTTTATCCTGAAATAAAAAATGAATTTATAGACTCTGGCTTAGTATTAATAGAATTTAGAAACTTCCCACTTGATATGGCGGCTTTAAATGCATCAAAAATTGCACATTGCAAAAATGACGGGAATTCAAAAATTCTTCATTTTTTATATCAAAATCAAAGTGACTGGGCGAAAGGGAAAGATCTCGAGGAACTAAACAAAAATTTACTTAATGTTGTTAACTTAGGAAATTTTAATATAGATTTTGACAAATGTTTAGAAAGTAAGCAAATTGAAGATCATATTCTTTCTGATCGAATCGAGGGTGTAAAAAAATTTCAAATAAATGCAACTCCTACTATTATTATTAACGACGAAAAGTTTGAAGAAAACCTGACATTTAAAAATTTAAAAAAATATCTTCAAAAACTGATATAAACATTTCATGGAGTTTAAAAAAATCCAACTAAATGGTTTTAAATCATTTGCTGAAAAAACGAGCTTTATCATTGATGATGGTTTGACTGGAATTGTTGGGCCTAATGGTTGTGGAAAGTCAAATATTGTTGAGTCTTTAAGATGGTGCATGGGTGAAACTTCAGCAAAAAGTATGAGAGGTTCAGGAATGGAAGATGTAATATTTTCTGGAACTTCAAATAAACCATCAAAAAATATTGCAGAGGTTATAATTAATATTTCAAATGAAAATAAAGATGGTCCTATACAATATAAAAATTTAGAGAATATAGAAATTAGAAGAAAAATAGAAAAAGATAAAGGGTCAAAATTTTATATTAACGGCAAGGAAGTAAGAGCAAAAGATGCTCAAATGTTTTTTGCTGATCTTTCAACGGGTGCGCACTCACCTTCAATTATAAGCCAAGGAAGAATTGGAGCTTTGGTAACTGCAAAACCCGCTGATAGAAGAGCGGTGCTTGAAGAGGCAGCAGGCATTGCTGGACTTCACGTTAGGCGTCATGAGGCTGAATTGAGACTTGGCGCTGCTGAGAATAATTTAAAAAGAGCAGATGAGCTTAGAAGACAACAAGAAAAACAATTACAAAATCTTCAAAAACAAGCTGAAGAAGCGGCAAAATATAAAAATATATCAGAAGAAATTAAGAAAATTGAAGCTGGATTATATTACTTAAGATTAAAAGATATTGATCATGAGATAAAATTAGAAAATGAAATTAATAGTGAAGCAGATAGTGAAGTACAAAAGTTTAATGATAAAATAGAAGAAGTTGAAAAAAAAATTCAAGAAGAAACTAATAAAGTTAATCCTGTAAGAGATAAGAATTATGAAATTTTGTCTAAAATTCAAAGATTAAACTTAGAGCTTAAAAGTTTAGATGATGAAAATGAGAGGATTAAAAATGAAATAGAAAATATTAAAAGCTCTATTAAAACTATAGACGAGGACAGTGATAGAGAAAAAAGTATAATTATTGACGCTAATTCAAACGAAAAAAGACTTAAAGAAGAAAAGCAAGAATTAATTGATATTGACTCAAAATATTACGATACGGAGAAACAATCAAACACAGATCTAGAAATTGCAAAAGCTAATTTAAAAACTGAACAAGAAAAAGTGGATGGTCTGCTGAATAATTTTAGTTCTGAAAGTCTCAAAAAAAATTTACATACAATTAATGAAGTTCGATCGAATATTGATAAAATAATTAATTTGATAGGTTCAAATAATACCTCTGAGGCGCTAACTATACTTGATACTTGTAAGACAACATTAGGTTTCTTAGTACAAACTATTAATGAAAATGAAGACCATAAAAAAATATCAGACATAAGTTCCAAAAATGAAATAATAAAAAATTTACAAGAAACTTACGCCGATATTTATAGTAAGAATCAAAATCTTAAAAAAGAGTCTATAAAAAGAAATGAGAGAATAAAAACTATTGATAAAGAAATAGATAGTTGGAAAAATTTACTAAATAATTCTGAAAAAATGATTCATGAATTAAATGATAGAAAAAATAAATTAAATAATAAATTTAATGAACTTGAAAAACAGCCTCAGTCACAGGCAGAAAGAAAGGGACAAATTTCAGAAAATTTAAGATTATCTGAAAAAGAAAAAAATGAGAATGAGATTATGATTGAGGAAATTGATTTAAAAATAAATAATTTTAGAGAAGAGCTTGATAAAATAAAAGAAAGCTCAATTGAAATTAGAGAAAGAAAGGCAAGCTCTGGTGCAACAATAGACGGACTGAACAAAAGAAGAAATGATTTACTTGAACGAATAGATACTGAGTTAAGCTTAAATGAAAATAATATTCTTGATTATTCAAATTTAGAGAAGCAAGAAGAATTCCCAGACGCTGTTTCACAGGAAGAAATGTTAGATGAAAAAAAAAGAGAAAGAGAAAAACTGGGATCAGTAAATTTAAGAGCTGATGAGGAAACCTCAAAATATGAAACAGAAATAAAAAAAATGGAAACAGATAGACAAGATCTTGTTCAGGCAATTACAAAACTTAACGAGAGTATTAATGAACTTAATCAGAAAGGTCGTGAAAGACTCCTTGATGCATTTGAAAGAGTAAATAGAAAATTTAACGAGGTTTATACAAAACTTTTTAATGGAGGAAACGCAAAATTAGAACTTGTAGACGCTGATGATCCATTAGAGGCAGGCCTAGAAATGCTGGTCAGCCCACCTGGAAAAAGACTCCAATCAATCACGCTCTTGTCTGGAGGTGAGCAAGCTTTAACCGCCTTATCTTTAATTTTTGCGGTCTTCCTTTCTAATCCTTCACCTATATGTGTTTTGGATGAGGTTGATGCTCCACTTGATGACGCTAACGTAACTAGGTTTTGTAATTTATTAGAAGAACTGACAAAAATTACTCAAACAAGATTTATAATTGTTACTCACCATGCATTAACAATGTCTAAGATGAACAAATTATATGGAGTTACAATGCCTGAAAAAGGAATAAGTCAGTTAGTTGCGGTAGACTTACAAAAAGCTGAGAGCATGGTTGCTTAAATCTTAAAATGGCAGATAAAAAGTTCAAAACTCGCCTAGAAATTGCAAAAAAGAAAATATCTGACCAAAGTGATAAAAACGAGGGAAATAAATCCTCTGTTTTGGGTATGGCTTTTAAAATGAGCACAGAGTTTGTAGCCGCAGTCGCGGTAGGGACTATTATTGGGTTTATTTTTGACAATTGGTTTGGTACTAAACCATGGTTAATTTTAATATTTTTTTTTGTAGGTGTTATTGCTGGAATTATGAACGTAGTAAAATCTGCGAAAAATATGCAAATAAAGTAAACTTATGGCAACAAATCCAATGCATCAATTCGAGGTTTATCGAATTGGACCTGAAATTAAGATAAATCAAATAGATATTTCTTTTACTAATGCAAGCTTATTCATGATAATAAGTGCTTTAAGTATTTTATTTATTTTTAATTTAGGTTCCTCAAAAAAAAATATTATTCCTAATAAAATTCAACTTCTTGCTGAACTCAGTTACTCATTTATTTCAAAAATGATAAGTGACACAGCTGGTAGCAAAGGCAAACCATATTTTAATTTAATATTCTCATTATTTATGTTTGTGCTCTTCTGCAACATGTTTGGTATGCTGCCCTACTCTTTTACTGTAACGAGCCACATTATTGTTACTTTTTTTCTTGCATCATTAATCTTTATTGGGGTTACTATTATTGGCTTTATAAAACATGGTCTTGGATATTTGAAACTCTTTGTACCAAGTGGAGTGCCATTAGTTTTGTTGCCACTAATTGTTGTTATTGAGGTAATTTCTTATTTAAGTAGACCAATAAGTTTATCAGTTCGTTTGTTTGCTAACATGATGGCTGGTCATACAATGATGAAGGTTTTTGGAGGCTTTGTAATAAGCCTTGGAGTTGTGGGTGGTTGGCTACCACTAAGTTTTTCAGTTGCATTAACAGGCTTGGAGATATTAGTTGCTTTTCTTCAAGCTTATGTTTTTGCAATTTTAACATGCATCTATTTGAATGATGCATTAAATTTACACCATTAACAATAGGAGGAATAATGGAACTAGAAGCAGCAAAAATGATTGGAGCAGGATTGGCGGCTATAGCTCTTGCGGGCGCGGGAGTAGGAATAGGTATTATTTTTGGTAATTACCTTTCGGGCGCAATGAGAAATCCCTCTGCGGCTCAAAAGCAGTTTCCTAACTTACTTTTAGGATTCGCTTTAGCTGAGGCCACAGGATTATTTGGATTGGTAGTTGCATTGATAATTTTGTTTGCATTTTAATTAATGTTAAGAAAAATTATTTTTTTCAATTTAATATTTAGCACTTTTATTTCTCAAATATCTAAAAGTGCTGAAAGCGGAGGTATGCCTCAGCTAAACCCAGAGTTTTGGATTTCTCAAATTTTTTGGTTGGTACTTTCCTTTGGTATTTTGTTTTTAGTGCTCTCAAAATTTATTCTTCCAAAGATAAGAAATAATATTGAACTTAGAAAGTCTCAAATACTTGAAAATATTGAGGCTGCTGAAAAGCAAAAAATCGAAGCTGAAAACAAACTCAAAAATTATGAAGAGCTTATAACTAAAAGTAAAAATGAAGCTAAAAATTATTTTAATGAAGCTAGAAAAAAAATAATTGAGGATATTGATAAAAAGAAACAATCGTTGGAGAAGGAAATAAATATTGAGATAAGTGGGGCTGAAGATGAAGTCAGAGAATTAGTGAAGAAAGCTCCCGAAAAGATTCAGAAAATTGCAATTGAGACATCGTCTGATATTGTGCGCCAATTAATTGGTGAAGAAGTTAATAACAGTAGTATGTCTGCTATTGTTGATGATTTGTCTAAAAAGAATCGAGGAAAATACTATGGCAATTGATGCAACATTTTGGGTAGGGGTATCGTTTGTAATTTTTATTTTAGCTTTAGTTTATTTAAAAGTGCCAAATAAAATTAATGAAACTTTAAGTAAAATGATTTCAGATATTAAAAATGAGATTGATGAGAGTGAAAAACTTCGAAATGAGTCAAAAGTATTATTAGACAATGCTCAAAATAAACTTGAACAAGCGAAGATAGAAGTAAAAAAAATTCAAGAGCAAGCTAAAAAGGACAGTGAAAATTTAATATTAGAAATGAATGACAAATTTCATAAGTCAGCTGAGATAAAAAAAAGCCTAGCACAAACAAAAATTTCACAAATGAAAAGTCAAGCATTGAAAGACATTAAAAATACATCGGTAAAAATAGCCATAGACTCAGTAAAAAAAATACTTTCTACTTCTATTGATCAATCTAAGTTAGACAATTTATTTGATAAAAATTTAGAGGAAAGCAAGGAACTTCTAAAGAAAATAAATTCTTAAGATAATTTCGTTACTTTTTTAAAAAATAATATAAATTACAATAATGAAATCGATTGTAATTGGCTCTGGTTTTGGCGGTTTGGCTGCTGCCCTTCGCCTCAAAGCCAAGGGTCATGAGGTAACCTTAATTGAAAAACATCAAGATCTTGGTGGTAGAGCAAGAGTCTTTAGAAAAAATGGATTTACTTATGATGGTGGCCCCACTGTAATTACAGCTCCATATTTAATAAATGAATTATTTGAACTATTTCAAAAAGACCCAAACAATTATATTAAATTATCTCCCTTAAATACTTGGTATCAATTTATTTTCGAGGATAACACAAAATTTAATTACTCAGGTAATGAGGTTGAGATGAAAAGACAAATCGAGAAAATAAGCAGGGTGGATGTTAAGGGATATGAAAAATTAGTTAGCTTCACAAAAAAAATTTTTGACAAAGGATTCACTGAACTTGCGGATGTACCTTTTGACAGACCTTTTATTATGATGAAGCAACTACCCTCATTACTAAAACTTAAAAGTTACAAATCGGTATACTCTTTGGTTTCCTCTTACATTAAAAATGAAAAATTGAGAAGAATGTTAAGCATGCATCCACTTTTGGTTGGTGGAAACCCTTTTACGACAACATCTATTTATGGATTAATTTTATATTTAGAAAAAAAATGGGGAATACATTATTCAATGGGTGGAACTGGAAATATAATAAATGGTCTTGAAAAATTAATGAGCGAGGTAGGTATTAAAGTAATTAAAGGTCACGAAGTTAAAAGGATTATCTCAGCCGGTAATAAAATAATAGGTATAGAACTAGATGATAAAAGTAATATCAAAGCAAATAATGTTATATGTAATGCAGACCCACCAGCAGTTTATGAAAAAATGTTAAATGGAAGCTCTAGTCAGCCTATTTTATTTAAATGGAAAAAAGATAGGATGGAATACTCAATGGGTCTTTTTGTCTATTATTTTGGAACAAAAATAAAATATGACAACATAGAACATCATACAATAAAATTTGGTAATAAATATAAAGAGCATCTTGATGATATATTTGAAAATAAAAAATTAAATGATGATATTAGTTATTATCTTCATAGACCTTCTGCGACTGATAAATCTATGGCGCCTGATGGAAAAGATTGCTTTTATGTTTTAGTACCAGTGCCTAATAACCAATCAAAAATAAATTGGTCTGTAGAGGGTGAAAAAATGAAAAATTTGGTGATTGGCAAAATGGAGAAAGATTTAATGCCAAATTTAAAAGAAAATATTATAGAAGACTTTTACTTGACTCCGGACTATTTCGAGAAAGATTTAAATACTAAATATGGTTCAGGTTTTTCAATTCAGCCAAAATTTTCGCAATCAGCTTACTTCAGATTTCATAACAAATCGGAAATTTATGATGGATTATATTTTGTCGGTGCTGGTACTCACCCAGGAGCTGGTGTTCCAGGAGTGCTGTCCTCAGCTAAAGTTTTAGATAAAATTCTCTAATGTCTCAAAATTTTTTATCAATTTATGCAAAATCTTTTAATTGGGCTGGTTTTTTTCTCCCTAAAAAAACTTATAAAAAGTGCTCCGATTTATATGATTTTTGTAGAACTTTAGATGATATCGCTGACCAAGATTTAGATTTGGATATTAAGAAGAAGTTATTTGAAGATTTAAAAAAGGATTTTCTTAATAAAAATTTTAATAATAAAATTATTAATAAAATTTATGGGTTAGTAAAAAATTCTCAAATTTCAACCAAAATAATCTTAGACTTATTTGATGGAGTTGAGGCAGATTTAAAAAATAGAGTTAAATTAGATACAAATAATGATTTAATTATATACTCTTATCGTGTTGCCGGTACTGTTGGCCTTATGATGGCAAAAATACTTAAAGTTAAATCAAAAAATTCACTAAAATCAGCAATTGATCTTGGTATTGCTATGCAGCTAACTAATATTGCACGGGATGTAATTGAAGATAGTAATAGAAATAGAAGTTATATAAATCCCAACTTTGAAAGTATCAAAGAAACATTAAAACTTGCAGATAGATTTTATGATAGTTCCTTTAAATCAATTAATCAGATACCATTAAATTGTAGATTTGCAATTATAGTTGCTAGAAGAGTATACAGACAAATAGGAAATGAAATTCTTAAAAGGAAAAATATAGAAAATTACAAAAACTCAGGAAAAATTTATGTCTCTAACTTTGGTAAATTAAACCAAACTTTTTTAAGTATTTTAGATTTTATTAAATTAATATTTGTCAAATCCGACGAACATTTAAGAAAAAATGAGCATAATATAATTAATGAAAAAATTAATTTAGATGAAAGAATTTGATTATACTATAATTGGTGGAGGATGTGCGGGTCTATCATTGGCTTATGAACTTAATTTACATAAAAAATTAGAGAATAAAACTCTAGCAATTATTGAACCAAGACAAGAGTATAGCAGGGATAAAACTTGGTCTTTTTGGAAAGTAATAGATCATAACTTTGATGATTGTATAATTAAAAATTGGAAAAATTTTTCTATAAATTCTCCTTTAGGTACTAATCATTTGAAATGTAGTGACTTTCCATACCAAAGTGTAGATAGTGGTTTATTTTACAAAAAAATAAATAATGAATTAAAAAAAAATAAGAATATTAATTTTTATCAGAACATAAAAGATATAGACACGACAAATTCATTTATTTTTAATAGTGTTCCCTTGCCAAATAAAGATATAGATAATAACCTATGGCAACACTTCTGTGGTATTGAAATTGAAACCAAAAATAATACTTTTGATGACAGTATAATAAATTTAATGGATTTCGATTGTGAACAAAGAGATAGTGTGCATTTTTTTTACACTCTCCCTTATTCATCAAATAAAGCTCTAATAGAAACTACATGGCTATCAAAAATGTCTGACAAAGAAAAAGATTATGATGATCAACTCAAGAACTACATTGAAAATAATTTAAAAATTAAAGATTATAATATTGTTTATAAAGAAGTCGGCGCAATTCCACTTTTTTATCCCCCGAGTTTAAATAAAAGAAATAAAATGGATATTGGTACAGCAGGTGGTATGACGAGACTTAGCACCGGTTATACTTTTTTGAACATTCAAGAACAAAGTAAATATATAAGAGAAAATATTGAAAATATTTTTAATTTAAAAAAGTATGAAATGAATAAAAAATACCAATTTTTAGATAAAATTTTTCTGAATGTATTAAAAAAACATCCAAATAGAATGTCTGATATATTCTTTAAAATGTTTAAGACTTCACCAAATACTGTTATAAAATTTTTATCTAATAAAAGCAATTTTTTGGAAGATCTTACTATTATATCTAAAATGCCAAAATGGATTTTTATTAAGGCTTTGTTCTCATAATGAAAAAATTTGAATTTGATAATTTTGAATTTAGACACGGTATGTGGTTTGCTGTACTTGTAATAGTTTTGTATGGCCTGTTTGCTAAAAATAATCTAATTATTAATAATAGTGCTACAAACCTAATATGTTTTTTTTTGATAGCAACTATTGGTGTTTCACATGGGTCTTTAGATAACTACAAAGGTAAAAAGCTTTTAAAATTTTATAAATTAAAAAATTCAATCATTTTTTATTTGAGCTATATATTTGTCGCTATTTTCATAATATTTATCTGGAAATTTTTGCCTTCTTTTACTTTGCTAGCCTTTTTATTAATTGCAGCTTATCACTTTGGTAAGGAAGATGGTTTCAATAGCTTAAGTAAGATCAAGCTATCAGAGTTAAAAATAGTTTATTATTTTTCAAGAGGAGCAATTATTATCATTTCACCTTTGGTCTTTCATCCAAACGAAACTATTGAAATTTTCACAGTAATTTCGAGTGATCTTTTTGTAAATTCTATTCTTTTTTTAAAAAAATATTATTTTTTCGAAGCAATGCTAGGTTTGGTTCTTTTATCTTGTTTTTTTATTACTGGAAAACAATATACAGCATTTATTTTTGAAATCCCTTCGATATTAGCAATAAATTATTTTTTTACCCCTTTTTTTGCTTTTACAATTTATTTTTGTTTTTTACATTCTATAAGACACATTATTTCATTAAGTCATGAACTAAACAGAGCGAATATTAAAAAGGGTTTTAATATGTTTGTTAATAAAGCACTTCCCCTTTCTTTAACTACAGCAATTCTTTTTATTCTATCTTTATTTTTTCTACTTGATTTAAATCAATTAAATGAGGCTATTTTTAAGGTTATTTTTATTGGATTGGCGTCTTTAACCTTTCCGCATATATTGCTGGAATATTTGGTTGAAAAAAATGAAAGATAAAAAACTTAAAATTTTACTGGCGGCTCCTAGAGGTTTTTGTGCAGGTGTAGATCGTGCAATAGAAATAGTAAAAAAGAGTATAGATAAATATGGAGCTCCAGTTTATGTAAGACATGAAATTGTGCATAACAAGTACGTTGTTGAAAGTTTAAAAAAAATTGGCGCAATTTTTGTTGAAGAACTTAGCGAAGTTAAAGATAAATCAAGACCAGTAATATTTTCTGCTCACGGAGTACCCAAAGTTGTTCCTGCAGAGGCTGAGAATTTAAAAATGGATTATATTGATGCAACATGCCCTTTAGTTTCAAAAGTTCATAGGGAAGCAGAAAATCTAAATAAAAATGGATTTCATGTTTTATTGATTGGACACAAAAATCATCCAGAGGTAGTTGGTACAATGGGTCAGATCCCAAGTGGTTCAATAGATTTAATTGAAAATATTGATGATGTAAAAAAATTTGAAAATGGGGATAATAAAAAATTGGCATTTGTTACACAAACAACATTATCTGTTGATGATACAAAAGATATTATCGACGCTTTAAAAGAAAAATTTAAAGAAATTAAAGAACCCAAAAAAGAAGACATATGTTATGCAACAACGAATAGGCAAGCTGCAGTAAAAAAAATTGCAAAACAATGTGATATGTTTTTCGTAATTGGAAGTAGAAATTCCTCAAACTCAGTAAGACTTGTAGAGGTTGCTATCAAATCTGGCTGTGCTGAGGCAATTTTAATTCATTCTGAAAGCTGTATTCCTTTAGATAAAATTACAAAATGTAAAACTATAGGAATATCATCGGGAGCATCTGCACCGGAAATTTTAGTTGAAAACTTTATTAAAAAATTAAAAAAGGAATTCAAGGTAAATATTGAAGAAGTAGAAATAATAAAAGAAGACATTACTTTTAAAATTCCTGGAAGATTAAACTAATGGCAGTCTTCACGAGAATTAATAATCGAGATATATTAAATATTGAAAATCAATTCAATATTGGGAAAATTCAAAGATATAAAGGCATTAAGAAAGGTATTGAAAATACTAACTATTTTATAACTATAAAAAATAAAAAATATATTCTTACAATCTTTGAAAAAAGAGTAAATTCTCGTGACCTTCCTTATTTTATGAATTTAATGTCGAGATTGTCCAAATTAAAAGTTAAGTGTCCAAATCCAGTCAAAAGTAAAAAGGGTAAATTTATATTTAAAATAAAAAATAAGAATGCCTGCATTGTTTCATTCCTTATAGGTAAGGACAAAAAAGAATTAAATTATAAAGATTGTTACATGGTTGGCAAAAATGTAGCCAAGCTCCATTTGGCGTCAAAAAAAATAAAACTATATAGGAGAAATTCTTTATCTATTTCATCTTGGTCTAATTTATTATCAAAAATAAGTATTAAAATAGACAAGTTATCTAAGAATTTAAAAAGTGTTATGAAAAATGAATTAATACAGATAAAAAAAGCATGGCCTAAAAATATGCCTAAAGGAATAATACATTCAGATTTATTCGTTGATAATATTATTTTTCATAAAAAAAAATTTCATGGTTTTATAGATTTTTATTTTTCATGTAATGATTATTTATCATATGAGCTTGCTACTTGTATAAATGCACTTTGTTTTGAAAAAAAAGGTAGTAAATACATCTTAAATAAAAAAAAATCCTCAAATCTTATTAGAGGTTATGAAAGTATTAGAAAATTGAAAAATATTGAAAGAAAAAATTTTAATACAATGTGTAGAGGATCAGCTTTGAGGTATCTTTTAACAAGAGCTTATGATTATTTAAATACGCCAAAAAATGCTATTATAAAGATTAAAGACCCTAGAGAATACATTCAAAAATTAAATTTTCATCACCAAATAAATTCTTATAAAGCATATAAAAATAATGATTAAAATATATACTGATGGTTCTTGTGTAGATAATCCAGGAAATGGTGGTTGGGCAGCAATAATAATTGATGATGGAAAAAAAACCTACATAAAGGGAAGTAAAAAAAATACAACTAATAATCAGATGGAATTGATGGCTCCAATTGAAGCTTTAAAGAAAATTCCAAAGGGTAACAAAGTTGAAATTTTTACGGACTCTAAATATGTAAAATCAGGAATAACTGAATGGATCCTGAATTGGAAAAAAAATGGATGGAAAACTGCAAACAAACAAGATGTTAAAAATAAACAACTTTGGACAGAGTTAGATTTTTTAAATAATGAATTTGAAATAAGCTGGAATTGGGTAAAAGCGCATTCGACAGATAAATTTAATAACGAGGTAGATATAATTGCCAGAGATGCTGCAAATTCGAAATAATAATAAAATTTATTAAAATTTACTCTATCTTTGTTTTCAAATTGAATTTGTTACATAGTCTTTTACTTTTTCTATATCATTAGCAAGAATTTCAAATTTTTCCTCTTTTTCATGAATATATTTTAAACTACCTGGTAAATTCTCAGTCTTTAGGATTGCATCCTTTATTGCTTTTGGAAATTTGCATGGATGTGCTGTTGATAATACAACGCAATTTTTTTCTAATCCTAATTTTTTTACCGCTCCAATTCCAACTGCAGTATGAGGGTCAATTACTATTTGATATGTATCGTTAATATCTTTTATCATTTCAACAGTTTCATTTTCATCAAGCATTTCAGATGTAAAATTTTTTTTTATTTTATCTAAATCTTTATTGTCAATTTTGTAAGTATTATTTTTAATTTGTTTCATTACTTGCTTTGTAACTTGTGAATCGCAGTCTTTCACATCGTATAAAAGTCTTTCAAAATTACTGGCTATTTGTATATCCATACTTGGAGTATTTGTTTCCACAACTTTCTTTTGAGTATAATCACCTCCAGATATTGCTCTATGAAGTATGTCGTTTTTATTTGTAGCTACAATTAATTTGTCAATTGGAAGTCCTAGTTTTTTTGCCAGATAACCAGCATAGATATCTCCAAAGTTACCTGTAGGGACCGAAAAAGATAGGGGTTGATTAGTATCAACTTTAAAATAAGCATAAAAATAGTATACAGCCTGAGCAATAATTCTTGCCCAGTTAATAGAATTTACACCTGACATATTGATTGTTTTTGAAAACTTTTCGTCATTAAACATTGCTTTTACTAAGTTTTGACAATCATCAAAGTTACCCTCTATTGCAATATTAAATACATTACTATCTTCATGAATTGTCATTAATTTTCTCTGAACTGGAGAAATTCTATTATTTGGATGTAATACAAAAACATTTAAATTTTTTTTTCCTTTTAATGCGTCAATCGCAGCAGCACCAGTATCACCTGAGGTCGCTACTATAATATTAATTTTTTTATGTTCATGCTTTAGATAATATTCATAAAAATTACCTATTAATTGCATTGCAATATCTTTGAAAGCAAGTGTTGGGCCGTGAAAAAGTTCTAAAATTTTTAAATTTCCTAATTCAAAAATTTTTACAACATTTTCAGATCGAAAATTTGAGTATGATTTTGATATTATTGAAGTTAATTTATCTTTAGACATAAAATCTCCAATAAATGGATAGATTATTTCAACTGCTAAATCATTATAGCTGAGGTTTTTGAGATTATTTAATTCTTTTTTACTAAATGGTTTTACTGATTTTGGTAAAAAAAGTCCTCCATCATCTGCCAAACCTTTTAAGAAAACATCCTTAAAGGTAAAAGTATTTGTATTATTTCGTGTACTTATATATTCCATTAGTAATTTTTTTTTCTAAAATATAAATATATTAAAAAAATTGAAATCGCTAATGAAAACCATGTAAGTGAGTATTTTAAATGGTTATTTGAAATATTTGCACCAATTTTTTTCGGATTTGGAAAATTTGATCTGTTATTGGTTTCATAAATAATAAAATTGGAAAATTTTCTTCCAGTATATTCGAAAAGATCATCTTCATTTAAAGTAAACCAATAATTATTTTGAATATCATTTTTTGGTTTAAAATAATTTTTGTTTGATTTTTTTTTTAAGATTCCAGAAAAATTTGTGTTTAATAATTCAAAATTACTATTTTTTAAATTGTTTGGTATCCAGCCTCTGTTTAAAAGAAAATTATTATTTTCTATACTAATTGTGTTTATTATATCAAAACCAGGTTTCCCTTCCTCATTTAAACTATATAGAAATATCAATTTTGAATTCTTTAAATTTGCATCAAACTCAACTCTTTTAAAATTATTTAGATTTTTTCCTGAAAAACTGACAGGCTTTGAGTTAATATTTTTTTCGATTTCAGAAATTAGGTTTAGTTTCCAGTTAAGTCTTATAATTTGCCAAGTGCCAAGGCTTAAAAAAATTAAGATAAAAAAATATACAAATACCGAAAAAAAAAATTTATTCTTCAATGATTTTTTAACTACCCCAGATATAAATTGCAGCAAATAAAAATAACCAAACAACATCAACAAAATGCCAGTACCACGCTGCAGCTTCAAAACCAAAATGATGATCTTTGTTGAAATGTCCCAATTTACCTCTCCATAGACAAACAGCTAAAAAAATTGTGCCTATTACTACATGAAATCCATGAAAACCAGTTGCCATATAAAAAGTTGCTCCATAAATATGTCCTGAGAAACTAAATGTTGCATGATGATACTCGTAAGCTTGTAGAGCTGTGAAACATGCTCCTAAAAATACTGTCAAACTTAAACCCTGAATAAAACCTTTTCTATCATCTTCAAGCAATGCATGATGTGCCCAGGTAACTGTTGTGCCTGATAAAAGCAAAACTAAAGTATTAATTAGTGGTATGTCCCATGGATCAAAAGTTTCTATGTCTTTAGGCGGCCAGACATTTCCAACAAATTCTGAAGGAAATAGGCTGGCATCAAAATATGCCCAGAACCAAGCCACAAAAAACATTACCTCAGAAGCAATAAATAATGTCATTCCATATCTATGATGAATTTGTACAACTGGTGTGTGATGACCCTGATGTTCAGCCTCGATAACTACATCTCTAAACCACATATATGCTCCATAAATCAGCAAAGCGAAACCTACAATCATTGCCCACATTACTTTGCTATGAAAATAATAAACTGTACCAACTGCAGTTACTAATGTTGCAAAAGAAGTATAAATTGGCCAAGGGCTTGGGTCCACTAAGTGATAATCGTGTTTTTGTTCTTGTCCTGACATAATATTAATTAATATTCATTGATTGTTTATAGTAGTCAGATGAAAAAAAAGTATATGACATAGTTACATCCTCAACGTTTGCAGTTTTTGGGTCATTTACAAGTTCTGGGTCTAAGAAAAAAACTAATTTGTAAACAGCCTTTTCACCTGGATTTAGTACCTGTTTTTCAAAACAAAAACAACCTAACTTATTAAAATATTGACCAAAAGAAGATGGAGAAACATTGTAACTTGCAACTCCTGCGGATGGTTTGCTACCAATGTTTTCAACTTCAAAATCAATATTATAAACTTTGCCTGGCTTAACATCCATAAGATTTTTTTTTGCCTTAAAATTCCAAGATAAATTACTGTTAACATTTGTATCTAATCTTACGCTAATAATATTATCCAAAACAATTTTTGGAGCTTGTTTTGATACTTGGGTAGTTCCTCCAAATCCAGTAACCCTACAAAATAGATCATATAATGGTACTGCAGCAAAAGAGAGGCCCAACATAAAAAAAAATATTCCTCCAAGTATCAAAGGTGTTAATGTTTTCTTTTTCATAGATTATAAGGGTCTATCAAATACTCCAATATTAAATAGTGTAAATATAAACAAAAAAACTATAAATATTATTAACCCAAATGCTGTCCAAATATTTCTTTTTTTTAGTTTTTTATCAGGTATCATTAAATTAATTTATCTAATAAAAATAGCACGAAAATTAAAAATAAATATATTATTGAATAACTAAATATTTGTCTTGCTATCTTCGTGTCAAATTTATCCTTTTTAAAATTGTAAAGATTAAAACAAATATAGTTATAATATAAAGTAAGCCCTAAAGATGGAATTAAAAAGGTTAATCCAGCAAATCCGATTAAGTATGGCATTACAATTGCAGGTATCATTAACAGTGAGTAAATCAAAATATTTTTTTTGGTATTTTGAATCCCATCGGTAATTGGCAACATTGGAATTTTAGCTTTTTTATAATCATTTGCTTTGTAAAGACTTAGTGCCCAAAAATGAGAAGGTGTCCAAATAAAAATAATTAAAAATAATGTTAGTGGCTCTAAAGTTAGAGAGTTATTAGCAATAGTCCATCCTATAACTGGTGGTAATGCACCAGATGCTCCTCCAATTACAATATTCTGTGAAGTTTTTCTTTTTAGCCAGATTGTATAAACAATTACATAAAAGAAAATTGTGAAGAATAGAAGAAATGCTGATAAAGCATTACTAAAGTAATAAAGACTAACAACAGAGATTAATGATAACAACAAACCAAAAATTAATGCTTGGTTTTTATTTATGTTTCCTCTTGGGATTGGTCTTAAGCACGTCCTAGACATAAGTTTATCAAGGTCTGCTTCATACCACATATTAAGTGTTCCTGCGGCACCCGCTCCCATTGCAACAAACAATATTCCCATCATTGCCTCTTTAACAGGAACAGTAGTAGGAGAGGTCAATAAACCAACTGCACAGGTAAAAATTACCAATGACATAACTCTTGGCTTCATCAATTTTATAAGTTCATTTAGAATTCTTATTTCTGAAATGTTTTGTTTTTTAGCTCTGATATTTGTGATCGACATCTTTCAATTATATATGCTAAAAAGATCTAGTTACTAGATTTTTCTGCACTCTCATAGTCCTCAAATTTTGGTAATTCATCAAAAGTATGAAAATTTGGTGGTGATGGAACGGTCCACTCTAAAGTAGTAGCCCCCTCCCCCCAAGGGTTTTGCGCAGCTTTTTTCTTTTTAGCAAAAGCATAAATTAAGTTAATTAAAAATACTCCTAGACCCACAACAGAAATATAAGATCCTACAGAAGATATATAATTCCAGTCAGCAAAAGCATCAGGATAATCTGCGTATCTTCTTGGCATTCCTGCTAACCCTAAAAAATGTTGTGGAAAGAAAATTAAATTAACACCAATGAAAGTTAGCCAAAAATGTAGTTGTCCTAGCCACTCTGAGTATTCATAACCAGACATCTTTCCAAACCAATAATAAAATCCTGCAAATATTGCAAAAACAGCTCCTAATGAAAGCACATAATGGAAGTGGGCTACTACATAATAAGTATCATGAAGCGCAGTATCAACTCCAGCATTAGCAAGTACAACGCCAGTGACGCCACCTACTGTAAATAAAAATATAAACCCTAGAGCCCAAACCATTGGAGTTTTAAAAGAGATAGATCCACCCCACATAGTTGCTATCCATGAAAATATTTTAATACCTGTTGGAACTGCAATAATCATTGTTGCGGCTAAGAAGTATGCTTTTGTATCTGTATTCAATCCAACAGTATACATATGGTGAGCCCACACAACAAAACCTACTATTCCTATCGCAACCATTGCATATGCCATTCCTAGGTATCCAAAAACTGGTTTTCTTGAAAAGGTAGAAACAATATGACTGATCATTCCAAATCCAGGAAGAATTAATATGTAAACTTCAGGGTGCCCAAAAAACCAAAACAAATGTTGAAACAACATAGGATCTCCACCAGACTGTGCTTCAAAAAAAGCTGTTCCAAAGTTTCTATCTGTTAGCAGCATGGTAATTGCTCCAGCTAAAACTGGAAGAGATAATAATAATAAAAAAGCTGTTACTAAAATCGACCATGCGAACAATGGCATCTTGTGAAGTGTCATACCGGGAGTTCTCATATTTAAAATAGTAGTTATAAAATTTACTGCTCCTAAAATGGATGATGCACCTGCAATATGAAGACTTAAAATTGCTAAATCCATTGCCGGACCAGGTTGTCCTGTCTTTGATGATAAAGGCGGATAAATTGTCCATCCACCACCTACTCCTTGCGCACCCGGAGGTCCATCTACAAATATTGATGACAATAATAAAATAAAAGAAACTGGTAATAACCAGAACGAAATATTATTCATTCTAGGAAAAGCCATATCTGGAGCACCAATCATAATCGGAACAAACCAATTACCAAAGCCCCCTATCATAGCTGGCATAACCATAAAAAAAATCATTATCAAACCATGTCCAGTTACAAGCACGTTGTACAAATGGTAATCACCACCAAGAATTCCATCTCCGGGGTGCATAAGCTCCATTCTCATCAATACTGAAAAAGCAGTACCGATTAATCCAGCAATAATTGCAAAAATTAAATACATTGTGCCTATATCTTTATGATTTGTAGAATAGGCCCATCTTTTCCATCCAGTTGGATTGTGATGATCGTGAGTTGCAGTTTGACTATACATAATTATTTACTAGCGATTAATTTATTTTTATCCTCAATTGGCTCTTTAGCAAACTTTATTTTTGCCTCATCGAGCCATTCTATATATTCTTCTTCAGAGACTACTCTTACAGCAATAGGCATAAATGCATGTTTAATTCCACAAAGTTCTGAACATTGTCCATAAAAAGTTCCTGTCCTTTCTGCCTTAAACCAAGTTTCATTTACTCTTCCAGGCATAGCATCTCTTTTAACGCCAAAGGCAGGAAGTGCCCAGGCATGCAAAACATCATTTGCTGTGATTAAAACTTTTACAACTTTATTTACCGGAACAACTACTTCATTATCTACAGCTAGTAATCTAGGTTGACCTTCTTTAAGATCCTTTTCCTCAATCATATAAGAGTCAAATATTATATTTTCATCTGGATATTCGTAACCCCAATACCATTGATAACCTATAGCTTTAATTGTTACTTCTGCTTTTGGAATCTCATCTTGCGAATATAAAACTTTAAATGATGGCACCGCCATTACAATTAAAATCAAACACGGTATAAGTGTCCATACAACTTCAACTAAAACATTGTGAGTTCTTCTAGATGGATTTGGATTTCTTGAAGCTCTAAATCTAACCATTGCGTATAACATTAAAAATAAAACAAAAGCACTTATAGCCACAATAATTGGAACCAACATATAATCGTGGAACCAAACTATATCTCTCATCGATTGCGATGCTGGTTCTTGAAATCCCATCTGCCATTTAGTAGGTTGATCAGCAAAAGATGCTGACGGTAAAGTTGCAATAAGACTTATTAAAAATTTTTTCATTGGTATGAACTATATAGAACTAAATAGATAAAATTACACTAATGTTTTCGCGACAATTTATCAATTTATCATAAAATTGATCACAGATAGCGCCGAAATTACTGCTGTTTCTGAACGCAAAATATTCTCATTCAATTTAATACTTTCGACTCCTTTAAAACCTAAAATTTCTAACCTTTCTGACTCTGAAAAGTCTCCTTCAGGGCCTACAATTATACATAATGGTTTCTTCTCAGACTTTGAAATCGATATTTTTTTTTGTTTAGAATTAAGATCAGTAAATATTAATTTGATTTTATCTTCATAACTTTGAAAAAAATTTTGAAGCATCATGGGATTTTCTAATTTAGGTAAACTTATTCTATTAGATTGTTCGGTTGCCTCTATTATAATTTTTTTTAGCCGCTCAGTATTTATTTTTCTAACAATGGTCCTTTCAAAGATAATAGGAATAAATTTTGTAACACCAAGTTCTGTTGCTTTTTGAATCATGAAATTAAAATAATTTGATTTAATTGGAGAAAAAGCTAACCAAATATCTATTTTACTTTCTTTTGACCTTATCTGTTTAATAATTTGAAATTCAATACCTGACTTATTAACCTTTTTGATTTTAGCAACCCACTCTCCCGACTCATTAAAAATATTAAACTCATCATTTTCTCTTAATCTCATTACTTTGTTTACATAGTGAGATTGTTTTTTATCTAAATTACCAATAAGATTATTGGATATTTTTTTTTGATAGAATAGTCTTAAATTATTCATTAATAATTATATTAATCTGATTTATGAAAAATATTAAAGTAATAATTTTTGATGCATATGGCACTTTATTTGATGTAAACTCTGCAGCAGAGAAATGTAAAAATAAAATTGGAGCTAAGTGGGAAGTTTTTGCCAATTACTGGAGAACAACTCAGTTAGAATATACTTGGCTACGCAGCCTAATGAATAGACACAAAGATTTCTGGCAAGTGACTGAGGACAGTCTAGATAAGTCTATGAAAGTGCACGCAATAGATCCTTCTATGAAAAATGAATTATTAAATCTTTATAAAAAACTTTCTCCTTTCAGTGAAGTTCGAAACGTATTGAGGGATTTAAAGAAAAAAAAATTTAAATTAGCTATTCTATCTAATGGAACTCCTGATCTTCTTAAAGATTTAGTAAAAAACAATAATTTTGATGACATTTTTGACGATATATTTTCTATAGAACAGGTTGGAGTATATAAACCTGACTCAAAAGTTTATGATTTGCCAATAAAAAAATACAAAATTAATAAAAAAGAAGTTGCTTTTTTAAGTGCTAATACCTGGGACGTATCAGGTGGTGGAAATTTTGGTTATAATTCTATTTGGGTGAACAGAAATAATAATATATTTGATAATTTAGATTTTAAACCAAATAAACAAATTAAAGATCTGAATCAATTACTTGAAATATTTAAATAAAGAAACTATTTTAAGATAATGGAAAATTTAATTAATAAAATAAATAATTTTTTTTCAAATTTCGAGGCGTTGGCATCATTACTATTTAGATTTGTAATAGCCATAGCTTTTTTAATTCATGGACTAAACAAATTTCCATTACCACCACAGGGTTTAATAGAATATTTTGATTTATCTCCTGTACTAGCTTCGTTTGTAGCTATTTCAGAGGTTTCAGCAGGAGTTGCTTTAATTGTTGGTGGATTTATTAAAAATCCTTATGGTAATTTAATAACTAGATTAGCAGGTTTTACTATTTTTATCATGATGATAAATATATTTGCTATAGCTCATTCAGATTGGTTCATTACCACTAAACTTTTCACAAGTGAGCAAATTTTTCTTTTTATAGGTGGTTTATATTTTTTAATTAAAGGAAATAGATCTTAAAGTGAAGCAGATTGATGTTGAAAGAATAGTTGATCCAATTCTTTCCTCTGATGGAGCAGGGGTGAAGCTTAAAAGAAGTATTGGAGTTGACCCAGATTACCTTGATCCTTTTTTAATGCTTGATGAATTTGGATCAGAAAATAAAGACGATTATATTGGAGGGTTTCCACCCCATCCACATAGAGGTATCGAGACCGTCACGTATATGTTGTCTGGTGATTTCGAACATAAAGATAGTACTGGTGGAAAGGGTAGAATGACGTCTGGTGATGTTCAATGGATGAAGACTGGGAGTGGTATTATTCATTCTGAGATGCCGGCAATGAAAGAAGGGAAGCTTCATGGTTTTCAGCTGTGGATAAATATGCCAGCAAAATTAAAGATGAGTAAACCAGAATATATTTACATAGATTCTGATAAAATGAAAATTCATAAGGATACTGAAAAAACAGTTAAAGTGATTGCAGGCAAATTTCTTGATACTGAAGGACCAGTCAATAAACATAATGTTGATCCTATTTATTTTGATGTAGTTCTTAATAAGGATAAAACTTTAAATTTTAATTTACCTGAAACACATAATTCTTTTATCTACTTAATAAATGGGGAAATTACAGTAGGTGAAAAAAGTCACGAAAAAATTACAAACTCAAAACTAGTATTACTTACAAAAGGATCTAAATTAAAAGTTCGATCGTTAATAAAATCAAATTTTTTATTTATTTCTGGAAAGCCAATTGGAGAAAAAATTGCTAGAGGGGGTCCTTTTGTGATGAATACAAAAGCAGAAATTTTAGAAGCGATAAATGACTATCATAATGGTAAATTTGTAAAATAATTATGAAGGTTATAGAAATAAAAAAATTTGGTGGACCAGAAGTTTTGGAAATAAAGACTGTCGAAATTGGTAAACCGGGTCCTAATGAAGTTTTAATAAAAAATTTATCAATTGGTCTTAACTATATTGATGTATACCATCGAACTGGTCTATATCCAATTCCATTACCAAGTGGAATTGGCTTAGAAGCTTGTGGAATTATTGAGGAAGTTGGATCAGGAGTTAACTTATTTAAAGTTGGAGATAGAGTTAGTCATGCTTCAATGCCAATAGGTGCATATTCAGAAAAACAAATTATGCCTCAAGAAAAACTTGTTAGTGTACCAGATGGAGTCTCTAATGAAGTAGCTTCTTGCATAGTGTTAAAAGGAATGACTGCTGAATATTTGCTACATCGTAGCTTTCAAGCAAAAAAAGGGGATAAAGTTTTATTTCATGCAGCTGCGGGTGGTGTTGGACAAATTTTGTGTCAGTGGGCAAACTCTTTAGGTTGTGAAGTAATAGGTACTGTAGGATCAAAAGAAAAGGTAAATATTGCAAAAAAAAATGGGTGTCATCATGTAATTAATTATAGTGAAAAAAATTTTGTTGAAGAGGTGGAAAAAATAATTGGAAAAAATAGTATTGATGTAGTTTATGACGGTGTTGGTCAAAAAACTTTTGAAGGTTCAATAGAATGCTTAAAAATAAGAGGTATGATGGTAGCATTTGGAAATGCATCGGGATATGTTCATACAATTGATGTTAAAAAACACATAAATGCAAAAGGACTTTTTTTTACAAGACCGTCAATTGCTCACTACACTGTAACAAGAAAAGAGTTAGAAGATTCTGCTAAAAAAGTGTTTGATGCAGTGCTAGCTAAAAAAATTAAAATAGAAATTTCAAAAAAATACTCTCTTGATCAAGTAAAGAATGCGCATGAGGATTTAGAGGCAAGAAAATTAATTGGGCCTGCAGTAATAATACCTAATTAGTCTATGTGAACGTCCATATCGGACATATGTAAATTCAATGCACTTGTTGAAATCTGAATTTCTTTTATAAAGAAAATAATTGAGATAATCATAGATAAGCAACAAGATCCAAATATAACTCTAGCAATAAATAAAGTATCTAAATACAGGGCGAATACAGTAAGCATATTAAATAAGAAGCCAAATGCAGCAAACATAATTGTCCATCTCAAAATAGATATTCTTTTACTTAGATTTATAAATTGTTTTTTCCATTCTGGGGGAATATGTTTTTCATATACATGCTCATCATGAAGCTCTCTAATTAGTTTGCTTAAAGTATGGAATCTATTGCTGTACACACTCATCAGTAACGGAATAGCAGGAAACATTAATGCTGTTACAGTATAATCTATATTCATAACGAATCAGTTTGATTATGAAACTAGCCTTTGCTATTTACAAGTAAATTCTAATGAAAGTACTAATTAATTTTATCGAGCTTACAAGGATTAAAAAACCTATAGGTTACATGTTGCTATTCTGGCCATGTTTGTGGGGGTTAACAATCGCCTACAATTATAACAATGATATTAAAATTTATTTAAAATATCTTTTATTATTTTTTTTGGGAGCAGTTTTGATGAGATCAGCTGGATGTATAATCAATGATATAGTCGATCGTGATTTTGACGCAAAAGTGGAGAGAACAAAAAATCGGCCGATTGCTTCTGGAGTCATAAATGTAAAAACTGCTCTTTTTTTTTCATCCATTCTTTGTGGGCTTGCGTTTATTGTTTTAATTCAATTCAACACTTTCACAATATTGATTGCTTTAGCATCGATGCCACTTGCATTTTTGTATCCGTATATGAAGAGGTTTACATATTGGCCGCAACTTTTTTTAGGAATCACATTTAACTATGGTCTTATTCTGGGGTGGGCATCGATAAATATTGATATAGAGCCAATAATAATAATTTTTTATATTGGAGCCATATTTTGGACATTAGGATACGACACAATATATGGATATCAAGATATTAAAGATGATGAAATAATAGGAGTAAAATCAACATCAATAAAATTTAAAAATAATCCAAAACTATTTATTTTTGTATGTTACTTAGTGTTTACTTTAGTGCTTATTTATTTGGGAATTCATTTTGCATTTAACAAAATATATTATGGTGGAATTACTTTAATTATCATGCACTTATTTTTATACCAAACAAATAGTTTGAAAATTTATGACCAAGTAAATTGTTTAAAAATTTTTAAATCTAATAATTTTTTAGGGTTTATAATTTTTTTAAATTTATTAATTGGAAAAATAATAATATGAGCAATTTTGATATAATTAAAAGACTTTATAAAGATTATACGAAAAATTATTTAGGTAAAATTTTTCTATCTTTAGTTTTTTCTTTGGTTGTTGCTGGTGCGACTTCATCAATTGCCTACTTGCTTGATCCTGCTATAAAAAAGATTTTTGTAGAAAAAGACCAAAGTTTAATTTTAATTATTCCAGGACTAATAATTTTGGCTTTTTGTGCAAAAGGTTTTTCCCTTTATGCCGCAAGAGTTTTAATGATTGGAGTGGGTGAAGATTTAAAGAAAGAAATTCAAGACGATATGGTAAAATCTTTGATAAAAGCTGATACTAGTTTTATAGATGGTAAACATACTGGAAAATTTTTAGCAAATATAACAAATGATACCAGTTATATAACAAATCTAGTTTCTACCACTGTTTTAAATTTGTTTAAAGATACATTAACTCTTATGGGTCTTTTGTTTGTAATGTTTTACCAGAATTGGAAATTATCATTAATAGCAATAATAATGCTCCCCCTAGCAACGTTAGCAGCAAAAAGTCTAGGAAAAAGAATAGGTAAAGTAACTACTGAAGCAGCATATAAAGCTGGAGAAGTTTCCACTTATTTAATGGAAATATTTAGGAATCACAAACTCATAAAAATATTTCAAAGAGAAAATTTTGAAATGAAGAGATCGAGTAAATTTTTATTTGAATTTAAAGAAAAATCAAAAAAAATAGCAGTTGTTTTCACACGGGCAACTGCAATCATGGAGCCTCTTACAGGAGTAATGATTGCATTTTTAATTTACTATTCTGGAAAATTAATAATTAGTGGAGAATTAAGTATTAACAACTTTTTTTCATTTTTAGCTGCGATGATGCTTGCATATCAACCAGTTAGATCTTTAGCTACGCTAAACATTGGTATTAATCAAGGTTTAGCTGCTGCTAGAAGAATTATTCCAATTATAGATATCCAAAATAAAATAAAAGATAACGAGAGCGCCAAAAAACTTAATATCTCTGATTGTGAAATAATATTCAAAAAATGTGACTTTCAATACGAGAGCAGTGGAGATTTGATTTTGAAAGATATTAATTTAAAATTTAATGGTGGAAAAATGTCAGCTTTAGTGGGCCATAGTGGGGCAGGAAAATCATCTCTTTTAAATTTAATTCCTAGATTTTACGATTGTAACTCTGGTGATATTTTGATTGATGGACAATCAATTTATTCGTTAAAGATAGAAGACTTAAGAAAAAATATATCTATTGTAACACAAGATATTACGCTCTTTGATGATACAATAAAAAATAATATTTTATACGCCAACCCTAGTGCTACAGAGGAAGAAATTAAAATTGCTGCAAAAAAATCTTTTGCAGCTTCCTTCATTGAAAATTTACCCAAAAAGTATGAAACATTGATAGGTGAAAATGGTCTAAGACTATCTGGAGGAGAAAAACAAAGATTATCAATAGCTAGAGCTATGTTGAAAAAATCACCAATTATTCTTCTGGATGAAGCAACTTCATCACTTGATTCAGAAACTGAAAATAAGATTCAGGAAGCGATGAGCTTATTAACAAAAGATAAAACAACAATTGTAATCGCTCATAGACTATCAACAATTCTTAATTCTAATAAAATTTTTGTAATTGATAATGGAGCAATTATAGCTGAAGGGTCTCACGAACAACTTATGACTAACTCAAGTGTTTATAAAAATTTTTATGATAAACAAATCAAAAAAAATTGATGCCACTCTTTATCTATAGAATTTTAATAAATTTAGTACTTATTATTTCACCTTTTATCATAGTTTTTAGATTAATTAAAAAAAAAGAAAATTTTTACAGATTTAAAGAAAAATTTACATTTTTTTCAAAAAAAAAATTTAAAAAAAAATTGGTATGGTTTCATGGGGCTAGTGTTGGTGAGCTATTAAGTGTCATTCCACTTATAGAAAAATTGGAAAAAAATAAAAATATTGACCAAATATTAGTAACAACTTCTACAGTTAGCTCTTCAAAAGTATTTGGAAATTTTAAATTTAAGAAAACAGTTCATCAATTTTTTCCAATAGATACTAATTTTATTTCAAAAAAATTTTTACATTATTGGAGGCCATCCGTAGCTATTTTTATAGACTCAGAAATATGGCCAAACATGTTAATTAATTTAAAAAAAAATAATGTTCCAACCTTACTGCTAAACGCAAGAATTACAAAAAAATCATTTAAAAGATGGAAGATATTTAGGAATTTTTCTAAAAGTATTTTTAAATGCTTTGATCTGACTTTTCCATGCAATAAAGAAACCGAACTTTATTTAAAATTTTTTGGTGTAAAAAATATAAAACTGATAACAAATTTAAAGTTTATACAAAAAAATTCAATAATCAAAGTTCCATTGCATATTGAGAATTTTTTTAGCGATAAACTTTTTTGGTGTGCAGCCTCAACGCATAACGGTGAGGAAGAAACTTGTTTTAATTTACATAAAAAACTTAAAAAAGAGAATAAAAAATTTGTAAGTATTATTATACCAAGACATATAGAACGGAAGGATGAGCTAATAGAATTAATGAATAAATATGAACTTAAATTTCATTGCCATAGTTGGAAAAAAAGAATTTCTAATAATATAGATATATATTTAGTAGACAGTTATGGCGAAACTGAAATTTTTTACAAATTGAATAAAATTGTTTTTATGGGTGGATCAATTGTAAAACATGGTGGACAAAATCCTCTTGAGGCTGTCAGGAATGCATGTAAAATTATTAATGGTCCATATGTTGAGAATTTTAAGGATATTTATAAATTGCTAGAAAAATTTGGAATTTCACAAAAAATTAATTCATCCTCTGGACTAGAAAAAAGTATTAATCAACTGTTAAATAAAAAAAAAGAAACAGTAAAAATTAATAAAAAAATAAAAAAAATAGGTACTAAATTGCTTAAGGATATTACAAAAGAATTAAATAAAATTATTTAAATATGAATTTTTTAAAGCCGAAATTCTGGGACTATAAAAAACCTAATTTTGTTGCATTTTTACTTCTTCCATTTACACTTCCTATTTTAATTAGTAATTTTTTGAAGTCTTTTAGGGTACAAAAAAAAATAAAAAATATAAAAACAGTTTGTATAGGAAATATCTATGTTGGGGGAACAGGAAAAACTCCTTTAGCAATCAAATCAAACAACCTGTTAAAATCTAATAATTTAAAATCTACAATAATTAAAAAATTTTATCATAATCAAATTGATGAGCAAAATCTGATAAAAAAATATTCAAATCTCATTTGCAAAAAAAAAAGACTAGACGCGCTTGATGAGGCTCTTTTAAGTAAATTCCAATACGCAATATTTGATGATGGGTTGCAAGATAAATCGATAAACTACGACTTAAAAATTGTTTGTTTTAGTAATATGCAATGGATTGGAAATGGTTTGATTATTCCTGCAGGACCCTTAAGGGAAAAAATAAATTCAATTCTAAAGTATGATGCAGTTGTAATTAATGGCGATACCTCTAAAAATAAAAATATAATTAATGAGGTAAAAAAAATAAAAAAAGACTTAGAAATATTTGAAACAGATTATGAGATATCTAACTTCAGCGAACTTAAGGTAGATTCACATTATGTTATTTTTTCAGCAATTGCAAATCCTACAAATTTTTTAAAAATATTAAAAAAAAATAATTTCAAAATTGAAAAAGAATATATTTTTCCTGATCATTATATTTATAGAGAAGCTGATTTAACAAATATTTTAAATTATGCTAAAAATAAAAATTTAAAAGTGATGACAACAGAAAAAGACTATTCCAAAATAGATAATAAATACCAAAAAGAAATATCTTTTGTAAAACTTGATCTTAAAATATTAAACGAAGAGAAATTTGTTAATTTTTTAAAAGAAGAAAAATGAAAATTTTTAATTATTTTTTACAGTATATATTTATCAAAATATTTTTTTTTATTTTTAGACTTATTGGATATAAAAAAGCATCTAATCTTGGAAGATTGGTTGGAGAAAAAATTGGTCCATTATTTAAATCAGAAGAAATTATTAAAAAAAATATCAGTTTGATACTTCCTGATTTAAAGAATGAAAATTTGAAACCTATAATTAAAAATATGTGGGGTAATTATGGGAGAATATTATCGGAGTACGTTTTTTTAAAAGATTTTAGATATGGTAGTTTAGATAAGTATATTAATATTCTGGGATCAGAATATTTGGATGAAGTAAAGAAAAAGAATATCCCAGTGGTATTTATCTCGGGTCATTTCAGTAACTTCGAATTGATGGCAATGCAAATTGAAAAACATGGTATAAATCTGGGTGCAATTTATAGACCTTTAAATAATTTTTTTTTGAACAATACTATGGAAAGAATAAGGAAAGAAAATATATGTAAAATTCAAATTAAAAAAGGGATATCTGGTACAAGAGATATTTTGAAGCTAATAAAAAGAAATGTATCAATAGCTTTAATGATTGACCAAAGAGTAACTGAGGGTATTCAATCTGAATTATTTGGTCAAAAAGCTTATACCACCACCATACCAGCGCAATTAGTAAAGAAATTTAATTGTCCAGTTATTAATATATATATAGAAAGAGTTAATAGTCATAATTTCCAAATTGTAATAAATAAACCTATCTATTTCAAAAAAGATGAAACCTTGGAAAATATTACGCAACAATTGAACTATTATCTTGAAAAAATGATTTTAAAAAACCCAGATCAGTGGATTTTAACTCATAATAGGTGGAAATTGTAATTTTAATTTTTTTCTTTTTTTAAAGAAGCCTCAATATATGAATAATAAGGCTCCTGGTCCTCTACATTCCAATAAGATAAACTCTCTAAAGGTATTTTTTTGTTAGAAACTGCGCATATTACATGATCGCCAGGTTCAAGAATTTCAAAGTTGTTTGGTAAATATTTTAATTTAGCTAATTTATTTTTCATAATTTAGTTATATAAAATATATATATATGAATATTGGAATTATTGGAAGTGGTGGACGCGAACACGCTTTATGTTTAAAGTTAAAACAGTCAAATTTTATTAATAAAATTTATTGTTTACCTGGTAACGCTGGAACTGCTTTAATTGCAGAAAATATTGAAATAGATATTGATAATTTTGATGAAATTAAAAAAAAATGTACAGAAAAAAATATAAACTTATTAGTTATTGGTCCAGAAAAACAGCTTGTAAATGGTATTAAAGATTTTTTTAAAGAAACAGATATTAAAGTATTTGGTCCTAGTAAAATTGCATCTCAACTTGAAGGATCAAAAATTTTTACTAAAAAACTTTGTAAAAAGTTTAAAATTCCAACCTCTAAATTTGAAATATTTGAAACGCAAGATACTGCTCTAAAATATTTAGATAAATCAAATTATCCTATAGTAATAAAAGCTGACGGACTTGCTTCAGGAAAAGGAGTTTATATCTGTAAAACAAAAAATGACTCCAAAAAGGCTGTGATAGAAATATTTAATGGAAAGTTTGGTAAAGCTAAATCGGTACTTGTTGAAGAATTTTTAAAAGGTGAAGAAATGAGTTATTTTATAATATGTGATGGTATTAAATATAAATCATTTCAAACAGCCCAAGATCATAAAAGAGTTGGAGAGGGAGACACTGGCCCAAACACTGGGGGTATGGGAGCATATTCTCCTTCAAGACTAAATAACAAAATATTAGAAGAAAAAATTAAAAAAAAAATTATTGAACCTACTTTACAAGGTCTGAAAGAACTTAATACAGAATATTTGGGGTTTCTTTATGTGGGGCTAATGATTGTTAAAAATGAACCATATTTAATAGAATACAATGTAAGAATGGGAGATCCAGAGTGTCAAACAATTCTACCTTTGTTGAAAACAGACTTTGGACAAATCGTTATTTCTTGTTGTAATAGAGATCTGAATTCTCAAAAAATTGAATGGTTAGATAAAAAAAGTTTATGTATTGTTTTATGTTCAAACGGATACCCGGATAATTATAAGAAAAATATTATTTTAGAAAATATTTCAAATTTGGAAATTCAAAAAGGACAGTATGTAATTCATGCAGGTACAAAATATATTAATAATAATTTTTATGCTTTTGGTGGCAGAGTTTTAAATATTGTTGTGACATCTGACTCATTTAAAAAAAGTAAAAAAGAGGCATTAGAAATACTCAATAAAATTAATTGGAAAGATGGTTTTTACAGAAAAGATATTGGTTACAAAGTTACTGAATTATGAGAATTATCTCAGGAAAGTATAAAGGAAAAAAATTAATCCAGCCAGTTGATGATTTAACAAGACCTCTAAAAGATATGGTTAAAGAGTCCATATTCAATTTAATTATTCATTCCAATAAAGCTAAAATAGATATAGAGAAGGCTGAAGTTTTAGATCTTTTTTCTGGATCTGGATCTTTTGGTTTAGAGTGTATATCAAGGGGAGCAATAAAAGTAGTTTTTTGCGAAAATTATCAACCAGCAATAAAAATTTTAAAAAAAAACATTAAATCGTTAAATCAAGATAAAAAAATCGATGTCTTTGATGAAGATATATTTGTAAAATTGGGCAATAAAGATTTTGTGAGTAAATTTGATTTAATATTTTTAGATCCTCCTTTTAAAGAGAGTAAAATTGATGAACTTTTAAATTTAATATATCAATCAAATATTTTAAAAAAAAATGGAATTATAATTCTACATAGAAATAAAAAAGATAATATTTTATTTGATAAAAAAATTAATATCATTATGGAAAAAGTTTATGGGTTGTCAAAAATATATTTTTTTAAACTATGAATGTTTAATAATTTTATTTGTCTCAATTTTGATTAGTTCTACGGAAGGTTGATCGAAAGGGTTTAAATTAAGTGCTTTACCTAATAAAATTGACTCAAGCATGAAAAAAGTAAAAATTTCTCCAAGTGATTTTTCAGATCTGCTTAGTAGATCAAAACATCTAAATGGTATTTTTTTTTTTTTAAAGACTATTTGTGTAGCTTTTTTTTGAGCAAGTTTAATTTTAGCTAAACTATTTTTTTTGGAGAAATCTAAAACATCAAAAAACGTAAAAAAATTTTTTTTTGGACCGTCTAAATATAACTGCATTAAGCTATGATTATCTCTGGGTAAATTTGATACAATTGGAAATATTCCTCTAGATTTTTTGCCTAAGCTCTCTGCTATTAATTGTTGGTACCATTTAAATAAATCCTCTGAACTTTCATCATAGTTTAAAATTACAGAATTAAATTTTTTTTTTTTAATTAGTGAAATTGTTAATCCAACATTTTCAATTAGTGAATTAAAAAAAAATTTATTCTGAATTAAATTATCGAAGTGTTTAAATTTTCTTGCATCCAAACCCATTAAAGTTGCTGGCAACATACCCACTTCTGACAAAACGGAATATCTGCCTCCAATATAATTTTTATGATTTATTATTTCACTTTTAAGCTTTTGAGCCAAAGTTCTTAATGTATTATTTGAATTTTCACAGATAAATAAATTATTTTTTTTACTTTTCAGTTTTTTAAAGTTTGCGACTGTTTCAATAGTGTTTCCAGATTTTGAAATAATAATATTTAATGTCTCTTTTTTTTTATAGTTTTCATTAAGATTGATATTGTCTATAAAAGAAAAATTTTTTTTTACTTTGTTTTTAAAAAAATTATAAATAGCTTTAGCTCCTAATGAAGATCCCCCCATCCCAATTATATTATAATTTTTAAATTTCTTATACTTATATAGTTTATTTTCCTCTAAACTTAACTTATAGTTTTTTGAGAAACTTTTAATTAGTTTTTGATCAAAATAAGAATAAATTTTTTTTTTTAGTTTTTTTTCAATAGTTTTATTTCTTTTTGTATAAGTAAATTTTTTAAAATTAAAATTAAGTTTATACATTAATTTTTTTTAATTTTTTTCATAATAAATTCTTCTGCAGAATTATCTTTGGATGATGTTTTTTCGCTTTTTTTTATTGATTTAATAAGATCTTCGATTTCTTCATCTACTGCTTCTGCAGTGGTTTCTGCTTGTTTTTTTTTTGGAACAGGCAGTTGATTAAACTCGGGTGGCATCTCAAGTGGATTTTTTTTAATAACTAAAAATTCGTCGCTATTTTCCTGTTTTTTTCCTGTTAATCCATCCTTGATACTTTGGCATGAATATAAAAATAAAACACTTAAAAAATATATAATTAACTTAATTTTCATCTTTGTTTTTTAATATCTTTTTATTTAAAAATAATTCAACCAAAATAAGGCACATAACCCCCAAAGAGATAAATATATCTGCAACATTAAAAATAAACCAATGAAAATTGTTATAATTAAAATCTATAAAGTCCGGAACCCCCGAATAATATATTCTATCAAATAAATTTCCAAGTGAGCCCCCTAATACCAAACATAAAAATAAACCTCTAATATCATCATATTTGCAAATAAAGTAAATAATAAGTAAATTTATAAGAAAAATAATTATCGTGATAAAATTATAAATATTATTATCCGTAAAAGACAAAAGACCAAAACCAATACCGCTATTCCATACTAAAATAATATTTATAAAACTATTCAAGAATATTTGAGTTTCAGAAACACTATCAAAATAACTAATTACATAAATTTTTGATACTCTGTCCAATAAAAAAATAAAAGAAATTATAATAAAATATTTGATAAATTTTTTAATATTCAAATTTTTCATTTATTGAAGATGACCATGCCTCTTACATTTTTCCTCTGAAATTTTCCAACATACATTGCATTTTTCCCCTTTTGCTTTAATCGTCTCAATTTTAATACCATCTTCAGTTTTATCATCCAAAATAACTTCAGCTGTTGAAGTAATACAAATTTCTGAAAAATCGTAATTTTTAACAAAATCAAAGATTTCTCTGTTTACAAATATTTTAATAGATGCTTCTAAACTTGAACCTATAATTTTTTCTTCTCTTTTTTTCTCTATACTATAATTAACTTGATCTCTTATATTTATAATTTTAATCCAATCATCCTCAATTTTTTTATTAAACCAATTCTCGGGGATATTTGGAAATTTCTTTAAATGTATACTTTCAGTCGACTTCTCATTTATAAGCTTAAATATTTCCTCAGTAGTGAACGACAATATTGGCGCAAACCATTTTAATAAACAATCTAAAATAACGTTTAACACCATAATACAATCCTTTCTTTTTTGGGACTCTTTGGAGTCGCAATAAAGAGTATCTTTTCTTATATCAAAATAAAAAGAAGAAAGATCTACCGTACAAAAGTTCAAAAGCTCCTTATACAATATATGAAAATTATAAGACTCAAAATTTTTCATAAAATTTTTATTTAATTCGAATAATTTGTGCAGCATATATTGTTCTAACTCAGGTAATTGATCTATGTTTAATTTTTCAACATTTATCTCTGAGAAGTTATCGTTCAAATTTCCAAGCAAATATCTAAAGGTATTTCTTATTTTTCTATACGCCTCTGCATGCTGCTCAAGTATAGTATAATCTATTCTTAAATCTTCTGCATAATCTGATGATGCTACCCAAATTCTAAGAATATCTGCTCCGTATTTTTTTAATATATCGTCTGGCGAAATTACATTTCCTGTAGACTTTGACATTTTTAAACCTTTTCCATCAACTACAAAACCATGAGATAAAATTTTTTCAAACGGTGCTTCTCCTCTTGTTCCACAAGATTCAAGTAAAGAGGAGTGAAACCAGCCTCTATGTTGGTCAGATCCCTCTAAGTACATTGAAGCTGGCCATTTTAAATCATTTCTTTTCTCTAAAACAAATGAATGGGTTGATCCACTATCAAACCAAACCTCAACTATATCCTGAAGTTTCTCATAATCTTTTGAGTCATACTTTTTTCCTAAAAATTTTTGCGAGTCATCAGAAAACCAACAATCAGATCCCTCTATTTCATAAATTTTGGCAATATTTTCAAAAATTTCATCGTCAACTAAAACCTTACCATCTTTTTTAGAAATGAAAATTGGTAACGGAACACCCCAAACTCTTTGTCTTGAAACACACCAGTCAGGTCTTGTTTCAATCATTGATCTCAATCTTTCTTTACCTTTGTTTGGATAAAACTTTGTTTTATCAATTGCTTTTAAAGCCTTATCTCTCAAGCCGTGACTTTCCATTGATATAAACCATTGAGGTGTTGCTCTATGAACTAGAGGCGCTTTTGATCTCCAAGAGTGAGGGTAGGAATGAGTAAGCTTTCCATTTGCAAGAAGTTTTTTATTTTCTTTTAATTTTTCAATAATTATTTTGTTTGCTTTAAAAATATGTATTCCTTCGAATAAAGGAATATTTTTTGTATATTTGCCATCGTCATCCACTGTCTCTAAGGCTTTTATTCCATTACTTAAACAAAGATTGAAATCGTCAGGACCATGACTTGGCGCACAATGCACTATTCCAGATCCTTGTTCTGTAGTAACAAACCTCGCCTCAAACATTGGTATATCATAGTCATATCCAATTTTTTTAAACGGATGATTACAAATTGTACCAATAAACTTTTCACCAGAAAATTCTGTTAACTTTTTAAATTTTTTTATTCCACAATCATTGATCAAATTGTTAAGCAAATCTTTAGCAACTACAATTTTTTTTTTATTAAATTCATTTTCATCATCTATTTGAATTACTAGATATTTAAGTGATTTATTAAATGCTAGAGCTTTGTTCGCTGGTATAGTCCAGGGAGTAGTAGTCCAAATGATAACTTCGCACTCTTTAAGTTCATTGTGGTTAGTTTTTTTAATAGGAAATGATGCGTAAATGGTATCCGAAGAATGTTCCATATATTCAACTTCAGCATCAGCTAAAGCTGTTTTTTCAACAGTTGACCAAAGCACAGGTTTAAAACCCCTATAAAGACTTCCCTCTTTTAAAAATTTTCCAAGCTCTCTCACTATTTGAGCCTCTGCATCATTACTCATAGTAGAATAATAGTTATCCCAATCACCCACAACTCCTAACCTTTTAAATTGATCTTTATGAATTTCAATCCACTTGCTTGCAAAATCTCTACATTCTTTTCTAAATTCAATTATAGGTACATCAGATTTATTTTTTTTATTTTTTTTATATTGTTCTTCAATTTTCCATTCAATTGGTAGTCCATGACAATCCCAACCAGGTACGTAAACTGAGTCTTTTCCATCCATCTGATGAAATTTTATTATAATATCTTTTAAGATTTTATTTAATGCTGTTCCCATATGAATATTTCCATTCGCATAAGGTGGACCATCATGAAGAACAAATTTTTCTTTTCCTTTTCTGCTTTCTCTAAGTTTTTTATAAAGATCTATTTTAGACCAATACTCAACTAAAGATGGCTCCTTAACTGGTAAATTTGCCTTCATTGAAAATGAGGTTTTAGGTAAATTAATGTTTTCTTTACTCATAAATTTTTTAATATCTTTTTGCTATTTTAATATCTGATCTAATTTGTCTTTTAAGCTCCCTAATTCCTTTAAATTTTCTTTCACCTCTTATAAATTTTATAAACTCTACAGATAATTTTTTATTATAAAGATTTCTATTAAAATTAAATATATTTACTTCTAATAGTATTTTTTTTTGATTAAAAGTAGGTCTATACCCAAGATTAGCAATACCTTTTAAGGTCTTTCGACTGTTTTGTAAATGAACTTTGACTGCATATACGCCAGGTTTTGAGATTATATAATTTTCAATGTCGATGTTACAGGTTGGAAAACCAATTTTTTTTCCCATTTTCCTACCCTCCTTGACCACGCCCTCAATTGTCTAATTTCTATCGAGAAGTTTATTTGCTATTTGTAAATTTCCCTTCTCAAGTAAACCTCTGATAATTGTAGAGGATACTACTTGACCCCTCATTTTTAAGGTTGATGGATTTATAATTTTATAATTAAATTTACGTTCAAAACTTTTTAATAATTTTATGTCTCCTAAACGTTTATTACCAAAACGAAAATTATTACTCACAAAAATATAATTTGGTTTGATTTTTTTAAATAAAATTTTTTTAATAAAATCGTTACATTGGATTTTAGAAAATTGTCTATCGAATTTTTTATTAATAATAAAATTTACGCCAAATTTTTTAAATAATTCTATTTTTTGATTTAAATTACTTATTCTATAGTTTTTTATTTTTTTATTAAAAAACATTTTTGGAATTGGATCAAAAGTTAAAACACCGATTTTATTCTTGCGTTTTGATTGTAAATTTTTTGCCTTTTTAAAAAGTTTTTGGTGCCCAATGTGTAAACCATCAAAATTACCTATTAGAAGTATTGAATTTTGATAAGACTTTAAAATTTTAAAGTTTTTATAAATTTTTATTTTTTTTACCATTTTAAACTTGATTGAATATAGTCAATTTTAACATTATAATTTTTGGAAATTTTATCAAAATTATTTTTCATTTCACTTTTATGTATTCCACTAGTTATAAGTAAGGATGTAAAATTTTGATTATTTGCACCCTTAATATCTGTATTTAAGTTGTCACCAATACATAATACTTTTTTGCCATTGGTATTTGTAGATAAATTATAAACTAAGGGAAAGGGTTTGCCAAAATAATTTACATTTCCACCAAAATCCTCAAAGATTTTTGCTATGGATCCTGCACAAAATTCTCTTTCTTCGCCTCTATCAACTACTAGATCTGGATTTGTACAAATCATTTCTTTTGAGCTACTATTTTGAAACAAATTTTTGTAATAATCTAATTTTTTGTCATGTTCGTCGAATAATCCAGTGCATAATAGAAAATCACAATCATCAATTTGTTTTACTCTGTTTTTTTCAAATAGTTTAAACAAATCAAAATCTCTTTCTGGTCCAATATGAAAAAATTTAAGATTTTTATAGTCTTTACTTAAATATTTAAGAGAAGCTTCCCCAGACGTGAAAACTTTCGAACATTTACTTTTATCTAAACCTAGTTTTTGTAGAAATTTAATAACAGTGGAGTTAGGTCTCGGCGCATTTGTTAATAAAATATATTCTTTGTTTAACTTTTCTATCTCATTAAGTACTCGAACCGAGTGATCAAATAGTTTAATTCCATTATGTATTACGCCCCATATGTCTATAAAAAAAAGATCATAATCAGATGCAATAGATTTTAGTCCTTTTTTATCCAAATTTACTGTCATAGATCAGATATAGCTTAAAAATACTTATATTTCCTTGGTTTTTTTGGATTATAAATTTTTATGAATATCTTGAAAAATTATATCCTTGTCTCTATATGACTGTGATATCAAAGGAGTTTTATATGAAATTTAAACCTTTACACGATAGAGTGTTAATAGAAGTTTTAGACAGCAGCGAAAAGACTGCTGGAGGAATAATAATACCAGATACTGCTCAGGAAAAACCACAAGAAGGTAAAGTTGTTGCTATAGGTGGTGGTGCTAAGACCGAAGATGGAAAAATTATACCAATGGATGTTAAAGTTGGTGATAAGGTCTTATTCGGTAAGTGGTCTGGAACAGAAGTCAAAATTGACGGAAAAGAATACAGCATAATGAAAGAGTCTGACATTATGGGTATTTCAAAATCAAAATAATAATTTAAGGAGATTTATAATGGCAAAAATAGTTAAATTCGACTCTGATGCTAGAACATCTATGTTAAAAGGTGTTGATATTCTAGCTAATACAGTAAAAGTTACTTTAGGACCAAAAGGAAGAAATGTAGTTATCGATAAATCTTATGGGGCTCCAAGAACAACAAAAGATGGTGTTTCAGTTGCAAAAGAAATTGAACTGGAAGACAAATTTGAAAACATGGGAGCTCAAATGGTTAAAGAAGTAGCCAGCAAAACTAATGATGAAGCAGGTGACGGAACAACAACTGCAACAATACTTGCTCAAGCAATTGTTAAGGAAGGCTGCAAGTATGTAACTGCTGGAATGAATCCAATGGATGTAAAAAGAGGTATTGATGCTGCAGTCGATCATGTGAAGGAAAAATTAATATCATCTGCAAAAAAAGTTAAAGATAGTGATGAAATAGCTCAAGTTGGAACAATTTCTGCAAATGGTGATAAAGAGATTGGAAATATGATTTCAAAGGCAATGCAAAAAGTTGGAAATGAAGGAGTTATAACAGTCGAAGAGGCAAAAGGTATTGAAACAGAACTTGATGTTGTTGAGGGTATGCAATTTGATAGAGGTTATTTATCTCCTTATTTTATTACCAACGGTGATAAAATGACTACAGAGCTAGAAAATCCTCTTATACTACTTCACGAAAAAAAATTAACAAATCTACAGCCTATGGTGCCATTATTGGAAGCAGTAGTTCAAGCAGGAAGACCGTTGATGATAATTTCTGAGGATGTTGAAGGTGAAGCATTAGCTACATTAGTAGTAAATAAACTTAGAGGTGGATTAAAGGTCGTTGCAGTTAAAGCACCTGGTTTTGGGGATAGAAGAAAAGCTATGTTAGAAGATATTGCGATTTTAACTGGTGGACAAGTAATTTCAGAGGATTTAGGAATAAAGCTAGAAAATGTAAAATTAAACGATTTAGGGTCTGCAAAAAGAGTAAAAGTTGACAAAGAAAATAGCACGATTGTAAGTGGATCTGGTAAAAAATCAGATATAGAAGCAAGATGTGCTCAGATCAAACAACAGATTGATGAAACTACATCCGACTATGATAAAGAGAAACTTCAAGAAAGATTAGCTAAATTAGCTGGAGGAGTTGCGGTTATTAAAGTAGGTGGGGCAACAGAAGTCGAGGTAAAAGAAAGAAAAGATAGAGTAGAAGATGCACTTAATGCAACTAGAGCAGCGGTCGAAGAAGGAATAGTTGTGGGTGGTGGATGTGCATTACTTTACGCTTCCCAAGATCTAGACAAAGTGAAAGTAAAAGGTGATGATCAAAAAGCTGGTGTTGAAATTGTAAAAAGTGCACTTCAGGCACCAATAAGACAAATTACTAAAAATGCTGGAGTAGACGGATCAGTTGTTGTTGGTAAATTATTAGAAACTAATAAAACTTCTAATGGTTATGATGCACAATCTGAGGAATATGTAGATATGTTTAAAGAGGGTATCATAGATCCAGTAAAAGTTGTGAGAACAGCTCTTCAAGACGCTGCTTCAATCTCAGGATTATTGGTAACTACTGAGGCTATGGTGGCGGACAAACCTGATGAGAAAGACTCTACACCTGCAATGCCAGGTGGCGGAATGGGAGGAATGGGAGGAATGGGCGGAATGGGAATGTAATCCACATTTATCTCAATCAAAAATTCAAAAAGGGCAGTTTTTACTGCCCTTTTTTTTTATATAATAAATCTTTATAATGTAAAGTTGGGTAATAAAAACTTTTAACAATTTCAAAATTATTTTTAACCAAAAAATCATTTACAGAATTAAAACTATTATGGTATTGGCCAAAGGTATGTTTTTCTATTAAAATAAAGGGTATTTCCTTTATTTTATTTTTTGCACCCAAAAGTACGTTTAATTCGTAGCCCTCTACATCAATTTTAAGAAAACTTTTTTTGAGGGAAATTTTTTTAAAAACTAAATCGATTGTTTTTTGAGGAACATTAAGTGATAAACTCGATCTATCTTTGTCTCCAACAATTAAATTTTTTATTTTGAGCCAGTCTGATTGATTATTAAACTTAGACATTGTTGATAGGGAAGTCAAATTTGAAAGATAAATTTTTTTTATTCTTTTACTTTCGCCAAGGGCATGGTTATATAATTTAATTTTTTTGTTACTTTTAAACCGCAGTTTTAAAAATTTAAAAACCTCTTTTTGAGGCTCAAAACAATAGAATTTATTAATTCTTTTATTGTTCAAAAAACTATTTAAAAACTCACCCTTATGGCAGCCAACATCAACTAAATTATTACAATTTAAATTTTTTGCGTATAACGCGATTCTATAATGGTGAAATGCACTTATAATATTAAAAATTTTTTCAATTAGCATTATTATAGATTATTTAGAGAAGGTTTTATTTACAAGGTATAAGCTTAGTGCAATAGCTGGGCCTATTCCAAAAGCAAACATTAATGTACCTACTCCTACAATTCCACCTAGATACCAACCAATGCTTACAACTGATATTTCTAAAATTGCCCTTACTAATGCTATGGGAAGGTTTGTTTTTTTTTGGAGGCCAACCATTAAACCATCTCTAGGTCCTGCTCCAAGGTTTGCAACTAAATATATTCCTCCACCCAAACCAACTGTCAAAACTGCAATACCTCCTAAAAGAAGTTTTGAATAATAATTTTCTGGGGTTGGAATAAAATGTATACAAAGATCTATCATGATTGCTATTATGATAGCATTTAATATGGTCGCTATACCTGGTTTTTGCTTTAATGGTATCCAAAGAATTAAAACCGTTATACTTATTATAAATGTTATAAGCCCAATAGACAAATTTGTATTAATTGCAATTCCTTGAGCTAACACACTCCAGGGCGAAGCTCCAGAATATGACACAATAAGTAAGCCTTCACCAAAGCCAAAGATTATTAGCCCTAAACATACAAATAGTAATGATGAAGTTTTTGGTCTTAGATTTGTAGGTTCTTCTGAGCTCCAATAAACTGTTGGTATTTTTTTAATTTTAAGAAACATTTTTAAAATAGTATTTACTATTTGTTTGAATCAAATACCATAAATTTTATGAAAAAATTTTTACTTTTAGCTATCCTATTTATGATTCCAGAAACTAGCTTTAGTCATGCCTCACATTATAAAGATTTTAAGAAGATAGAAATGGAAATATTCAAAGATGGAAAAAAAATTGGCGAAAGCATTTATGAGTTTAATTACGTTAATGATATCTTAAACGTAACAAATAAGACTAACTTTGAAGTTAAATTATTAGGTATAAAAATTTTTTCTATAAAAAGTAATGGTCTTGAGCAATATCAAAATGATAAACTGATATCTTATAGTTCAAGAACATTACAAAATGACAAAAAAAAATTTGTAGATTTAAAGTATAATGAGCAAGATGAATATTATAAAATCAAGGGGTCCTCTTTTTCAGGAGAAGTAAATTCAGAATATATAATTGGAAATTGGTGGAACCATAAAATTCTTCAAAGTGAAACTCAGATTAGCCCATTATCTGGAAGTATTAAGGATCAAATAGTAAATTTTATTAAGAAAGAAAAAATAACTGTTAATGGTAAAGAATATGTTGTTCATAAGTTTTCTTTAAGATCAAAGGATGAGAATTTAAATGAAAACAAAAAATTGGATTTTATTCTTTGGCTTGAACCTAAAAAAAATTTAATAATTAAGGTTAGATATGAAAAAATGGGTACTTGGGAATACATTTTGAAAGATGTTATAATGAAATAATACTATGTATTTTTCTTCTTTCTTATCTTAGAAATTAATTGAGTGAGCGAGTCTACCATTAAGTCCGATGCTTTAAAAATTTCAGTCGGTTTAAATTCATGAGATATATTTTTGTCTGGGTTTGTTTTATCCTCAATAACTATCCCTTCATCAGGAGAGTTATTTTTAATATATATTAATAAAAGCCATCTATCATCTTCACTTTCATCCCACTTAATAAAAATCTCCCCCGTTTCAAATCTTCTGTCTATGCATCTTAAAATAGACATATGTCGAGTAATATGTTTTTTATTTAATTGAAATACTAGGCTACTTGAGCTTCTATAAAAACTTTCAAGCGCAAACTCAATTTTTTGTCTTGCTAAGGTATAATCTCTTTCTTTTTGTAATAACGTTTCTCTATCTTCATCTCCTAAAGTTTTTATACCAAGAGCTTCTACTCTTTCTCTTATTTTTTGATCTCTAATAATTTGATACTTTTGTTTAAGTTTATCTATTCTCTCCTGCAAGGTTGCATAATCATCTCGCTGCTCTCTTAAAGAAATTTTTTCTAATTGTTCCAATTCTTTAATTTCTCTAATTCTGAATTTCTCAATTTGTTTTTCTATTTTTAATTGTTCTAAAAATTTTCTTTGTTTTTCAGCTTGTTCTTGACGAATAATAGCCTGTTCCTTTCTTAAAAAAATTTTAATATCTCTTACTCTTTCTTTCTCTAATTTTATTTCGTCTTTGAGAATTTGTTCTTTTAATTTAGATTGAAGATCTTTTTCCTCTTTAATTCTTTTTTCATTTTCCAATTTTTCTTTTTCAATTTTCTCCAGTTCTTCAATTTTAGAAATTCTTTTTTTTTCTTCTTTAAGCAATTTATATTGCTCAATAGTAGTTGAGATATTTTCAAAAAATTTTTGTAAAAATTTATCTAAAGATACAAAGGGATTAAATTTTATTTTAAATTCTGGTTTAATTTTTTCCTGGAAATTAATTATATTAATAAGAATTTTATTATTTCCTTTTAATTGAGATTTTTTTTTTGTTTTAAATTTAGTCTTAATATTTTTTTTTATTTTAGATTTTTTTTTACTTTTTTTAATTTTTGATTTTTTTTTGCTTTTTAATATTTTTGATTTTTTTATTATTTTTTTTTTTACTTTTTTAAAGGATTTTTGACGCTTTTTTTTCATGCTAATAACTAAAAATTTATCAATTTATAACTGATAAATATAGTCTCTTGTGGTTGGTGCAGTATTATTTTTTTTTGTTAATTGAAATTGAAATACAACCTGATCACCCCATTTAAATGCCATTTCACAACCTGCCAGATAAAATTCCCACATTCTCAAGAAACGTTCATCAAACATTTCTAAAACCTGATTTTTTTTACTTAAAAATCTCTCTTTCCAATTTCTAAGTGTATGAGCATAGTGCATTCTTAAAACCTCAATATCAGAAATAATTAATCCTGACTTTTCTATTGGAAGAGAAACCTCACTTAAACTTGGGGTATATCCTCCTGGAAAAATATACTTAGTTATCCATGGATGTGGATTTCTTGGAGGCATACTAGAACCTATTGTATGAATTAAAGCTACACCATCATTATTGAGTAACTTTGAAACTGTGTTGAAATAGGTTTGATAAAATTTTCTTCCCACATGTTCAAACATTCCAACACTAACTATTCTGTCGAATTTTTCATTAAGTTGTCTGTAATCAATTAAACGAAATTCAAGCTGGTTTTCTAGATTTAATTCTTTTGCTTTAGCTTTACTATAGTTGAGTTGGTTCTCTGATAGAGTGATACCTACCACTGCACATTTAGTTTTTTTTGCTATATCTATAGCTAATGTTCCCCAGCCACTACCAATATCTAAAACTTTTTGATTTGGTTTAAGATTAAGTTTTTTGATTATATGATTAATTTTGTTTTCTTGCGCTTGTTCCAAGGTATCATCTTCATTTTTAAAATAAGCACATGAATATTGTCTTTTTCCATCTAAAAAAAGGTCATAAAGCTTTTCGGATATATCATAATGGTGAGCAACATTTTGTTTAGATTTTTTTATTAAATTTAAATTTATAAAAGTTTTATAAAATCCTCTAATTTGATTTAACATTTTGCTATAAAAATTTATCTCATTTCTTCCAATATTTTTTAATGCAATCTCTAAAAATTCTGTCAAAGTTCCATTTTCAATTACTATTGATCCGTTTGTATAAGCTTCTCCAAAGTGTAGATCTGGGTGAAAAAGTAATTTATGATGTAATTTTTGATCAAGGATTTTAAGTATGATTGGATTTGGTTTAATTGGACTCCCAACAGTATACTTATTTTTGTAAGCATCAATTAATATAAAACCATCGCTCTTAATGAGTTTGTTTAAAAAATTAACAAGTTTCATAAAATAGACTACTTTCGAAAACTCTTAATTAAAATCTAATTTTTTTAATTCTTCAAGTAGTTTTTTTTTATCAATATCATTGAGTAAATTGAGTGGTGGAATTAAATTTTTGAAAGAATCGTCTTTTTCGGAGAGAAAAGAATGTAGACCTGAAATTAGATTAAATTTATCAAAAGCCATTCTTATATCACATAGTTTATTATTATAAGTTTGAACTTTATTATTAACAAAATCATCATATACTTTTCGGGAAAGAGAGGCTGTAACATTACAAGTTGCTGTAATAATACCTGTACATCCAATTTGTAAACCCTTAAGAAGTTTTAATTCAGAACCAGGTAAAATTGAAAAGTTTTTAATTTTTAGTTTTTCAAATAAATTGTATGAACTATCTTTAACCCCGATTATATTTTTTGGAAAAAAATCTACAAGATTTTTAACGCATTCTTCACTAAATTTATAACCTGAAAGTTTTTCAAAGTTATATAATATTATTTTACAATCTGAAACTTTTTCAATTAATTTTTTATAAAACCTAATAACTTCTTTATCTTCATACATGTAATAAGCTGGTGGCATTATCAAAAAATTATTTAGGTTAAATGAATTACTAAATTTAATAAGGGAAATAGTATCTTGAAGTGAGTTAAGCCCAGTTCCAATAATAAATTTATCTTTAAATTTACTTTTTGAGATATTCTCTATTAAATTTAATTTTTCCTCTAAAGAAATTAGCTGTGACTGTCCAGTACTTCCAAATAATACAACCCCATGGCATCCATCTTTTATTAGTTTTTCCGAGTGATGTATGGTTTTTTCAATATTTAATTTAAGATTTCTATCTACAATAGATATTGAAGCCGCATAAATGCCATTAATTTTACCCATAAATTTAACTTATATAAAAAAAAAAAATTAGTAAACATATAAGAAGTCTATGAAAATTTTAATTGTACAGAACAGAAAGGGTATTGGTGACTTAATAATTTTTTTACCATTTATTGAAGCTTTGGCAAAAAAATTTGAAACTAAAGTTTATCTTCTAGTAAAAGAAAACTCAAAAGCAATTGATTTGACCAAGAATAACAAACATGTAAAAGAAATTCTAATACTTGATAGGGATAATAAAATTAATAATGGTTTACATGATGGAATTAATGGAACATTGAAATTAATTCAATATCTCAAAAGATATAAATTTGATAAAATTTTTATATTCAATTCTTCATTACGATTTAACCTAATAGCAAAATTTTCATTAATAAAAGATATTTATCAATACCCATTATTTTTTAAAAAAAATCAGAATATAACAGAAACAGCTAAAAAGTTTTTAAAAAAAAAATTAGGTATAGATGTTGAGAGTAATCCAGAAATTTCATTAAATGAAAAGGATGTGGAAAATATAAGAGTTAAAAGTAAAATATCATCTAATGAAAAAAATATTCTTTTAGGTATTGGTGGGTCTGGAGATACTAAGCGAATTCCTTCTGGTACTTTTTTAAAATTTATGAATTATTGCACTGATAAATATAAATGTCGTTTTTTTTTAGCAACTGGTAAAATTAAAGAGGAACAGGATATATTAAATGAAATTTACAATTCAAAATTTAAATCACAATGTTTAAAACTTGACGATCTTAGGTTAGAAGAGACTCTTCCATATGTTAAAAATTGCGATATATCAATTTGCAATGACTCAAGTTTTAGTCACATATCGGCTGCATTAGGTCTTCAAACAATAGTTTTAATGGCTGACACACCGATTATATACGGAAGTTACAGTCCCAAAATGCATCCGATAATTCCTGAGGGTGTAAATGAAGTAGGACATAATACTTTGGGTAAAAATAAAATAAGTGCATTAGAAATTTACAAAAAATTTGAGACTTTAATAAACTAGGCTGAATCTTTTATAACAATTTCTTTTGCTTCATTTACTATTGAAGCTAATCTTGATAATTCTGGACTTATATCTGGGTGAATTTTTTTCATTATTTTTTTGTATGAATTTAAAATTTCCTCCTTGGAATATCTTTTTCCTGGGTCTAAATTTAAAATTTTATAGGCTTCATCTCTTGAAATATTTTGAGTATTAAAATTGGAGCCAGATTGATTAAAATTAAATTTACCTGAGTTTTTAAGAATTCTAAGTAAGCTCCAAAATCTTAAAACCTGAAGTAAGGTAAATCCTGCTTTAGTTTTTACTAAAGGTAATACCATCATTAAAAAGGGTAATGAAAAAATAAATCTTCCTGCATAAGCCATGATTAAAGCTAGTACAATTGAAGTAATAATTGTTAAAGTTCTTATAGTCTTTGAAATTTTAGCGCTTGACGTCTTTATGAACCAATTAAGGGTTAAATAAAGTAGGACAAAAATAAATAGTGTTAAAAAAAATATATTCATATAATAAGCTCTAATGAAAATACCACAATTAGCGAAAAAACTTGAAAAAAAATCTTGTCACGGGACCGAGTGGGAAGATCATTATAGTTGGATACATCAAGACAATATACTTGAAGTCTTAAAAGATGGATCAAAATTGATGCCAGAAGTAAGAGAATACTTAGAAAAAGAAAACGCCTATACTGAATTTAAGCTTAAAGATACTAAAGATATTCAAAAAAAACTTTTTAATGAGATAAAAGGTCGGATTAAATTAGATGACGAGTCATTACCCTTTAAAGATAAAAATTATATTTATTGGACTAAAACAACTAAAAAAGGAAATTACTCAATTAAACTTAGAAAAAAAATTGGTAGCAGTTCAGAAGAGGAAATTTGGAATGGAGACAAAGAAAAAGGAAAACTTAAAACAGAATACTTTGGGGTTGGCGATCTTGAGGTTAGCTGGGATGATAAGCTTTTGGGATACTCTTTGGATTTAAAAGGATCTGAATATTATACAATTTTTATTCGAAATATTGAAACAGACAAACTTGTTACAGAGGAAATTAAGGATACATCTGGATCTATTTTATTTAGTCTTGATGATAAATATATTTTTTATTCGAAATTAGATAATAATCATCGTCCAAGAAAAATTTTTAGACATAAATTGGGTACATCAATTAAAGAAGACATTTTAATTTTTGAAGAAAAAACTGAAGCTTTTACTGTAAGTATTGGACTAAGTTCTGATGAAAAATACTATTTTATCGTAAGTTCTGATCATAACACATCTGAACAATATTACTTTTCTGTAAACGAGGAAGATCCAAAACCTAAGTTAATTCAGAAAAGAGAAAAAGGTATTATTTATAGTGTCAATTCATGGGATGGAAATTTTTATATGCATACAAATAAAAATGCAGAGGATTTTAAAATTGAAAAAACAAATGATATAAATTTTAAAAAATGGGAAACATATATACCAGCAAAAGATGAAACTTTAATTGGTGGTTTAACCTTTTTAAAAAATTGGCAAATTAGATCAGAAATAACAGATGCATTAGGAAAAATATTTATTAAGAATTTAGAGGGAAATAAAGAAGAAGAATTAATTTTTTCAGAAGAAAAAGTTTTTGATGGTGGGGTATCTTTGGTTCAAAAAGATAAAGATACTGATTTAATTCATATTTCTTACTCAACACCAAAAACACAGTCTAGGGTTTATTTGTACAACTTAAAAACTAAAACTAAGAAATTAGTAAAAGAGCAGATTATACCCTCAGGACATAATTCAAACGATTATATTGTAGAAAGACTTGAGTGTTTATCTCACGATGGTAGAAAAATTCCATTAACTATAACAAGACATAAAAAAACAAAAATTGATGGAAGCGCAAATTTATTACTTTATGGATATGGATCCTATGGAAATTCTATGTCACCAAACTTTTCATCTACAAGACTAAGTTTAATAAATAGAGATATTATTTGGGTAACAGCTCATATTAGAGGTGGTTTGGAGCGAGGTATGAAATGGTGGAAAGAAGGTAAGCTTTTAAATAAAAAAAATACATTTAAAGATTATTTAGCGGTTGCAAAATTTTTAATTGAAAAAAATTATACTTCAAAAGGTAAAATTATTGGAATGGGTGGCTCAGCAGGAGGCTTGTTAATGGGAGTAGCTGTAAACGAGTCGCCTGAACTATTTTGTGCAGTCGTTATGGCTGTTCCATTTGTTGATAGCTTAACAACTAATTTAGATCATTCGTTACCACTTACTGTTGGTGAGTTTGATGAGTTTGGTAATGCTAAAGATAATAAAGAACACTTTAAGTATATTTATTCTTACGCTCCATATAACAACATAAAAAAAATGGATTATCCAAATATTTTAATAACTACAAGTTTAAGTGATAATAGAGTTTTATTTGATGAGCCTGCAAAATTCACAGCTAAGTTAAGAGAATATAAAACTGATAACAATTTATTGTTGTTAAAAACAGAGATGAATGCTGGCCATGGTGGAAAATCAGGTAGAGATGGAGCAATTGAAGAAATAGCTTTTGATTATAGTTTCATTCTTAAAATGGCAGAAAAAATATAATTTTTAACTTGAATTTATAAAATTTATTCCCATATGAAATTAGTAAGTCGCCTAATGGGGCTTACACTAACCTTGCTAACAAAGGAGGAAAAATGACAAGTAAGGATCTATCTATATTTAACTCTCTAAGACCTTTTTCAATTGGTTTTGATGATATGTTTGACCAATTTGAAAATATGTTAGGGAACGGAAGTTTGACTATGCAATCTAACTATCCGCCATATAACATTAGGAAGACTGGTAAAGATAAGTATTCAATTGAAGTTGCTTTAGCCGGTTTTTCAAAAAAAGATGTAGAGGTTGAATTTGAGGATAATTTGTTAACTGTAAGAACAAAACAAGCTAACAAATTAGAGGAAAAAAATGATAATGGTGAAATCCTTCATAAAGGAATTTCGCAAAGACAATTTGCAAGATCGTTTACAATTGCTGATGATGTAAAAGTAAATGGTGCAGAACTTAAAGATGGTCTTTTGACGATAGCTTGTGAGAGAATTATACCAGAATATAAAAAAAAGAAGTTAATAGAAATTAAATAATCTTTAACCTTGCTTGTGGGGGAGCGACCCCCACGAGTACTAAAAACATCCTTTAGAAACAAATCCAATTACTAATTCATCAGAGTTTATTTCAAACTTTCTTTCACAAGAAATTCCATACTTTTTTGTTTTATAAATAAGTATTTTTACACCTGTGCTGCTTTGAATTTCGTCGTTTGGTGTACCCATTTCTATCTTTAATGTTGATACTGGTTGTCCAATAAATTGACTTAGTTTGTCATTTTCTTTTTTTACAATTTCGTCTGTCTTAGTTTTGACAGTTTTACAGTTAGACAGAGAAAGAAGTAAAAAAAATAGTATTATTAATTTCATCTGTTTACTTTATCATCAAATAATAGCTTAAAAACTAACTCTTGAGTTGTATTATGTTAACAAACAAAAGTTTTAAAGAGATATATGTCCAAGAATCGAATAATTTAAAATTTTAGGAGGAAAAATGCTTGATAAATATTTTGAATACAAAAAACATAAAACTGATTTTAAAACTGAGGTAATTGCCGGAATAACAACTTTTTTGACTATGGCCTACATCATGTTTTTAAATCCATTCATATTAAGTGGTGAGTTTGCTGGACCTGAGGCAGGATTTTTTGATTTTGGTGCAGTTTTCACAGCTACAATTTTAGCAACTGCTCTAGCTTGTTTCATTATGGCTTTCTATGGAAAAACTTGGCCAATCGGTCTTGCGCCTGGAATGGGAATTAATGCTTTTGTTGCATTTGGTGTTGTTGCGGGAATGGGATACACGCCTCAAGCAGCATTAGGAGCCGTTCTTGTTGCAGGAATATTATTCTTAATTATTTCATTAACACCGATCAGAGCTTGGTTAATAAACTCAATACCAAGAAGTCTTAAGCTTGGAATAGGAGCTGGTATTGGATTATTTTTAGCAATTATTGGATTGGAAATAATGGGTGTTGTTGGTGATCATCCTGTTACTTTGGTAACTTTAGGAGATATTAAAAATCCATTAGTTTTACTTGGTTGTCTCACATTCGTAGCAATAGTTGTATTGGAAAAATTAAATGTAAAAGGAAATATAATTATTGGTATAATCGCATTTAGTATAATTGCATGGGTAACAGGACTTGCGAAGTTTAATGGTGTAGTCGGTTCCATACCACCGATGACATACTTGTTTGATTTTGATATTAAAGCTGCGCTTACTGCTAGTATGTCTACTGTAGTATTTACTTTGTTATTTATAGATTTTTTTGATACTGCAGGAACACTTACATCTGTAGCAAATGTAGCTGGCAAAGTTGATAGCAAAGGAAGAGTTCAAGATATAAATAAAGCAATGTTATCTGACAGTGTTGGAACAGTTGCTGGAGCACTAATGGGGACTACGACAGTTACTAGTTACGTTGAGTCTGGTGCTGGAGTCAAAGCAGGTGGTAGAACTGGTATGACGTCTTTAGTTATTGGAGTTCTTTTTTTAATGTGTTTATTTTTTGCACCACTTGCAACGAGCTTACCAAAAGAGATAGATGGTGCAGCGCTTCTATACGTTGCAGTGCTGTTTGTAAGGAATATAACTGATATTGAATGGGATGACATTGCGGAGTCAGCTCCTGCAATAGTAGCTATGATAGCTATGCCATTAACTTATAGCATTAGTAATGGAATAGCATTAGCGTTTATAGCTTATGCTCTTATCAAAATTTTGACAGGTAAATTTAGTTCAACTTCACCTGCGATATGGGTTATTGCAATTTTAAGTGTAATCAGCTTCGCGGTTGCTTAAAACTATTTAAAGAAAAAGGGCTAGATCTCTCTAGCCCTTTTTTTTATGTTTTGAAATTATTTTATCAATAGATAGCTCTTCGTAATGCTCTGTGGGTTGTACAATCCATGGATCACTATCTAACATCACTGGACAATAATCTGGATTAAATTTTGAGGATTTTTTCTTCCATAAACACGCTGTTTTAATTTCTTTAATGTAGTTTTTAACAGGTTCGTATTTTTTTAACCAATCAATACTTTTATTTAAAGTTAACCCTGTGTCTGAAAGATCGTCTACTAGTAAAACTTTTTCAAAATCTTTTTCATTAGCTATTGAGCTTATCTCACGCGCAAAAATTAATTCACCTTGTTTATCTTCTGTGCCTTTCCCTGAATATGATTGAATAACTATATAAGCAGTCGGTAATTTAAAAATTCTTGATAAAATATCTATTATTTGCGCTCCACCTCTCATAATGCCTACGAGAACTGTTGGTTTAAAACTTTTATTCACATCTACTGCAAGTTTTTCTACGGTATCAAGATACTCATTAAAATTAATTATTAATTTTTTTTCCATTTTATTCTTTTAATATAGTATTAAGTTGAATTAAATAAATTTATGAAAGTATACGACTGTTTCATGTATTTTGATGAGGATTTAGTTTTAGACGTAAGACTGAATTTACTTAATAAATATGTTGATTATTTTGTCATAGTTGAGAGTAAATATAATCACAAAGGTGAGCCAAAAAAACTAAATTTTAATATAAAAAATTTCAAAAACTTTGAAAAAAAAATAATATATTTAGTCTACGACCAAGAACCATCTGATCTATTTAAGTTTGAAAAAAATGATACTCAACCTGTCATTTCCGGTAAGTACATATTTAATGCAGGCAAAAGAGAGAATGGGCAAAGAAATTTTATTTCTGAAGGTTTAAAAGATTCATCCTCTGAAGATATAATAATAATTTCAGACGTAGATGAAATTCCAAATCTTAAAGAGGTAAATCTTAATACAATAAAAAACGAAATAATAATTTTTAGACAGGAGATGTTTTACTATAAGTTTAACCTCAAACTTCCTAATTTTAAATGGACTGGTTCAAAAGCTTGTAAAATGAAAAATTTAAAAAATCCTCAATGGCTAAGAAATATAAAAGATAAAAAATTTAGTTTTTATAGATTGGATACTTTTTTTTCAGATACAAAATACAGGAATCTTTCAATCATTGAAAACGGTGGTTGGCACTATACTAATATTAAGACCGCTGAAGAGATTCTGTATAAATTAAAATCTTATTTACATCATCGAGAATTTGAAGAAAGTCCACTAAGCTTAGAGCAGATTGAAAATATAATTCAAAATAAAAATGCAATTTATAATTTGAGCGTTGACCAAAGGCAAAATAAATTTGGAAATGGGCCCAAGCTGACTAAAATTGAAAAACATGAGATACCAGACTATTTAATCAATAATTTAGATATTTTTAGTAAATGGTTAGATTAAAATGAAAGCGAAAATTTGTGGAATTAAAGATGAAAATACTTTACGATTTTTAGTAAATCACAGCTACCCACCTAAGTTCATAGGTTTCATATGTAATTTTCCAAAATCAAAAAGATTTGTTGAGATCGATAAACTAAAGTATTTAACAAATATAAATAAAAAAAATACTAAATTTGTGGCAGTTTTAGTTAATCCCTCAGAAAAAATTCTTGAGGAGATAAAAAATTTTAACTTTGACTTTTATCAACTATACGATGTTTCTGCTGATAGAACAAAGCTCATTAAAACCACTTATAAAAAAAAAATTATAACTGCATTGACAATTAAAGATAAAAGCGATGTGGATAAATATAAAGATTACTTAAATATTTCAGATATTTTTTTATTTGATGGTAAAGGTTATGAAAAATCAATAGGTTTTCAGCATTCTCTGTTAGAAGATTTGCCAAATAATATTGAAAAAATGATAGCTGGAGATATAAAATATGACAGCGAACTCCAAAACTTCCAAAAAATTGCAGATATTATTGATCTATCTGGTAGTTTGGAGACTGGAGATGAAAAAGATTTAAAAAAAATTGATGTGTTTTTAAATAATTTAAAAAAAATAAATGATTAAAATTAAAAAAAATATACCGTTAATAGATCAACATGACAGAAGCGGTTTTTGGGGAGGAAAGTTTGGGGGTAATTTTATTCCAGAAACCTTAAAAAAACCGGTTTTAGATTTAGAAAATTTATTTTCAAAACTTAGGAAAAATGACAATTTCATAAAAGAAAGAGATAAACATTTTAAAAATTGGGTTGGTTCACCAACAAGATTTATAAAATTACAAAATTTAACTGAACATCTAAATGGAGCTCAAATTTGGGCTAAAGTTGTATCTGACGCTAATGGTGGTGCACATAAAATTTATAACGCTACAGTCCACTGCCTAATTGCAAAAAAAGCAGGAAAGAAGTTTATTGTTGGTGATACAGGGGCTGGTTATGCAGGAAAAATGTTAAGCATGGCGGCTAAAAAATTTGGCTTAAAATGTAAAATTTTTATGGGGGCTAAGGATATAAAAAGACAAAAACCAAATTGTGATGCAATGAGAAAAAACGGTGCCGAGATTATTCCTGTTTACACGGGTAGTCAAACACTCGTTGATGCGGTTTCAGAATGCATGAGGTATTGGGTATCTAATTGCGATACAACTCACATGTGCGTCGGATCTACAGTCGGTCCAAATATATTTGTGAAAATTTGTGGATGGAGTACAGCTCAAATTTCTAGAGAACTTAAAAGTCAATTAATTTATAATTTTAAAAAAATTCCTAGTAAACTAAAATTAATAAATTGTGTTGGTGGAGGAAGTTCGGCATATGGTTTTTGGAGTGAATTTATAGACTTTAAAAAACAACAGGTTGAGTTAATAGGGGTTGAGGCTGGCGGACCTAAAAATTCAAAATTACATGCTGCTCCTCTAAGTAGAGGAGCTAAAATTGGAGTATTGCATGGTGCAGCATCATATGTTTGTCAAAATAATGAAGGTCAAATTAAGGAGACAGAGTCAATTAGTGCAGGACTTGATTATCCAGGTGTAAGTCCTATTCATTGTTTTTTAAAAGATACAAAAAGAGCGAGATATACTTTTGCGACAGATGAGGATGCATTAAGAGCTTATAAATTAGTTACCAAATACGAAAAACTGAATCCAAGTTTAGAACCAAGTCATGCATTTGCTGAAGCAATTAAAATTGTGCCGAAATTAAGTAAAGATACAATATGTATAGTTAATAGTTGTGGAGATGCAAAAAAGGACCGGGATATTCTTAAAAAGAGATTGGGTAAAAATGTCTTTAATTAAAAAATCTTTTCAAAGATGTAAGATTGAAAATAGACCTGCGCTTTTAACATATACTGTTGCGGGGGATAGCTCAAAAAGTAAATCTTTAGAAATTTTAAATGAAATTTCTAAATATGCTGACATTTGTGAGTTGGGTTTTCCTCACAATACTCCTATAGCTGATGGTGGGCAAATTCAAACAAGCTCATATAGAGCAATTAAAAATGGAATAAAAATAAAAGATGTATTTGATATTGTAAAAAAATTTAAAGTAAAAAATAAATCAAAACCAATAATATTAATGGGTTACTATAATATGATTTTTCAAATAGGTGAAAATAAATTTTTAAAAAATTGTAAAAATGCCAAAGTTGATGGTTTAATTGTAGTGGATTTACCATATCCAGAAAATAAAAGTTTTGCAAAAAAATGTTTTAAAAAATCAATATGTTTTGTTCAATTAATTTCTCCTACAACCTCATCTGATAGAATGAAAAAAATAGTAAAAGACTCGCACGAAATGATTTATTATATAAGTATGTTATCAACTACGGGAGGGAAGCTAAAAGTAAGACCATCATCAATTTTCAGAAGCTACCAGAAAATTAAAAAAATTAATAATTCTAAAAACTGTGTGATTGGATTTGGTATTACCAAAAAAACTATAGGAAAATTAAGGAAAGCTGACGGATTAGTCGTGGGAAGTGCTATATGTAAAGAGATTTCTGATAGTGTTAAAAGAAGACAAAATCCTGTCACAAATGTAGGCAATATGGTAAAAAAATTAAAATCTAAAATAATATGAATTGGATAAAAAAAACTCTTAAGATCGGTGAAAAAATAAAACGATTATTAAAAAAAAGACCATCAAAAAAAGATATTGAGAATAGCGATTGGGCGTCATGCTGCAAAGGGCCAATATTAAAAAAAGATTTAGAGGATAATTTGTGGACATGCTCACTTTGTGGGAAGCATCATAGAATTAATTGTAAACAAAGATTTGATATATTTTTTGGAAAAAATAATTATCAGATTTTAAATACACCGATACCTATAGATGATCCATTAGAGTGGAGAGACTCAAAAACTTATAAAGAAAGACTTAAAGACGCTAGACAGAAAACTAGCCAAGAAACAGCAGTCCAAATTGCAAAAGGTAAAATTAATAATATTGAGGTAACAGTTGGTGCAATTAATTTTGAATTTATTGGTGGATCTGTAGGAGCAGCTGAAGGGGAAGCAATAATTTATGGTGTTCAACATGCAATTGACAATAAAACACCATTTATTTTTTTCCCATGTGGGGGAGGTCAGAGAATGTTTGAATCTCCAATTGCTCTATCTCAAATGACTAGAACGACTTTAGCAATTAATGAACTGAAGAAAAATAAATTACCTTATATTGTATGTTTTACTGATCCCACGGCTGGTGGCATAACCGCATCTTTTTCAATGCTAGGTGATGTATCTTTATCCGAGCCAGGAGCATTAATTGCATTTGCTGGAAAAAGAGTTATTCAGGCTACTGTGAAGGAAGATTTGCCGGATAACTTTCAAACAAGCGAATATCTTCTTAAATGTGGTTTTGTAGATTTAATTGTTGAAAGAAATGAATTAAGAGAAAAAATTGGACTTTTATTATCAATATTATTAAAACAAAATTCTGATATAAGCCTAAATTCAGATGAAACTACGTCAACTACTAAAGAAATTAGAGAAGCATCATAATAAAAAAATCGATTTATCATTAGATCGAACTTTTAACCTATTAAAGAAATTAGGAAATCCTCAGAACAAAATTAAAAATGTAATTACTGTTGTGGGTACAAATGCTAAAGCAAGTATGTGCTACAGTCTTAAATCAATTTTAAACGAAGCTAATTACAAATGTAACATGTATACATCGCCTCATTTACAGTCTCTTTCAGAGAGATTTATTTTTAATGATCATGAAATTCCCGAGGATGATTTAGTTAACTTATTAAATGATATTGAAAAATTTCTTGGAGAAGAAAATGCTAGTGTTTTTGAAATACTAACATGTGGTTTTTTAAAATATGCTGAAAATTATAAAGAAAATATAAATATTATTGAGGCAGGTTTGTTTCACCAATTTGATAGTACAAATGTTTTTAGAGAAAATCTTTTTTCTATGATTGGCTATATCGGACTAGACCATACCCAATGGATTAAAAACAAAACTATTGATGGAATTATTCATGAAAAAACAACGAAGTTGTTAAATTCAAATATCTTCATAAATAAGCAAGAAACACCTGAAATCACTAACAAGATTAAAAAGTCTTTAAAAACAAATTCTTCTAAAAAATATTTTTTTAGTGAAGATTTTCACATATCAAGAAATGAAAATAATTTTATTCATTATCAGGATGATTTAGGAGAAATTTTACTCCCTGAGCCTAATATTCTTGGAGAACATCAACTGGGAAATATTAGCACCTCAATAGCCGCAACAAGAAAAATTTTTCAAATTAAAGATCAATACATTAAGCTTGGTATTCAAAATATTAGACTAAAAGGTCGTCTTGAAGAACTTAAAACAGGTAAATTAAAAAAAATAATAGGTAAAAACAAAATATTTTGTGACGGTGGACATAATATAGGTGCAAGTAAATCACTAGCTTCTTGGATTAATCAACAAAATCAAGATGTGCATGTTGTGGTGGGTATGATGCGAGATAAGCCACATAAAGAATTTATTAATAATTTAAGTATTAATGCGAAGTCTATAACATTAATAGATATCCCTAATCAAGAAGGTTCAATTTCAAAAGAGGAATTTAAAAAAAAATTGGGTAATTTAGGAGATAAAATATTACTATCTAATGATGTAAGAGATGTTTTAAATAACTTATCTAATAGAGAGGATGCTATCTGTTTAGTTACAGGTTCACTTTATTTAATGGGGGAAATACTAAATTTAAATTAAAGATTTTCTTTTAGAAAATCTCTCATTTGTTGCTCTGGAAGACCACCAACTTTTCTAGCTACCTCGACACCTTTTTTATAGACTACAACAGTAGGCACTCCTCTTACGGCTGCTGCACTCGCAGAATTAATTGCTTTTTCATCAATGTCTGCGTAATAAAAATTTGCTTTTTCTTTAAACTCATCAGAAAGTTTTTCCATTATTGGCTTTAAAACTTTACATGGCCCGCACCATGAGGCTGAAAATTGTAAAATAGAAACTTCTTCATTTTTTACCTTGTTATCAAAATCTGAGTCTACAAAATCTTTAAGCATTAGAACTATTTAATAATTTAATTTTTAAAGTCAACTATGTATTTTCGTATTTTTTTTGAATTGCCATAACAAAATCATTAAATTGATCTAAAAATTTTAATTTATCCTCATCATTTTCCTCAGAATACTTATTTCTTAAATTATCAATTTCAAAATAACATTCTTTGACTGTCCACCATTTTTCTTTTTTTTCACTTAATATTCTTCTTGCAATTTCACTTTTTATTTTTTGGTACATGTCTTTTGGTAACACCTCTGGCGCCTCCTGATAAATTATTTTCTTTCCAAAACCTATGAGTCTTTCATCATCAAATTTATCTAGTAATTTAAGTTTTTCCTTCCATGGTGCTGCATGCCATGATGGAAACAAAGCTGTATCTTTATTAGAGGTAAATTTTTTATATATACTTTCCTCTGCATAAATATCATCTTGAGATTTTGACTGTTCTTTTTCTTCTGCTATTTCCCTTAAAGCTGTAAGAATTTTTTTTGAAAAATTTTCATCTTCTCTTACTAAATTTGCACGTTGTTTAATCAAACTTGGGTCCATAGCATTATATGGTTCAGCTTTCATTCCATATTCTGCATCCAGTATAATTGGAGCTTTATTTGATCTAATTGTTCTTAAAAATTTCGGAGTTTTCTTCATTTCAGACTTGAGGTCATTAATTGACATATTTAGTAACGGCTCAACATCAACTCTTAAATCTACTGCTTGTCCCCACTGATATACTGGATGAATGCAATGATTTGGATGCAAAGGTGCACAAAGATATAATCTTGACTTCCCATAAAAGTATTCATTTAAAGTTATAATACTCTCTTTTTTAAATAATGTTTCAGTATCAGACTTATTCGCAGTTTTTAAAAAATTATCCCAAGTTTTTGGTTGTCTTTTTTTAATTAAATTTAACACCTTACATGTGAGTTGAGAATCAATGAGTGCACTATGGGCATCGCTTGAATCAAATCCATTCATTCGGCTTAGAGACTCTAGTTTAAAAACAGGGTTGTTTTTTTCATTAATTTCAGTTTCTAATACTTCTTGATCAACCGCATAAGCGCCTCTAGCAATATTAAGTCCATCATGTCTTTTATTAGGACTAGCATTAGTTATATATGGGTACCTTATTCCTTTAAAAAATTCTTTCCTAATCATCTCATCATCAAAACCTATATTCGACCATCCTAAAAAGATTGCAGGACTCCATTTTTTAAATATTTTTTCTATTTCACCAAGCATTTGGTAATGACTTAAGTTAACTTTAGTTAGTTGATCAATGCTCGTTTTGTTTACTATAAGGGCCATTGCTTGAGGAATTTCACCTTCTGGTAATCGACATCTTAAATTAAAACGATCTTTTTCCTTAAAATTTTCATCGACCAATACGCCGCCAATTTCAATAATGCTTCCAAAGTCTGTATTGGCGCTTGATGATTCTATATCCCAAATAGCTAAATTCATATTTTTTAAATTGCATAGCTATGTTTGGATTTTGGCTTTGTGAGTTAAACCATCTGCATCTAAACGAGTAGCTATTAGTTAACTATATCGCTTTTAATATTTGAACGATCAAAGTCAAGTAATATTATTTATTTCATAAAATTTTTTAACTCTTCCTAAAAATAAATTTTGATACATTTCTAATTCAGCTCCTTCTATTTTAAATTCTTGAAATAAGTTATCCACAGTACATAAAAGTATTATTCCAGCTTTCATTTTTGTTCCATGAACAACGTCGTGAGCTAAAGTATATGCTCCAAGTTGTAAAAAATAATCTTGAATATAATCCGATTTTTTTGGTCGATTTGACTGTTTAAAATCAATCAAAACATCATGGCCTTGATACTTACAAATTAAATCAGCGGTGCCAGCATATTTTTCTGGATAATATAACGTTTCTTCCATTCCATAGATTTCATCTATTTTTCCCTTTATCCCCTTTTCAATAATTTCTTTAGCCATATTTTTATATTGCTCATTACTCTCGAAAAAACTTTCATTTACTCTTCCTCGTAAATAATCCTCAATATAACTATGCATTGAAGAACCTCTGCTACTAGCCTCGGTTTTTATTCTATTTGCTTCTTTATATCCTACCCTTTTCTTCCATAATTCGAGTGATGCTTTATCCTCTTCAGATTTAGTAGCACTTAAAATAGCTGTCACACTTGGAAGTTTTTGATCTCCAAATAAATATTTTCTTAATCCATTTTCATTCGACCGTGAATATTTTGGATAAATATATTTATTATTCCATTTCATCCTTTATATTTTATCAGGATACTTTTCTTTTATCTACTTGTCCGTATGTTCTTACTGGTGATGGTGAGTCTGGGTTTGGATCATCTTCATCCTCCTTATTTTTAATATTCTCTAATGATCTAGAAATTGATCTTGCATCTTTTCCAAAACTGTCAACAACAGACATGGCTTCCTCTAATTTTTTTCTTAATAAAAAAATATTATCAAAATGCTTTGAAAATCGTGTTGAGATAGTATTGAGATCATTAAAAATTTGTGTAGCATTTTTCTGGATTTTAAGACTTGTAAAGCCCAAATGAAAAGACTGGATTAGTGCACAGATAGTATTAGGTCCTGCGATAGTTACTTTATATTTCTTTCTTAATTCTTCAATTAGTAGTTCTTTTGTTTTAGGGTCTCTATAGCTTACAAGTTCAGCATATAAACCCTCTGTAGGCACAAAAATGATTGCGAAATCACATGTTATGGGAGGGTTAATATATTTTTGATTAACAGCTTTCGATTTTGTTCTAAATGCTGATGCAAGCTCGTGCCTAGCAGATGCAAGAGCCTCTTTATCTTTATTTTGGAAAGCTTCATCAACTGCTTTATATTTTTCGATTGGCCAATGACTATCAATAGGACAAAGGACATCATTCTGGAGTTTCACTGCAAACTCTACTAAATCTCTTGTTTCATCAGGTTTCATTTTTGCGTTAGCTATATACTGAGATGCTGGAAGTAAGTCTTGTAGTAATGTTGCCAAGCTAAATTCACTCAAGCCACCATACTGCTTTACACCAGCAAGAATTCTGCTGAAATTATTTTGACTTGTTTGAATTTCTTGAACCTGTTTATTAAAAGAAGCTACTTTCTCATCAACACGAGACAAGGTTCCAGTCATGTCTTTGGAAACTTCTAGGCTCATTTTGCTAAAGGATTGGTTTATAGAGTCTTTTAATCCGTTAAAATCATTTTTAATCTTATCTAATTCATTTTCATCATTTTTTGGCTCTTTCTTAAAACTAATAAAAAAAATAATATTAAGAATCAAAACAGCAAAAACTAAAATTATTAATAAACTATCCATGATTCGTAGGATATACGTGTATGATATAAAATCAACTTATCTCGATAGCTTTTTTATGATTTTTTTCACATCTTTAACGTTTTGAAATTTTTTAGATGTAAAAAGACATGCTGAAGAATTTAAAATTACTTCAACAATTTTTAAATTATTTTGACGTAAAGTTTCGCCTGTTGAACTAAGATCAACAATGAGATCAGATTTTCCAATAATATGTGAATTTTCAGTAGCACCAAGTGATGAGATAAGTTCATATTGTGTGATGCCTTTATAGTTAAACCATTCTCTACTTAAGTTTTTAAATTTTGTTGCAACTCTCATAAGTCTTTTCTTTTTTTTATAAAATTCAAAAGATATTTCCTCTAAATCTGCAGAGTTTACACAATCAATCCAAGCAGTTGGAACTGCAACCACGAGATTTGATTTTCCCCATTCAAATTCTTTTACTAATGATACTTTAGATTGAATACTCGGTTCACTTTCACGCCATAAATCTTTTCCACTAATACCTATTGCACAAATACCCTTTCCCAGAGCCTCTATAATTTCAGTTGCATTCATGTACATCACTCGCACAGTGGGGAAACCTTTGATTGAACCAATTAATGATCTTTCTGATTTAGAAATAATTTTCAGACCATTTTTTTTAAAAACTTTTTCTGCTTGATCTTTTAGTCGTCCTTTAGACAAAGTAGCGATATTAATTATATCATTTTTCATAACAAACTCATATCAATAGCTGCACCAACTGCGGTTGTATTCTTTTTACTACCAAGATTTTTTAACAATCCATCATAACGCCCACCTGAAATGAGTGAGAATTTTTTTCCTTTTTTATTGACTGTTATGTTAAAAACCATGCCAGAATAATACTCAAGTGAACGGTTTATATTTGAAGAAAAATTTATTTTAATTTTTCTATTGATGGTTTTAACAACTGGAAAATAATCATCACTTATAAACAAATTTAATTTATTTTTTTTGAAAAATTTATTAAGTGTGTTAGGTGCTTTATCTATTGCACATGAAATTTTTAAATAATTTTTAATAATTTTTACACTTTTTTTGTCTGCTATTGATCTAGGTTCTTTGAAGTTTTTTAAATCAAAACGTTCCAAAATATCTTTAAGTGTTCTACCAGAATATAAAGTGCTTGGTTTTTGTTTTCTAAATTTTTCAGCAATTTTTTTATCTTTTTCTACCTCAGCAAAATTTATATCTGTATCGCTTGAAAGCTTCCTTAATAATTGATTAAAGTAAGCTTCTCGACAAAAGTGTCGTTTGACTCTATCTTTCCAACGTAAAGCTAGAGATAATCTATCTATTAATGCGTTAAATATTTCAATATTGCTTATATTTAATTCACCCTTTTTAAACTTTGATTTTTTTAAAATCTCAATAGATGTTTGAATAATTTCTTTATCATCTTTAATTTTATCATTTGAGGCAAATATCTCAAAACCGGTTTGGTTAATTATTGGTGCATTATAATTTTTATTTTGTTTACGGTATGCCTCACCAGTATAAAACCATTTGGTTTTGGTATTTATTTTATTCTGGATGAATTTGACAACACTACTAACAGATAAATCAGGAACCAAAGACCATTCTTTTTGATTTTGATCGTAAAAAGAAAAAAGGAATTGTCTGTAACTACCTCCTGATCTTTTTAAAACATATTTAGACTCAATAATATTATCAAGTTTTATATTCTTAAAACCTTTTGATTTAAGAATTTTAAACAAATTTTTTGATTTCATTAATTAAATCAGCTTTTGGAATTGTTTGATTATTTTTACCTTTTTCTCCTCTAAGGTTTTTGATCGTAATTGTGTTATTTTTAAACTCATTTTCTCCACAAATGATTGCAACCGCTAATTCGCGCTTATTTGCTAGATCAAGTTGCTTGCTAAGATTTTTTTTTGTACTAAGAAATACTTCGGCATTTATATTATTATCTCTCAATAAATCGACTATTTCATAATAATTCTTCAGATATTTTTGCTCCATTACACAGACTAAAACAGGTTTTTGATCCCCTATTTTAATTTGATCTAATTGAATTAAAGCAAATAATAATCTATCAATACCAAAACTAATACCTGTTCCAGGTACATCTACCCCTTTAAATCTTGATATTAATTTTGCATATCCTCCCCCTGAGCAAATACTGCCTAGGTCGACACGTTTACCTTTACTGTTTGTAACTTTAAAATTAAGATTTGTTTCTAAAATAAAATCTGAATAGTATGCAAGGCCACGTACAATTGTAAAATTTATTTTTACTTGATTTGAATTAGATCCGTAACTTATTACCTCAAATACATCCTCTAATTCTTTTATTCCCTCTTGTGATAATGGATTTTTTAAGTTTTCTCTTAATTCTTGTAAATCTTTTATTTTTAAAAAATTTAATATTTTTTCTGCTTGATCATCGCTTAAATCAGCTCCTTTAGTTATAGCACCGCTTTGATCTTTTCTTTCTTTTTTAAGAAGATCCTCAACTCCTTTTAAACCAAATCCAGGCTTATCTAATTTATCGATTGCTCTAATTACTTTTAATTGTTTGTCTTTTGATATCTTTAAATCATCAATTAACCCTTGAACTATTTTTCTATTACTTACATTAATTGTAAACTGATCTTTATTAAGACCGATATCTTTGAGAGTGGTAGATATTAAGTTACATAGTTCAGCATTTGCCTGTGCAAAATTAACATTTCCTATAATGTCAAAATCTCCTTGCAAAAACTCTCTGTAGCGGCCGTTAGAAGGTTTTTCATTTCTAAAGACATTTTGAATTGCATATCTTTTATAAATAGACGGAAGTTCCTGATTAAATTGTGCATAAAATCTAGCCAAGGGACTTGATAGATCATACTTTAAACTAATACTTTTAGTTCGATCGTCGTAAGTAAAAATATCAGACATAGGGTTATCTTCGTCATTGGCTAAAAATGATCCAATGTTCTCTGTATACTCGAAGGATGGAGTCTCTAATGGTTCGGCTCCAAACTTTATAAAATTTTTTTCAATTATTCTTATAAGCTGTTTTTTAAGAACCAGCTTTTTACCCCAACGATCTTCAAATCCAGATGGTAAGGATGGATTGAGTTTGTTTTCTTTATTCATGTTTTGGTACCTTGGGTAGGTTACGCTCCTACGACTTCGGATCCACAAACCGACGTGATACTATTTCACCACCAAGGCGTTCTCTTTCTTTTTATACTAATTGTTAATAAATTTAAATTTTAAAATGATTAATAGCTGGCTTAGCAGCCATGTGTGTGATGTCTGTGAGTGTCTTTAGAGATATATATTTTTTTAATCATTAATAGGTTATTTAACATCAAAATTTTTTTATACAAGAGTTAATTGTATAGGGTACTAGCCAGATGACTAGTTACACCTATACAAATTATATATTTATTGAAAAATTAAGATTTTTTTTGAAGCTTAACAGCTGAAGGTCCTTTAGGGCCATCTTCTATTTCAAACTGCAGTTCATCGCCTTCATTTAAAAAACGAAGTCCCGCATCTCTTACAGCGCTCGCATGAACGAACACATCCTTCTCTTTGTCTTCTCTTTCTATAAATCCGTAGCCCTTTTTACCGTTGAACCACTTGACCTTCCCGTTTAATGTACTCATACTTGTTTTACTCTTTCTTCTTATTGTTAACTTATAGCTAAATTAGCTGATGACTAAGTATTAGATTTTAAAATTTATTGCAAGAGGATAATTAAGAGTAATTTTAATGTATTAAGGTGGGTCCCCCTGGAAACGAACCAGGTCCTAACGCTTTTCAGGCGTTCGTGCGCACCAGCTACACCAGAGACCCATTTGTTAAAATCTAAAAATGATTCTTCCTTTTGTTAAATCATATGGAGTTACCTCTACTGTTACGTTATCACCCTGTAGAACTCTGATACGATTCTTTCTAAGTTTGCCAGCTGTATGTGCAGTAACCATATGTCCATTTTCTAATTTTACACGGAACATTGCATTTTTTAGTAACTCAATTACTTGACCATTAAATTGCAACAAATCTTGCTTTGACAAATCTAATTTCTCCTCATTCTTGATTTTATACTTAGAGTGTGGGCATATAACTGCTCAAACTCGGAAAGAGTTATAGCTGGATTTCCAATTTTTTCTACCCCTAATTTACTCAAAGTTACAATAGATATTTTTTTAACAAATTCACTCAAACTTAGACCTGAGCTAAACTTTGCTGATCCTGAGGTTGGTAAAACATGATTTGTACCTACTGTGTAATCTGAAAGACTCATTGGTGTATACTGACCATTACATATACTTCCAGCGTTTATAATTTTTTTTTCGTATTTTTTAAAATTTCTTACATTTATTTCCAAATGCTCTGGGGCAACCTCGTTAATTACCTTAGCAACTTGTGTATCCGTATATACTTTTATTATTAGTCCATTTTTCTTTAAAGATTTTTCTGCAATTTTTCTCCTTGGGATATTTTTTAAAATATTTTTAATTTTATTGTTAATATTTTTAATTAAAACTTTATCTTTTGTAACCAGTATACATTGGCTATCTGGATCGTGCTCTGCCTGAGATACTAATGAAGTGGCAACTTGGTTTAAATTTGTATCTTTGTCAGCCAAGATACATATTTCAGAAGCACCACAATACATGGACTCTGTACCAATTATATTGTTGGACAATTGCTTTTTTGCTTCAGCTACAAATTTATTTCCTGGTCCAACTATTTTATTTACACTCTGTATAAACGCTAAACTAGCAATTGCTTGCGCGCCTCCCATTGAATAAATTTCTTTTATACCTACTTTGGTTGCCGCATATAATACTGCTGAATTTAATTTTCCATTTATTTTGGGTGTAGCCAAGACTAACCTTTTTACATTTGCAATTTTGGCTGGAATAGTATTCATCAAAAGTGTTGAGGGTAAATTACCAGGCACGTAAAACCCAACCGAATCAATTGGAACATTTCTATATTCTAACTTATTGTCAAAGTTATCTTTGTATAAGATATTTTGTAGAGTTTTTTTTTGCTTAATATGAAAATTTAAAATTCTTCTGTAGGCAAAATCTATTGCTTTTTTTACTTTGGGATCTAAATTTTTAATTGATTTTTTTATTTGATCGTTGGAGACCTTGATTTGGTTATTTTTACTAAATTTTAACTCATATTTTTTTAGAGCTTTAATTTTATTTTTTTTTATATCTGCTATAATTTTTTTAACTATACTTAATTCTTTATTCTTTGGGTTTCTTCTCTTATCTAAAATATTAGATAACTCTTTAAGATAAAGCTTATTTTTACAATCCAAAAATTTAATCATTAATACTTTTTTGATCTTCTAAGATCACCTCAATAATTTCTGCGGTTAAAGTTATAATTTTATTATTTAAAAATAACAGTGTTATTTCATAAATATTATTTTTTTTAAATATATCAATTGATAAAAGCTCTAATTCCTCATCTTGATTTTTTTGGTTAATATTTTTTGCTTGAGATGCGTCTATATACTCAAACCTGATAATACTATCAATTTTATTATTAGATTTTTCCAATTCTTTAGATAGGCGATTAATTGATAGAAGGAAAATTTTATTTTTTTTAAGATATTTAATATCACTTATTTTTACGATTCCTTCAGAGCAACATGCAGAAATTATTTTTAAATCTTCAGGTGTCTGCGCAATAATTTTTTTTAAATATGGCTTAGTCATTAAGACAATCTTTTTATATTTACACCTATACTTCTAAGTTTTTTTTCGATTTTTTCGTAGCCTCTATCTAAATGATAAATTCTATTAATTACAGATTTTCCATTTGCAACGATTGTAGCCAAAACTAGAGCTACAGAGGCTCTTAAGTCGCTAGACATAAGCTCAGCTCCTTGAAAATTTGTTCCACCAAAAATTATTGCATTATTTTTTTTAATTATAATCTTAGCTCCTAGACGTCTGAGTTCTGCTACATGCATAAATCTATTTTCGAAAATACTCTCTGAAATTATAGACTTGCCTGTTGCTTTACACAGAAGTGTCATAAATTGTGCCTGAAGATCAGTAGGAAAACCATCATATTCTTTTGTTTTAATAAATTTAATATTTTTAATTTTTTTTGGACCAATTATTGAAATTAAATTTTGATCTATTTTTATTTTTGCTCCAACTTTTTTCAAAAGATTTAATTCGGTATTTATTAACTTTGGATCAAAACCTTTAATCTTTAAATTTCCTTGCGATATCGCTGCAGCAACACAAAAAGTGCCACACTCAATCCTATCACCCATAACAGAATAGCTTATTTTTTTTAACTTTTTAACTCCATTAATTTCTACTGTTCTTTTTCCAATCCACCTTATACGTGCCCCTGCTTTATTTAAAAAATTAGTTAAATCTTTCTTAATTTCAGGTTCAATAGCACAGTTTTTTAAAGTTGTTTTACCGTTAGCTAAAGTTGCTGCTAAAATTGCATTCTCAGTTGCTCCCACAGATATTTTTGGAAACGTTATACAAGAACCATTTAGTTTTGACTTTACAAAGGCATGTACGTATCCCTTTTCAATTCTATAATTCATTCCAAGTTTTTTAAGTGCATTTAAATGATAATTTATTGGTCTGGCTCCAATTAAACATCCTCCAGGTAAAGATGTTTTGGCTTTTTTAAATTTTGAAACTAAAGGACCTAGAACTAATATTCCAGCTCTCATTGTCTTAACTAAAGAGTAGGATGCAAAAGTATTTATATTTTTTGTTTTTTTAATTAAAACTGAATTTTTTTTTTTATTTATTTTAACTCCAAACCCTAGTGATTTGATCAATGCAAGCATTGTATCTATATCTTTAACATTGGGTAAGTTTTTTATTTCTACAGGTTCATCAAATAAAATGGTTGCTGCTAAAATAGGCAGTGAAGCATTTTTGCTACCTGATATATTAACAGTTCCCTTTACCTTGCAAGGACCTTTTATTAAAAACTTATCCATTATTAAACTTTTGGTAAAGTTACTCCTTGCTGCCCCATATATTTGCCATCTCTATCAGCATAAGTAGTATTTGGCCTTTCGTCGCCCTTCAGGAAAACAAATTGGCAAGCTCCCTCATTAGCATAAATTTTTGCTGGTAAAGGTGTTGTATTTGAAAATTCCAATGTGACATGTCCACACCATGATGGTTCGAGCGGAGTAACATTAACTATTATTCCGCATCTAGCATATGTTGATTTTCCTAGGCATATAACCAGAACATCGTCCGGTACCTTAAAATATTCAACTGTACTCGCTAAAACAAACGAGTTAGGAGGAATTATACATTCTTCCCCTTTTTTACTGATAAAACTTGTAGGTTTAAAATTTTTCGGATCTACTATCTCTGTATTTACATTTGTAAATATCTTGAATTCATCAGCAACTCTTGCATCATATCCATAAGATGAAACTCCATAGGATATACTATTTCCCCTTACCTGCTTTTCCTCAAATGGAGAAATCATATTTTTTTCTTGTGCCATTCTTTTTATCCATTTGTCAGAAAGAACTGGCATTTATTTATTCTTTTTTTTATTTTTTTTTTGGAAAATTTTTCTTTTTCTTAAGTTTTTCTTTAACGCAATACTTAACTTAAGATCCTTATCTTTACTTGTCATTTTTCTTTTCAGGATTCGTTAAATCTTCAAGGGTAATAGGCTTTGCTATATCATGCATATTGGAATCACTTTTAGACTGTTTGAAACCTTCTTTGGCAGCTCTTTTGGCTCTTCTTTCTGCAAGCTTTTTTTCTCTTTTAGCTTGCTTCTCCATTGCCTTGGCTCCTCTTGTAGATTTATAATCGTAGTGAATTCCCATAACATTACCTAAAATATTTATAGACTATTTTTCAAAAAAATTAAGGCAATAATTTGAAAAACTTTATTTTATACAGTAAATTAATCGTTTCTAAAATGCCCCTTTAACTCAGGTAGTAGAGTATTTCCATGGTAAGGAAAAAGTCGTCCGTGCAAGTCGGGCAAGGGGCACCATCACTTTTTAAAAAAGTATTTTCTAAGAATAAAAGTAATTCCAAATAAAAATAAAATAGCAAATATAGGTAGGTATATTTCTTTTGTTTTTAAAAGGTCCAATATTGTTGGAAGGTTATCACTTTCATAAATTTTACTTTCAATAGCAGAACCAAGTGAGCACACTATAAACGCTTGAATTACAACACCAATTAAAGTTCCAAGGAAATAGAATTTTAATTTTATATCAAATAAAACAGGAATTAAATTTTGGATTTGAGTTGGTATACCTCCTAAAAACCTTAAAAGAGCTACAGCAAAAAATTGATTACTTTTTATTTTATTATTTAAGTATTCAAAATTATTTTGAATTTTATTTATAATCAAATCCTTAAAGAAAAAGTTTGCAACAATAAATGTAACGCTTGCTCCCAGAGCAAAAGTAAGGGAAAATATAGCAGTGCCTAAATATGGTCCAAAAACAAATCCACAAATTAAACCTAGGGGAGATCCAAATCCTTGGAGAACTGAAATCCAAATTATTCCAAAAATTATAAAAATTATTGATGTAGAAATTAAATTAGTTTGTTTAAAATCAATTAAATACTTGCTATTAGATTTTAAGAAATCATAGGATGTGAGGTTATCTAAACCTATTTTAGTTATTAAGAAATATATAAATATTCCCAACAATACAATATAAGAGAAACCTAATACTATTTTAACTTTTTTCAATGTTTGCATATTATCAAATTTACACTATAAATACTTAAAATTTTAATACTACTTAATAAAATCTTATGAAAAGAACCTATCAACCTAGTAAATTAGTTAGAAAAAGAAGACATGGCTTCAGGTCAAAAATGAATTCTAAAGGTGGCAGAAAATTATTAGCAAGACGAAGGGCTAAAGGTAGAAAAAAACTAACTGTTTAATGAAATCTAAGATAGTTAGTCTTTCAAAAAACGTTGAATTTTTATCACTTTTAAATGGAAAAAAAATTATTAATAAATATTCAACAATCTTCTACAAAAAATTAAAAAATAAAAATTATCATTATTTAAATGTAAGTTTTGTTGCAAAAAAAAAATTAGGTAATGCTGTAGTCAGAAATAAAATTAAAAGAAGATTAAAAAATATGATAAATGGAATAATTAATGAAAATAAAATTAATTTTGATTATTGTTACTTATTATTAGCAAAAAAAAATGTTTTTGATGATGATTTTCAGAAAATTAAGGGTATTTTAACATCTGACTTTAAAAAAATAAAATGAAATTTTTTACTATTATAATAATTAAAATTTATAAGTTATTTATATCTCCTTATATTGGAAATAATTGTAGATACCTTCCGACTTGCTCTGACTATTTTATTGACTCCTTGAATGAATATGGTTTTTTAAAAGGTTCGTCATTAGGGGTAAAAAGAATATTATCTTGTCATCCAATTAAATTTCTAGGTGGTGGACAAGGTTTTGATCCAATTAAAAAAAAGAAAGTTAAATAATTATGGACTCTAAAAATGTAATTGCAGCAATATCTTTAAGTGCAGCTGTGATTATTTTATATTCTCTTTTTTTTGCACCTACGCCGAGTGAATTAAATAAAATAAACAAGGATATTACTAAAAATGAAATTAGCTCAGAAACACCTTTGCTTGATGAAAATAATATCTCAGCAGAAACTTCTAGAGAGGATGCTTTGGATTTAAATAAAAGATTTAGTTTTAAAAATAAAGAAATAACCGGATCTATATCTTTAATTGGAGGAGTGATTGATGATTTGACTTTTAAAAACTATACAGAAACTCTCAATAGTGATGAAAAAATTATTCTGTTAAATCCAAAACAAATTGACAAAGGTTACTTTGTTGAGACAGGTTGGGTAACAAATAATAAAAATATTGATATTCCAAACTCAAAAACCGAATGGAAAATTAAAGGTAATAATAAACTTACACCAGAAAATCCTGTAACATTAATTTGGAAAAATAATCAAAATTTAGAATTTCAAAAAATTTTTAATATTGACGAAAAATTTTTATTTACTGTTGACCAAAAAATTATAAATAAATCTAATAAAATATTTAACTTTTACCCTTATGGGCAAATTATTAGAAATAAAGCTCCAGAGGTAACAAATTTTTATATCCTTCATGAAGGTCTAATAGGTGTTTTTGATGAAGAACTTGTTGAAGAAGATTATGATGACATAGTTGAAAAAAAATTTACGAAAAATGCAAGTAAAGGGTGGTTTGGAATAACTGATAAATATTGGATTACAACTTTAATACCCGAAAATAATAGAGATTTCAGATCTGATTTTGATTTTAAAAAGAAATTTAGAGCTAGTTATATTGAGACAGAACCGTTGGAAGTCTTAGCAAATAGTTCAATTAATAGTAAGACAAACATTATAATCGCAGCAAAAGAAGTTGATGTGATTGATGGATATGCTGAAAATTTAAAAATTAAAAAGTTTGATTTGGCAATAGATTGGGGCTGGTTCTATTTTTTTACAAAAAATTTCTTCTTTGCTATAGACTATTTTTTCAAACTCACTGGAAATTTTGGAATCGCCATAGTGCTAATCACTATTTGTATAAGAATAGTATTCTTTCCACTTGCTAACTATTCCTTTAGATCAATGGCAAAAATGAAAGTTCTTCAACCTGAGATGACCAGATTAAAAGAACTGCATAAAGATGATAAAATGAAGTTGCAGCAAGAAATGATGGCTTTATATAAAAAAGAAAAAGTAAACCCGGTGAGCGGCTGTCTACCAATATTCATCCAAATCCCATTTTTCTTCGCAGTTTACAAAGTTTTGTTTGTAACACTTGAGATGAGACATCAACCATTTTTTGGTTGGATAAAAGATCTGTCTGAACGAGACCCAACTTCAATTTTTAATTTATTTGGATTAATACCATGGGACCCACCATCTTTTTTAATTATTGGAGTCTGGCCGTGTTTAATGGGTTTGACTATGTATTTGCAACAAAAACTTAATCCAACTCCTCCTGACCCAATACAACAAAAAATTTTCATGTTCTTTCCATTGTTTTTGACAATAATTTTAGCTCCATTCCCTTCAGGTTTGGTTATTTATTGGACAATTAATAACGTACTTACTATGGCTCAACAGTTAGTTATTATGAAACAAACAAAAGTCAAAACTAATTAAAATTAATGAATCTGGAAAAAATTTTACCTAAAGATGGTCCTCCTGTGGACCAAGTATTAAAGTACATAGAAAAATACAAAAACGATTTAATAGTTATAAAATATGGAGGTAATGTTTTTATTGATAGAAATATTTTTAATAATTTTATTGAGGATATAAGTACTTTAAATAAACTAGGAATCTCTATTGTAGTGATACACGGAGGAGGACCAAGAATTAAAAGAGAGTTAGACAGATCAAATATCGAGACAAAATTTATAAGAGGTTTAAGGGTAACAGATAAAAATATTATTAATATAGTAGAAAAAGTTCTTATAGAATTTAACCGCGATATAGTTTTCTCTTTAAATGAAAAAGGTTCAAAAGCTATATCTTTCAATACAAAAGAAAATAATGTCATAGAGGTAGAGCCTGAGGCAAAAGAATTAGGTTTTGTAGGTATACCCAATAAAATTAATGTAAATTTGATTAAAGATAAAATCAAAAAAGGTTTTATTCCTGTAATTTCTCCACTTGGCTTAGGTGATAATAATCAACCATATAACATTAATGGTGATAATGCTGCAGGGGCAATAGCAAAATCATTAAAATCTAGAAGATTACTTTTAATGACTAATGTTAAAGGTGTATTAGACAAAAATAAAAAATTGGTCCAGGAAATATCATCATCAAAGGTAATGGAAATGATCAATGATGAAATAATTACCGAAGGAATGATACCAAAAATAAATACATGTTTAGATTCTATTAATAATGGTGTTACTGCTGTTGCTATTATTGATGGAAGAACAAAACACTCTGTATTATATGAAATTTTCTCTGACAAAGGTTCTGGTACTTTAATAAGAAAATGAGTCTTAAAGATAAAAAATACCTTTTATTAGATCTAGATGGAGTTTGTTATGGAAAGCATAATAACTATTCTTTAGAAAAAGTATTCGGCCAAGTTTCAAAAAGAATGACAAAATTCATTTCCGAAAGATTAAAAATAAATATGGAGGATGCAAAGAAATTACAAACTAATTACTTCTATAAATATAATACTAGCTTAAATGGTTTAATGATCCATCATGATATACCTCCTGAAGAGTTTTTATCTTATGTTCATTCAATAGATTTAAGTTTTATGAAAACGGATAAAGTATTTCGAAATGAGTTAGAACTGTTAGATATGGAAAAATTTATATTTACAAATGGTAGTGCTGAACATGCCAAAAATATATTATCTCATCTTGGAGTATATGATTTATTCGGAAGGGATAAAATTTTTGACATACAAGATGCTGGTTATATACCTAAACCTGAAGCAAAAACTTTCGATCTAATGGTAAAAAAATTTGGCATTATTCCGAATGAAACTATCTACATTGAAGATATAGCCAAAAATCTGAGTATTGGTCATGAAAGAGGATGTACAACCGTTTGGCTAATTAATGATGAACATTTCGGAAAAATGGACTCTGATAAAGATTATATTTCACATAAAATTGAAAATCTGTCTTTATTTCTAAAAGAAATAAGGTTATTAAAAAGTAAATAAATTGTTATGACATTAGAGAAAATTATAAATGATGCTTGGGAGAAAAAAGACCAAATAAACCAAAACTCAGATCAATCGATTAAAGATGCTATAAATCAAGTTATAAATGATTTAGATAGCGGTAAAGCTAGAGTTGCTGAAAAAATTAATGGAGAATGGAAAACTCATCAACACCTTAAAAAAGCTATTATGCTAAGTTTTAGAATATATCCTATGGAAAACCTAAATGGCCCTTACAGTAGCTGGTATGACAAATCACATTTATTGAAAGGTAAAACAGCAGGTTGGTCAAAAGAGGACCATGAAAAAGCTGGCTTTAGAATGGTTCCTAATTCTCCAGTTAGGAAAGGATCGTTTGTTGGTAAAAATGCTGTGTTAATGCCATGTTATGTAAATATTGGAGCATATATTGATGAGGGAACAATGATAGACACATTTGCAAGAGCAGGTAGCTGCTGTCAAATTGGAAAAAATTGTCATATCTCAGCCGGATCAGGAGTTGGTGGAGTTTTAGAACCAGCACAAGCTTTGCCTACAATAATCGAGGACAATGTTTTTCTTGGAGCTATGTCAGAAGTAGTTGAAGGAGTTATTGTTGGAGAGGGTTCAGTTTTAAGTATGGGTATGTATATTGGCCAATCAACCAAGATTGTAGATCGAAAAACAGGAAAAATTACTTATGGGAAAATACCACCTTACTCGGTAGTTGTTCCAGGTTCATTGCCTGATAAAAATAATCCAGCTGCTCCATCTTTATATTGTGCTGTAATAATTAAACAGGTTGATGAGAAAACTAGATCGAAAACATCTATTAATGATCTATTAAGAGATTAAAAATGAAAATTTTAAATGAGCTACAATTAGCAAAAGAGCTAATTAAATTTCCCTCAATTACTCCAGTTGATGCAGGTGTAATGAAGTTTTTAGAAAAAAATTTAAAAAAACTTGGTTTCAAAACAAAAATACTAGAATTTAAAGAAAAAGGTTTTCAACCTGTTAAAAATTTGTATGCAAAATTAGGTACTAAAGGACCAAATTTATGTTATGCGGGTCACTTGGATGTAGTGCCTCCAGGAAATATAAAAGATTGGACAATAAAACCGTTTTACCCATCAGTAAAAAAAGGCTATTTAATTGGAAGAGGTGCAAACGATATGAAAGGCTCTATAGCAGCGTTTGTTTCTGCTGTAAGTACTTTTTTATCAAAAAATAATAAGTTTAATGGATCAATTAGTTTGCTGATTACAGGCGACGAAGAAGGTGATGCAATCAATGGTACGAGAAAAGTAGTTGAATATTTAAAAAAAAAAAGAGAGAAAATTAATTTTTGTTTAGTAGGGGAACCAACAAATCCAAATGTATTAGGTGAGATGATAAAAATTGGTCGTAGAGGCAGTTTGACTGGTAAATTAACTATATTCGGTCTACAAGGTCACGTAGCATACCCACATAGAGCAAATAACCCTTCAACGATAATTGTCAAAATTTTAAAGGAATTAAAAGAGATAAGATTTGATAAAGGTACAAAAAATTTTCAACCTACAAATCTAGAAGTGACTAAAATAAATATAAATAACACTGCTGATAATGTTATACCAGCAGAGGCTGAAGCAACATTTAATATAAGATTTAATAATAAGCATTCTTCTAAATCTTTAAAAAAAAGACTTAATATAATTTTCAAAAAAATGAGTAAAAAACATAAATCTAAATTTAAAATTGATTATAGGGTTTCAGGTGAAGCTTTTTTGACTAAACCTAACAAGACAACATTTATGGTTCAAAATGTTATAAAAAAAATTACTAAAATTAAGCCAAAATTATCCACCACAGGTGGAACTTCGGACCTACGTTTTATAAAAGCTATATGTCCTGGTCTTGAATTTGGTTTGGTTGGTAAAACGATGCACAAAGTAGACGAGGCAGTATCTTTGAAAGATTTAAAAAAACTGACCAAGATATATTTTAATATTTTACAAAATTATTTTAAGTGAAGACTGCAATCATTAGCTCTGACTCTTATGAAAAACATATCACAGGAGATGGTCACCCTGAACAGCCAAAAAGGGTGATTGCAATTAAAGAAAAATTAAAGAGGAGAAAGGATCTAATATGGGAAAAACCAGACAAGGTGCCTGAGGAAATTTTATCAATGACACATTCAAAGGATTACATTGAAAATTTAAAAAATTCCTTTCCACAAAAAGGTCTTAAATTCTTAGATGGGGATACAGTTGTTTCACCTGATAGCAAAAAAGCTGTTTTTGATGCAGCAGGTTCAACAATTAGAGCAATAGATGGAATAGAAAATAATCAATTTAAAAATGCGTTTTGTTTAGCAAGACCACCCGGACATCATGCTGAAAAAAATAAAGCTATGGGATTTTGTTGTATTTCAAATGCGGGTGTCGCAATGAACTATTTAATAAATAAATACAAATACAAAAAAATTGCTTGTATTGATTTTGATGTTCACTGGGGTAATGGAAATTATGATGTTATGCGAGGTAATAAAAATTCTTTATATATTTCTACTCACCAATATCCTTTTTATCCAGGAGGTGGAACAGATAAAGATAAGGGGGACTTTAACAACTCTTTAAATATCCCTTTGCCTGCTGGTACTAACTCTGAAGAATATTTTAATGCCTTTGATAGAGTTTTAGAAAGGTTGGTACAATACAAGCCTGATTTTCTTTTGTTTTCTGCAGGCTTTGATGCACATAAAGACGATCCCTTGGCTCAGTTTGAGTTAAGCTCAAGGGATTTTTATGAAATAACGAAAAGAACATTAATTGCAACTAACAAATTTACCAATGGGAAAGTTGTTTCTATTCTAGAGGGAGGATATGACTTAAACGCACTTGCTGAAAGTGCTAACGAGCATGTTAACGCACTTTTAGAATTTTGTTGATAAAATAAATATTCTTAATAGATAGAACACATGAAGCTATATAGAGTTATAAAGTCAAACATAGACAAAAAGGGTTTAGTTGCAGCTAAAAATATTAAATCTGGAACTAGAATAATTCGCTATAAAGGAAAAATAATTTCAAATAAACAAGTTGAAGAAAATCCAAAATTCGATAACTCGAAAGATATTTATTTGTTTGATTTAAATAAAAGATTTTCTTTAGATGGAGATTTCTCTTGGAACACAGCAAGACTTATTAATCATTCGTGCAGTCCAAATTGTGAAGTTGAGGGAACTGGATTTAAGATTTGGGTAACAGCAATTCGTGATATAAAAAAAAATGAGGAACTTACGTATGACTATGGATTTAGCTATGACTCTGATTATAAACAATTTCCTTGCAAATGCCGATCTAAAAATTGTTGTGGATATATAGTTCGAGAAGAAAGTCGATGGAGAATAAACAAAAAATATAAGAAAAGCTTACGGATTAGTAGATAACCTTTTCTAGAAATAATCCATACGGTGGTGCTGGTGGAGCGCACAATTTCCTTTTCTTTGAAACCAAAACAGCTTTAAATTTTTTTATGTTCCATTTTTTTTCTCCTAGAACTTTCAAACATCCAACCATAGATCTTACTTGCTGTTGTAAAAAGGACTGTGATTTAAATTCTAGCTCAATTTGGTTTTTTCTTTTTTTTACTTTTACATAGTTTATAGTTCTGATTGGACTCTTTGCATTGCACTTTGAAGCCCTAAACGTTGAAAAATCTTTTTTTCCCTCTAATAACTTTGCACCTAATTTTATAGTATCCATATATATTTTATTTTTGATATGCCATCCCCTATTAATAAAAATTGATGGATTACTTTCTCTATTGAATATAATATATTTATAAATTCTAAACTTTGCAGAATATCTTGCATGGAATGAATTATTTCTTTTAATTATTGAAATAATCGATATTAATTTTTTTTTTAAAAAATAATTTAATGAATTCATTAATTTTTTTTTATTATTTATAATTTTTTTTACATCAAAATGCGCAGACTGCTCAAGAGCATGTACTCCTGCATCTGTTCTTCCGGCTCCTATTACATTTATTTTTTCCTTAAGTAATTTTGAAAGTATTTTTTCAATTGATTTTTGTACCGAATTTCCTTTTTTTTGAGTTTGCCATCCGATAAATTTTGAACCCTCATACTCAATTAAAATTTGATATCTAAACATTATTTAAAAAAAAGACCTTTTTTTATTTGCGAACCTAATAAAAATTCTGCAGTTTTTTGAGGATTTTTACCTTCTCTTTGAATCATTAGTACTTTTATGGAATTTTCCTTACAAGCAATTTCTAAACTATCTCCAATAATTTCACCTGGTTTGCCAACAGAGTTGTTCAGTTCTGCTCTAAGAATTTTATATCTCGCTCCTTTAAAAAAAAAATATGCTCCATTTAAACCATTTATTTTTCCAATTATATTCTTTGCTGGCATATTCCAGTCAATACTACCCTCTTTTTTGTCAATTTTTTTTGCATAACTAGCTTGTTTATGGTCTTGGTCTTTAAAAATTGCCTTATCTTCAAGTATATTATCAATATCGTCTAGTATTTTTTCTGCTGCAATTGCAGACAATTTGTCTGATAACTCATCCGAATTATCTTTTTGATCTATATCAATTTTGTAAGCATTACATACTTGGCCTTCATCTAATTTTGAATTTATTTTCATAATACTTATTCCAGTTTGTTTTTCTAAATTCATAATAGACCTTTGAATTGGAGCTGCGCCTCTGTATTTGGGAAGTAAGGATGCATGAATATTAATAAAACCTTTTTTGGTTAAACTTAAATAATTTTCTGGAATTATTTGACCATATGCAACTACCAATGCTAAATCAGCATTTATTTTTTTTAAAAAATCATACTCTTCTTTGTTATTTTTAAGGGTAATAGGTGTTCTTACATCCAAAGAAATAGTTTCAGCAAAATTATGGACAGGTGATTTGGTAACCCTCATTCCTCTATTAGATTTTTGTGGAGCCTGGGTGTATACGGCAGCCAAAGGATATCCATTTTGATATAAAGATTTAAGTATTGGAACAGAAAAAAATTGGTGTTCCCATGAAAATAATTTTTTTCAGCATTTTTAGACAACTATTCTATCAAGGTCTTGTTTATTTTTAGAAAGTTTCTTTATAATTATATCTCTTTTTAATTTTGATAAAAAATCAATAATTAACTTACCATCTAAATGGTTAATTTCATGCTGCAAACAAGTTGATAAAAGATTATCACATTTCATTTCTTTTTTGCTTCCTTTTTCATCAACATATTCAACCCAACATAATTTTGGTCTTTCAATCTCAATAAATGTATCAGGTAAACTTAAACACCCTTCCTCGTATGAAGATTTCTCATCACTTTGTTTTTTAATTACTGGATTGATAAAACATAATGGATTCTTTTTTTCATCTTTTTTTTGATACATCTAAAAACTAATATTCTTTTAGGGATGCCTATTTGTATTGCTGCCAAGCCGATACCATTATTGTGATACATGGTTTCAAATAAGTCATTAATAAGGTTTTTTTCATTTTGGCCAATATTTTCAACAGGATCTGAAGTTTTTCTTAGAATTTCATCAGGTACAGTAATTAATTTTTTTAAAGACATCGTAATATTTTAATTAATAATTTATGCTTTTAAAGGAATAGTTTTTAAAATTATATCATTTCTAATTTTGTCTATGCCTAATTTGTTAAGTGTGGATATAATGAAATAAAGACTTTCAGTTCCTAAATCTTTTAAATTGTCTTCTCCTATAATTTCAACTAATCTCAACAATATCATTGCTATCTCTCCGTCATTTATCATTACTTGTATATCTGTTGGTATATTTGCACTGTCGAGTTCAAAGTGTTCTTTATTTTTTTCAGAAATTTCCACACCATCAGATAGCAATGCCTCAATAACAATCAAATCTTTTGTGGAAAAATAATATTTTTGGTTTTTTTTAATTTTTTTTAACATTTTATTAAGCTCTTTTTCTGCTTTCAAAATATCCATATTGTCTGAAAAAATACTTAACTAATCTTGATTGATGTATTATCTTATTATTAATTTTGATTTTTTTATTTTTGTTTCTTTTATCTGCAAGATAATAATTATAAAAATTTAAATAATCTGATGGAATCTCTTTTTCATCTAGACTTTCTAACATTATAACAAGCTGCTCATCCAATGCTTTTCCAATTCCACTTTTTTCAAAACTTTCTTTGAGTAACTTAATGATTTTGATTCTTGAAGGTACATCTTTTGAAATTAAATAACCTTGATATAGAAGTGCTCGTGATTGATTTTCAGATAGCAATTTATATGAGTCCTCAATGGAAATGAGTTGATTTATACTAAATTTATACCTTGTATATAAATTTAATAAGTCAATTTCGGAATAATTTCCATTATGTGTCTCTTTTTCAATAGAGATAATTTTATCATCCTCCTCAAGTTCAATTTCATCTAAATTTAATAGTAAATTGTTATTTCGTAAATATTTCCAAATTAGCCTATTTGTATCTTCTCTAGGAGTAAATTTAAACTCTGGGTTATTTTTGTGTGATAAATGAAAATGTAAAATACTTTTTTCTGAAATATCAGAGTCTGTGGGCTCGCTAAAACCCATCAAATATTCAAATTGTTTTTTTCAAAAAACTTGTCATCAAAACCACTTTCCTTTAACAAATCAAATTGGATTTGAGAAATTTCTTTTTGGTCTTTGTGAATTAAACAATAAATATAAAATTTTGATATATAATCTTCTGAGTTTTTAAGATTTATTTTAGAAAGAATTTCACAAGATTTATTCAGGTTATTATTAGATAGATTTTGATCTAAATAATATTTTAGAAGTTTATTATCTATTTCATATGAATTTTTTAAAATAAATTGATTTATCAATTCTAAGTCATTATTTTTAATTAACCAGTTTGTTTTGAGATCAATAAATTTTTCTGTCTCAAAATTTTTCTTAGGCGGTAAGGCATTTGTAAGAATTAATTTATTATACAAATCTTTAGCGTCATTTGACAAATTAAGTTTATTTATTTTTTTTATTATATTATTTATTTTTTCACCATCAGATAATTCCCACATATTTAATGTTAAATCATTTTCAGCTGGATCAAATAAACCAACTAGATATTCTCTACTATCTATTTTAATATTGTCCTCTAATTCAATTGTATTTTGAGATGAATTTTTTATTCCAGTAATCACTGAAGTTGGATCTTTTGCATCGCTTAAATTTTTCTCTTTTTGTCCGTTAATGTTATTCGAATTATTATTAATATTCCAAATATCTTCAGGCTCGTTTGCAAAAATACTTTGAATAGATAATATGATAAAAATTTTTGTAAGAAAAACTTTACTTAATAATCTTAAGATTTTCATTTGGTATAATTTTTTCAATTTTTTTATTGGGAGATGGAAAATTTATTTGATCTACCAAAAGCAATATTATAAAAAATAAAAATAATACTAAAACAATTTTTATAATTAGTTTTATTAAGAAGTTTGATTTACCAATTGCTTGCTTTTTTTGAAAATACATATAACGTTTTTATAATAAATCAAAATAAGACAATATTATGTTTTTTCAACATAGATATTTATTTATATGAAAAAAAACCTCGTTTTATTAGGTATGCCTGGATCTGGGAAATCAGTTATAGGCCACTCACTTGCTAGGGAGACTGGATTAAAACTATATGACATAGATAAGCTGATAGAAAAGGAACTCGGATTAACAATTTCTAATATCTTTGAAAAGAAGGGTGAGGATTTTTTCAGAAAAATTGAGGAGAAAACTACTTTAAATGTTCTAAAAATGTCTAACAATATTATCGCTTTGGGTGGAGGTGCTTTTTTAAATGATAAAATTAGATCAAGAATTCTCAAAAATGACATTTCTATTTGGCTAAAATGGAATAAATATACTTTGATATCTAGATTAAAAAAAAGTCGAAAAAGACCAATCACTTACAATTTAGATAAAAGAGATTTAGTGAACTTAATAGAAAGTAGATCAAAATTATATTCAATGGCTGAGTTTAGAATAAGTTGTGATAAATTAACTAAATATGAAATATTAAAAAAAATTTTAAAAATATATGAAAAATAAAATATTAATAAATACTAAAAATTCAAATTATAACATTTTAGTTGGTTCTAGTCTTATAAGTAAAATTGGCTTAATTTTAAAAAAATATTCGATCAACTCAGAAAAATTCTTAATTGTCTATGATAGTAAAGTTCCTTTAAAAAAAATTCACTTATTAAAAAAAAATTTCAAAAAAAATTGTGTTCTATTTAAATTTTACTCAAGTGAAAAAAATAAAAACCAAAAAAAATGTCAATAATATTCTTAAAGTAATGCTGAAAAATAATTTTAACCGAAGTGATTGCTTGATTGCTGTTGGAGGAGGAATTGTGGGAGATGTTTCTGCATTTGCTGCAAGTATTTTTAAAAGAGGATTAAAACTAATTAATATTCCCACTACACTTTTAGCTCAAGTAGATAGTAGCATAGGTGGAAAAACAGGAATTAACAGCAAGTTTGGTAAGAATTTAATTGGATCTTTTTATCAACCAAATCTTGTTATATCGGATATAGATTTTTTGAAATACCTACCAAAGAGGGAGATAATATGTGGTTATGCTGAAATTTTTAAACATTCAATTATAGCAGACAGAAAATTTTTTGATTTTTTAATTAGAAATAAAAAAAAAATAATTAATTTAAAAAAACCATTTATAAATAAAGCAATTTATAAAAGCTGCCTTATTAAAAAAAATATTGTTGAAAAAGATGAGAACGAGAAAAATTTGAGAAAAAAACTTAATTTAGGACATACATTTGCACATTCTTACGAGGCGAGCTTTAAATACTCGGGAAAACTGAATCATGGAGAGGCAGTATTACTAGGTATTAATAGCGCTTCAGAATTTAGTAAACAAAAAAACTTACTAAGCCAAAAAGAATTTGGACTTATAAGCAAACATATTTCAGAAATTGATAAATCTTTAAAAGTGAGAAATTATTTTAAAATTAAAGATGCTAAAAAACTTTTAAAATATATGAAAAATGATAAAAAAAATAATAGCGATAAGATAAATTTAATATTAATTAATAAAATTGGTAAAGTTTCATATGATAATTTTTTTCACCAAAAAGAAATATCTAAATTCATAAGAAGCCAAATTTATAGTATTTGAATTTGAATAGAATGTATATATTGTTTAATTTCCACTGATAAGATTTGATAAATCTTTTTATTAGAATCAATTTTATTTAAAGAACTCAATTCTTTCGACTCAATAATTATTTTTAAATGAAATTTATCTTTATCATGACTCTTATGATTTATATGCAAAAATGTTTTGTCTTCTATTAAAATAGAACTACATGAAATATTTGCTAAAATTTTTTTTTTAATTTTAGAATTAAGTGTTTTTATATCCATAAAAAATTATATATTATTATACATTATGAAAACAATTTGTGATTGGAATAATTGCTTTGAAATAGGGGAGTATAAAGCCCCAATAGAAAAAGATAATAGTAAAAATTTCAGATTATTGTGTCTTAAACACGTAAAAGAATTTAATAAAAATTGGAATTATTTTTCTGGAATGACAGATAAAGAAGTAATTAATTTTTTAAAAAGTGATATGACTTGGCATAAACCAACACAGGGCTTCAGCTCATCAGATAACTTTTTTAAAGTACTGTGGAATAATGTGCTGAACGATGGCTTCGACGATATAAGATTAAAAAAACATTTAAAAAGTAATGAAAATTTAAAATTTGATAACAACGATATTAAAGCTTTCGCAGTATTAGGTATTTCTGTGGGTCTTAAATGGGACAAAATACAGCAGAAGTTTAAAAAACTTGTTAAAAGATTTCACCCTGATATTAATTCTGGAGATAAAACTTATGAGGAAAAGTTAAAGTTAATTACTTTAGCGTACACACAATTAAAAAATACATATAGGAAAAACATTGATAAGTAATTTAAATATAAAACCTGATATTAAACTTTCAGTAAAACAAACTTTTGGTATTGATTCTGAGATTGAAGTAGAGGCTTTTTCAAAAAAAAATGATTACGTACCTGATATAGATAAAAATTATATTTTTGATAGAGATACAACACTTGCAATTTTATCTGGTTTCTCATTCAACAAAAGAGTCTTAGTTCAGGGATATCATGGTACAGGAAAATCTACACATATAGAACAAGTTGCTGCAAGATTAAATTGGCCATGTATTAGAATTAATTTAGATAGTCATGTAAGTAGAATTGATTTAATAGGTAAAGATGCAATTACTATTAAGGACGGTAAGCAAATAACAGAATTCAAAGAAGGTATTTTGCCTTGGTCTATTCAAAATCCTGTAGCTTTAGTTTTTGATGAATACGATGCAGGAAGACCAGATGTTATGTTTGTAATACAAAGAGTGTTGGAGGCGGATGGAAATTTTACATTACTAGATAAAAATAAAGTTATTAAACAAAATAAATATTTTAGATTATTTGCGACGTCGAACACTGTTGGTTTGGGGGATACAACAGGTTTATATCATGGGACGCAACAGATAAATCAAGGTCAAATGGATAGATGGAACATTGTTACCTCGTTAAATTACCTGAGCCTAGAAAAAGAAATGGAAATAATACTCGCAAAAAATAAAAATTTTAATAACACAAAAGGTAAAGAAAAAATTGCAAATATGATTAAAGTAGCAACGCTTACGAGAAAAGGTTTTATTGCAGGAGATATTTCTACGGTAATGAGTCCTAGAACAGTTTTGCATTGGGTTGAAAATTCAGAAATATTTAAAAACACTGGCTATGCTTTCAGAGTAACTTTTTTAAATAAATGTGATGAGATAGAGAGAAATATCATTGCAGAATATTATCAAAGATGTTTTGGTGAGGAACTACCAGAGTCTTTGATTAATGTTCAAAATTAAATGAGTAAAGAGAATAATATTAAAGAAAAATTTAAGTTAGCTCTTTTATCTACAGCAAAAGCAATTTCAGATGACTTCAGCATTAATAAAAGTATAAAAGATAAAAAAAATTCAGTTTTAGATTTACTTGAACTTGAAAAGCTAGAAAGTAAAAATGATTTTATTAAATATAGGGCTGTAAGCGACTCCAAAGCTTTAAAAAAAAAATTTTCAAACGCTGAAATTTATCAAAAAAATCTTCCAAAAAATTTTTCATATCAGTCCTTATATGATTTATCAGAAAAATTTAGATGTGAAATGTTAGGTTCAAAGATATTGAAAGGTGTTGGATTAAATTTAAAGGAAAATTATATTAATGAATTGTATTCAAAAAAAATTAATCAATCTATAACTAAAGAGGATGTAAGTGTAAATGAGGCTTTTGAAATATATATGTTAAAAAATTTATTTAATATTAACCTTAATGCTGTAAATGAAAAGATTCTTAATTTTTGGGAAAATGATTTTGACAAGTCGCTTAAGAGCCACTTAAAGTTTTTATTAGATAATTTAGAAAATCAAGAAATATATAATTCAAAAATATCAGAAATATTACAAGACTTAGATATCTTTGACGATAGTGATAAAGATAAAAATCAAGAAGACCAAAAAAATTCAAATAACGAAACTGATGAAAACCAAGATGATCAGTCACCAGACTCGGATGGTAGTCAGGAAAATCAACAAAACGAGGAAAATCAAGAAGGTTTTGAGTTAGATTATGATTTTAATGATCATAAAATTGATAAACAAGTAGCTGAAACAGATTCAGAAAAACAAAATAGTGAGACTGTTATTCAAAAACATGCATCAGAATTTAATGATAAAGATTATAAAATATTTACTAAAGAATTTGACGAAATAGCTAAAGCAGAAAATTTAGAAAGCTTAGAGGAAATATCGAAGTTAAGAAAGAATCTGGATCAACAATTAGTAGCATTTCAAGATTTGATTACAAAGCTAGCTAATAAGTTACAAAGACAGTTGTTAGCTAGTCAAAAAAGAGCATGGGAATTTGATTTGGAAGAGGGATTGTTAGATACATCAAAACTAACAAGAATAATAATGGACCCATATAGTTCTTTATCTTTTAAAAAAGAAAAGGATTTTGAGTTTAAAGACACAGTTGTAACTCTGTTAATTGATAACTCTGGCTCTATGCGTGGTAGACCAATTACAATTGCCGCAATATGTGCTGATATTTTATCAAGAACCTTGGAAAGGTGTGCGGTCAAAGTGGAAATACTTGGATTTACTACAAAAAATTGGAAAGGCGGTCAATCAAGAGAGAGCTGGAATAAAAAACATAAACCAAAAAATCCAGGAAGACTAAACGATCTACGACACATAATTTATAAAAGCGCTGATTCTCAATGGAGAGTATCCAAAAATAATTTGGGATTAATGCTTAAGGAAGGATTGCTTAAAGAAAACATTGATGGAGAGGCAATTTATTGGGCATTTAACAGATTACAAAAACGAAAGGAAGAAAGAAAAATATTAATGGTAATTTCTGACGGAGCGCCAGTAGATGACAGCACTTTAAGTGTTAACTATGGAGATTACCTTGAAAAACATTTAAAAAAAACAGTCAAATTTGTTGAAAATAAAAGTGACATTGAAATACTTGCAATAGGAATTGGTCATGATGTATCAAGATACTATTCCAAGGCAATCAAAATAACAGATGTGCAAGAGCTTGGTGATGTTATGATCAATCAATTAAGTTTTTTATTCAATGATAAAAAAAAACTTAATTAATTTAAAGATTTAAGATCTTTATTTTTCCATATAATAGAAATCTCGGCTCCAGATCTTATTTTTGAATTCCTACACTTTATCGTAGCAAAATTTTTTTCTAGTAAAGTTTTACCAATAAATATTCCAAGTCCCAAACCGATCTTGTTACTTGAGCTTGATCCTTTTAGATATGGCTCTCCTAACTTATGGATAATATCTTTTGCAAATCCATTTCCATCATCCTCAATTTTAATTCGTGTTTCGTAGTTATCACTTTTTATATTTATGAATATTCTTTTTTTAGAAAACTTATTTGCATTGCCTATGAAATTTCTTAGTCCAAAAATGACTTCAGTCAATCTTGGAATATTAATCGGATTATTATACTGATCGGAAATTAAAATAAATTCTTTTTTACTTATTTCTTCGAAAGATCTTATGATTTGAATCAAATAATCTTTTAGTGATATATTTTGATCTAAAAATTCATCATCAGTACTAGGGTTCATACTAAGCTTTTGTAAAATTGCTATACATCTATCTACTTGGCTAGATAATAAATTTATATCTTTATGTTGCTTAAACTCCTTTTCAAGATCTGATAAAATGATTTTAATTGTTGAAAGTGGTGTTCCAAGAGAATGGGCTGCAGCAGCTGCTTGTCCTCCAAGAGAAACTAGCTCATGTTCTTTTGCAATAATAGCTTCCATTTTATTTAATGCACTTTCTCTTTTTTTTCTTTCTGTGCCAAAGGATATTGAAAAAAAATTTAAAAAAATTAGAGCTATTATAAGTGCTACAGGAATTGCATAATAGTAATAATCACTTACATGGAAATGATAGTTTAGTGGCGACGGTAAATCTTTATTAAAAAATGTTATAAGAATTATGGAAAAAACTGTTATTAAAACTAGTAAAATACTAGATTTTTTTCCTAAATATATAGATGAGAATATACTTGGAATTATTATAAAAATACAAAAAGGATTAACTATACCGCCTGTAAGATAAAGTAAAAAACTAAGTTGAAAAATATCAATGCATAAGAAAATAAAAGAAGATCGATCGGTAATTTGGTTTTTCTTATAATAATAAATTAAGAATAAATTACTTAATGCCCCAAGGTATATTATGAAATTTGATAGAATATAATCAAATTCAAAATCGAAAACAAATTTGACTAAATTAATTGTTGCAAGCTGTCCAATTATAGCAATCCATCTTAATCTTATATATTGAAGTCTATTGAGTGAGTAAATTTTAGAAGTTTCAAAAAACTTCATAAACTATATATCGAGATTAAGAACATCTATAGCATTTGATATAATAAAATCTTTTCTTAATGCTACATCATTTCCCATTAGAGTATGTATTATCTGATGATCCTTCTTAATATCTTTTGAATATTCCACTTTTAATAAATTTCTAGTTTCTGGATTAAGGGTTGTACTCCAAAGCTCATCAGGGTTCATTTCCCCTAGTCCTTTAAATCTTTGTATATTTAATTTTGATTTTTCAATAGATAAATTTCTCTCAAATTCTTTTGATCCTTTTTTGAATTTATTAAGCTCTTTTGAGTTTTTTAAAATATATCTTTCTAGCTCTTTTTCGTCTTTAATATAAATTCCTTTCATACCTTTATTAATTTTAAATAAAGGTGGTTGGGCTAAATAAATATGACCATTTTCAATTAATTTATTGAAAGGGCTATTGTTAAAAAATGTAAGTAAGAGTGCTCTTATGTGTGATCCGTCAACGTCGGCATCCGTCATAATAATTATTTTTCCATATCTTAAATTTTTGAGATCTAGATCATCATTTTTAGGGTCTAATCCTAATGCATTAATCAAAGTAATAATCTCATTTGAAGAAATCATTTTAGATAAAGCTTTAGTTTTATACTCATTGATATTACCATTTTTTTTTCTTCCATTAGTGTCAACATACGTATTCAAAATTTTTCCTCTTAAAGGTAAGACAGCTTGGAACTCTCTATTTCTTCCTTGTTTTGCTGAACCACCAGCAGAATCACCCTCAACTATAAAAAGTTCAGTTCCTTCTTGTTTTGAGTTTTGACAATCAGCTAACTTTCCGGGTAAACCAGTTAATTCGAGTGCTCCTTTTCTTCGTACATTCTCTCTAGCTTTTCTAGCAACATCACGTGCTTGTGCGGCTTGAACAATTTTTGCAAGTATTATTTTTACTATTGAAGGATTTTGGTCAAACCATAGCGAAAGTTTCTCACTTATAATTGTCTCAACCACATTTCTAACTTCGGATGATACAAGTTTATCTTTAGTTTGAGATGAAAATTTTGGATCTGGTATTTTTACAGATAGTACGCAAGTAAGCCCTTCTTTCACGTCGTCACCAGATATAGAAAGTTTATTTTTCTTGAGTAGATTTGATTCATTTGCATACTTATTAATTACTCTTGTGAGAGCACTTCGAAAACCTAGTAGGTGCGTTCCACCATCTTTTTGAAATATATTATTAGTATATGGAAATACATCCTCAGAATACAAAGCATTCCACTGCAAAGCACACTCTATTTCTAAATTATTTTTCCTTTGCTCAATAAAAATGGGTTTCTTAAATAGTTCGTTACCATTTTTATTTTTTAACTTCTCTCTTTTATCATCAATAAAGTTAACAAATTCTAAAATACCACCATCGAACTTATAAATAGTCGATTTCTCTTTTTTCGAAGTAAAATCATTTACAGAAATTTTTAAACCTTTGTTCAAAAATGCAAGTTCTCTCATTCTCTTCTGTATTATTGAACTGCTAAATTTAGTAGATGAGAAAATTTCTTTTGATGGAAAAAATGTAATTTTTGTACCTGTTTCTTTTGATTTTCCAGATATCTTTAATGGAAACATAGAATCTCCATTTTTAAATTCTATAAAATATTTCTTTCCGTCTCTGTTTATCTCTAATTCCAATTTTTCAGATAAAGCATTTACAACTGATACTCCAACTCCATGTAAACCTCCTGAAACTTTATAAGATTCATGGTCAAATTTTCCCCCAGCATGCAGTTGTGTCATGATGACTTCTGCAGCAGATTTTTTTTCCCCTTTGTGAATGTCTACAGGAATACCTCTTCCATCATCAGATACTGTAATTGAGCCGTTTTTGTTTATATCAACAGAAATATTTTTACAATGACCAGCTAAAGCTTCATCGATTGAATTATCAACAACCTCATAAACCATGTGGTGTAGGCCGGTGCCATCGTCAGTATCACCGATATACATTCCAGGTCTTTTTCTAACTGCTTCCAGGCCTTTTAGAACCTTTATGGAGTCTGCTTGATAATTGTTTGTATTTTTTTTTGTCATTTATTTTTTTGGAAAGGATATTTATAACATTTTTTAAAATTTAAATAAAATCAGTTTTAGTTAAATGCTTCAAAAACCCTTATGGTTTAAGGTTTTTAAGATATTTATTTATTTTTTTTCTAAATTAAAAAAAATTACTAATATTACTCAATTTTGACGTTTTTTTTTAAAGAAGAAGAAAAATTTGATAAAAGCATATACAAAGCATAGACTTTCTAAAGATTTTTTAAATTGAAGAGTTAAACTATAAAAGACCATTAATAAAAAAAATTTAATTGGTTCTCTAACAAACTTAATTAATCTTAGTTTTCTATATTTTGATTGAAAAATATGTTCGCCGTATTTAAAATATATTTTTCTAATCATAAAACTTTTTAAATTTTTTTTAACAGATTTTTCACCCTCATGGTCGGCTGTAGCAGTCATGTTTAGATAAATTTTTAAATTATTGCTTTCTATTTTTTTACATAAATCCACATCTTCCCAGTAAAAGAAAAATCTTTCATCAAACATTCCAATTTTCGTAAATTTTTTTGTATTAGCTAGAAAAATAGCACCTAAAATTTTTTTTACAGAGAATATTTTTTTATTTTTTTCCTTAATTGTATAATTTTTAAATTGCTTAACTTTAGGAACAGTTATTATACCATCCTTCTTACCTTTAAATGTTTTTTTTAAAGTATGGATCGATTTTTTTGATATTATTATATCTGGCTGGGTACAAAGAAAATATTTTGTTTTTACTTTTTTTACTAAAAAATTAATTCCTTTTGCAAAACCTTTATTTTCATTTGAGATTCCATAGTATTTTATATTGGGAAATTTTTTTGCAATTTTTTTCTTAAGTTTAGTATCGTTGCTTTGATCTAAAATATATAAATTGAAATCTTTGTAATTATTAAGATTTTTAATTACATTATCTGGCGTTTTATAAAATAGAATTACTATAGATATATCGTTTAATTTCATTTTTTAATATTATTAACTTAATAAATATATTTATCAAAAAATAAATGGCGGAGAGAGTGGGATTCGAACCCACGGTACCTGTGAGGGTACACACACTTTCCAAGCGTGCGCCTTAAACCACTCGGCCATCTCTCCAGATCATTTTTTTTGTATAATTGCTACTTCGTTAATTTTACCTTTGAAAATTTCAATACTTTTGAAATTTTTTAAAAAATAATTTTTATCTGCGTCATTAATGTATTTAGAATTAAAATCTTTATTTGATTTAATCGCTAATAATATTTGTTTAAGGTCAGGATGCTCATTATTTAAATTCATATCTTTTCTGGTCTCTGGAAAATCAAGTTCCTCACACACAAATACTCCATTTGGCTTTAATTTTTTAAAGAGTAAAAATAAACTAATTATTTGATCTGGTAAGGTATGTGACGCATCCTCGATTATAATATCAAAATTATCTGGAGCTTTTACTAGGGTATTATTTATAGATTTTTCACTTGAGGTATTTATATAAAAATTTTTTAGTCTTAATGACTTATATCTAAATAAGTCGGGAAATACATCTCCAGAATAAATTTTTGAATTTTTAAAATAGTAAAAAAAAGCTCCTGCGGCATTCCCATAAAAAGAGCCGAGTTCTAAAACATTCAATTTATCTTCCTTAATTTTTTCAAAATATTTCTCATATATTTTTGAGTAACCATGAGCATCTATTCTCGCATTGTTTTTCTTAATTGGTTGCATATACTGATTAATATAAAATTCACCCTTATCGCTATTAAAATATTCAAACAAATAATCTAAGTCTTTTTTGAACAATTCCTCATTTTTTTTTGAGTGATCATCTAAATTAATCACTTTAGGTAAAAAAGGAAGATTTATTAGATACCTAAATGGTAGAATTATAAAAATATAAAATTTAAGTAAGATGTTAGCTTTTTCGACTCTGTGTCTATAAAAAATTTTATAATAAGTCGTAATTTTCATATTTAATCTTTATTTATTTTTAATACACCTATAAATGCCTCTTGTGGAATTTCTACTCTTCCAAATTGCTTAGATCTTACTTTGCCCTTTTTCTGTTTATCTAATAACTTTCTTTTTCGATCTCTGGCACCTCCTCCATGAATTTTTGTCAAAACATCTTTCTTGAAACCCTTTATAGTTTCTCTAGCTATGATTTTTCCACCTATCGCTGCTTGTACAGGAATCATAAAGTTATGTCTTGGGATTAGATCTTTTAATTTTTCACATACTTCTCTTCCAATTGTTTGCGCGAAGTCTTTGTGGACCATCATCGCTAACGCATCTACGGGTTCGCCATTTACTAAAATAGATAACTTAACTAATTCACCTTCTCTATGTCCAATTATTTCATAATCAAAACTTGCATATCCACTTGTGATTGATTTGAGCCTATCATTAAAATCGAACACTACTTCATTAAGTGGTATCTCATAATTAAGTACAGCTCTATTCCCTGAATAATTTAAATTTGTTTGAATTCCTCTTTTATTCTGGCATATTTTTATTATTGAACCCAAATACTGATCAGGTGTAATTATTGTAGCTTTAATCCAAGGTTCCTCGATATATTCTATTATGGTTGGATTAGGTAAATTCGAGGGATTTTGCAAATCTATAATTTTATTATTATTTAAATGAACTTTATAAACTACCCCAGGTGTAGTAGTTAACAAGTTTATATCAAATTCTCTTTCGAGCCTTTCAGTAATTATTTCAAGATGAAGTAGTCCTAAAAATCCACATCTAAAACCTAATCCGAGTGCAGATGAAGATTCTGGTTCATAAGAGAAACTTGAATCGTTTAATTTTAATTTTGCTAATCCATCTTTTAATTTTTGATATTCTGAACTATCAACTGGAAATAAACCACAAAATACAACTGGCTTACTTGGTTTAAAACCAGGAAGTGCCTCTTTAAGTGGTTTGCTAGCTTCACATATTGTATCCCCAACTTTAGTATCTGATAAATTTTTAATACCAGTAATTATGAAACCAATTTCTCCAGAATTTAGCTCGTCCATATCCTTTGGCTTAGGAGTAAAAACACCTACTTTTTCCACAATATATTCTTGATTTGTTGACATCATTTTGATTTTCATATTTTTTTTTATTTTGCCGTCAATTACTCTGATTAAAATTACAACGCCTAAATATGAGTCATACCAACTATCAACCAGCAAGCATTTTAAAATTTCATTTTTATTGCCTTTTGGTGGTGGTAAAGTCTGAATTATTTTTTCCAATATTTCATCAATGCCTTCTCCTGTTTTTCCTGAACAAGGAACTGAATTTGAGGTATCTATACCTATTACCTCCTCAATTTGGTTTTTAGTTTTTTCAACCTCAGAAGCTGGTAAATCAATTTTATTTAAAATTGGAATGATTTCATGATTTGTATCCATCGCTTGGTAAACGTTTGCGAGTGTTTGAGCCTCTACACCTTGAGTACTATCAACTATAAGTATTGATCCCTCACAAGCATACAAAGATCTACTAACTTCGTAACTAAAATCTACATGTCCAGGTGTATCTATAATGTTTAATATATAATCTTTTCCGTCTTTTGATTTATAATTTAGTTTGACTGTTTGTGCTTTAATAGTAATCCCTCGTTCTCTTTCTATATCCATAGAGTCTAAAACTTGCGCCTTCATTTCTCTTTCTGTAAGTCCTCCACATTTATGAATAATTCGATCTGCAATAGTTGATTTGCCATGATCAATATGTGCAATAATTGCAAAATTTCTTATATTATCTATCGTTGACATTTTATGATCTTATCTTGGCGCCAGATTTATTTTGGACAGTTGATATAATCAAATCATTTATTTTTTCTAAATCATGATCATTTAAAGATTTTTCAAAAGATTGAATAGTTACGCTTAAAGCAATTGATTTTTTATCTTTTGGAATATTTTCTCCAACATATAAATCAAAAATTTTTACATTTTTAATTAGGCTTTCATCAATTTCAGATATGATTTTTACTAATTCTTGAGCATCAAAATCTTTATCTATTATAAAAGCAAAATCTCTTTCAGATTTTTGAAAATCTGAATACTCATATTTCTTTTTTTTATCTCTAATTTTACTTTTGCTTAGAATTATTCGATCAAGGAATATTTCAAATAATATTAATGCCTCGGTTTTTATATCTAATTTTTGAATAATATTTGGATGAATTTCTCCAAATAAGGCGATTGGAAGATTTGAGCTTTTATCTTGGTAAATAGCACCTGACTTTCCTGGATGATAATAGTTTGGTGTTTTTGATTTAATATAAAATTTTTTTTGGTCCAAACCTGTCTCTACCAAACTTTTAACAGCATCTCTCTTAGCATCAAATACATCCACAACTCTGCCTTTTTCAATCCAGTCAAGTCTTGATACTTTTCCAGATTTAAGTGCAGCAATTACAATTTCTTGTTGTCCAGGTTGTTTCCCACTAAAAATTGGTCCTATTTCAAATAATGAAATATCTTTAATATCTCTGTCTAAATTCTTTTTTAAATAAAAAACCAGGTTTGAAAAAATTGAACTCCTTAGAACATTTAAGTCTGAGCTAATCGGATTTACTATTGTAATATCATTTTTTTTCTCTTTGAAAAAATCATTTATTTTTGAGTCGGTAAAAGACCAGGTAACAGTTTCATAATATCCTTTTGAGGCTACAGATCTTTGTAAAAAATGAAAAAGTTTTTGCTGTTTATTTAATGTCTGTTTGTTTCTTGTTTTTTGAGGGATAATAGTTTTAATTTGATCATATCCCTTAATTCTGACAATCTCTTCCACAATATCAATAGGTTGTGCAATATCTGGTCTCCAAGATGGAACCTTAAGATTTAAATCTTTTTTATTTTTTTTTATTGAAAAGCCAAGGTCAGATAAAATCTTAATTATTTCTTTGTCGGAAACTTTAAATCCAGTGGTATTTTCGAATAAATCAATTGGAAATTTAATATAAGAATTTTTAAAATTTTCATTTTTTTTAATATCTAGCTTACTAATAGTCCCACCACAAATTTTTTGAATTAATTCTGCGGCTTTAATTAATCCTTCCTCAATTGAATTTGGATCTATTCCTCTTTCGAATCTGTATTTTGCATCTGTATCTAAATTAAGTTTTTTTGATGTATATCTTATTGATTCAGGTTTAAAATAAGCAGATTCTAAAAGTATATTTTTTGTATTTAATTCTGTTCCAGATCTTGTGCCACCAATAATCCCGCCTAAACCTAATACACCTGAATTATCAGATATAACACACATGTTATTTTCTAGAGTATATTTTTTGTTATCTAATGCCTCAAAACTTTCACCATTTTTTGAGTTTCTGACTATAATTTTTTGATTAATCTTATCAGCATCATAAGCATGTAATGGTCTATTCAGATCTAACATTATATAATTAGTTATGTCTACTACTGCGGAAATTGGTTTCTGACCTAATGATATTATTTTATCTTTTAGCCATTTTGGACTTTCTTTATTTTTAATACCTTTAATTAGGCAGCTTCCAAAAGCTGTACATCCTTGGTTTTTATCTCTTGATATCTGGACTTTTATATTTTGTAATCCTGAAAAATTAATTTTACTTTTTTTTTGAATTCTAAGTTTGCCTGCTCCACTAGCAGCTAAATCTCTTGCAACACCTTTTACCCCAAGACAATCAGCTCTATTTGGTGTTATCGATATATCAACAACTTTAGGACTTTTATTTAAAAAAAATTTTTTACCAATTTTTTTTGAGTAATGTTTTGAGGGTAAATCAATTATTCCCTCACTTTCATTTGATAATTTAAGCTCTGACTCTGAGCAAAGCATACCATAAGATGTTACACCTCTAATTTTACTTACTGATAATTTATTTTGACTTTTTGGTATAACTGCTCCTGGGGGTGCATAGACTGTGTAAAGATTACTTTTTGCATTTGGCGCACCACATACAACCTTGACTATGTTGTCATCACCAATCTCGACATCGCATAAACTTAATCGATCAGCGTTAGGATGTGGTTCAACTTTAATAATTTTGGCTACTAAAAATTCATCTAACTCTGATTTCTGATTTTGAAAACTTTCTACTTCTAAACCTACATTTGTAAGTTTATCTATAATTTTTTGATCGTTAAACTTAGTTACTAGATGCTCTTTGAGCCACCCCATCGTAAATTTCATCTACTTAAACCCCTATAGTTTGACGGTACATCAAGAGGATCAAATCCAAAATGATTTAGCCATCTATAATCAGTTTCAAAAAAAGCCCGTAAATCGTTAATTCCATATTTTAACATTGCTAATCTATCTATACCGATTCCAAAAGCATAACCTTGATACGTTGCAGGATTTACTTTTACGTTTTTCAAAACATTTGGATGAACCATTCCACAACCTAATATTTCTAACCAATTATCTCCCTGACCTATAACTATCTTTCCATCCTTAAGCGTGTAACCAATATCTACTTCTGCGGATGGTTCAGTAAATGGAAAATGACTCGGTCTGAATCTCATTTTAATTTTATCAACTTCAAAAAATTCTTTTATAAAATAGTTTAAACATCCTTTTAAGTGCCCCATATTGATATTTTTGTCGATATGTAGACCCTCAACTTGGTGAAACATCGGTGCATGAGTTTGATCACTATCCGATCTATAAGTTCTTCCAGGAGCAATTATTTTAAAAGGTGGTTTACCACTCAACATTGTTCTCACTTGAACAGGCGAGGTATGTGTTCTCAATAGAAGTTTCTTTTTATCATCTAGATAAAAAGTATCATGCATATCTCGTGCTGGGTGATTGTCTGGTGTGTTTAGAGCAGTAAAATTATTATACTCATTTTCAACATCAGGACCCTCAGCAACACTAAAACCAATTTCAGAAAATATTGAAGATATTTCATCTATAACTTGAGATACAGGATGTATTTTTCCTCTACTAAAACTTCTTTCAGGTAAAGTTACGTCAACTTTTTCATTTTGAAGCTTTTTATTTATTTCGCTTACCTCAATCTCTTTAATTTTTTTTTCTATTGTAGCTTGAAGTTCGTCTTTAATAGAGTTAAGTTCTGATGCAAATTTTTTTCTATCATCTGCCGACAAAGACCCCATTTTTTTGAATTCATTAGATATTTTTCCATTTTTTCCAAAAAGTTCTGATTTAATTTGATTAACATCGTTTAAATCTAAATTATTTGATAACTTAATTAGATATTCATCTTTGATTTTTATAATATCAGACATTTTAATAGAATATTTCTTAACTTAAGAAAAACAATAGAGAAGATTAGTTTAAAGCTGACTGAGCCTTTTTAACTATGGTTTTAAATGCCTCTGGGTTATCATATGCTATTTCTGCTAGAATTTTCCTATCTAATTTGATTCCAGATTTATTTAAACCATTAATAAATTTTGAATAAGTTAATCCCTCTGCTCGCACACCAGCATTTATTCTTTGTATCCATAATGACTTAAATTCTCTTTTTTTATTACGTCTATCTCTATAAGCGTACTGCATTGCTTTTTCCATTGCTTGACGAGCGACTCTTATAGTATTTTTTCTTCTACCCCATTGACCTTTAACAGCTTTGAGAACTTTTTTATGTTTTGCTCTACTTGTAACTCCTCTTTTGACTCTTGCCATTTTATCCTCTCAAACTATAAGGCATATAAGACTTTACAATTTTTCCATCTTGTTTTGACATAGTCGTAGTGCCTCTTTGTTTTCTTATCTGTGAATTAGTTCTTTTAATCATTCCATGCCTTTTTCCCGCTTGGGCCATGATTACTTTGCCTTTTGCAGAGATTTTAAATCTTTTTTTTGCTGAGCTTTTTGTTTTTAACTTTGGCATGGGCGAACTTATACAAATATAATTTTATATTTACAACCTTAATTTAGCACTAACTACAAAGGCTGAATTACCATAATCATTTGTTTTCCATCAAACTTGGGATGAAGTTCTATTTTTCCAATAGAAGACATATCAGCTTTAATTTTTTCCATCAATTCGTTACCAAGATGAGTGTGTTGTAATTCTCTTCCTTTAAATCGAATTGTAAATTTTACTTTATCTCCTTTTGACAAAAATTTTTGTGCATTTTTGATTTTAAATGTATAATCATGCACTTCAGTTACAGGTCGAAGTTTAATTTCTTTTAAGTCTATTTTCTTTTGTTTCTTTTTTGCTTTATTTGCTTTTTTTTGAGCATCGTACTTATATTTTCCCATATCCATTATTTTACAAACAGGTGGTTTTGCATTTGGAGAAATTTCTATTAAATCTAGCCCTTCATTCTTTGCCATTGAAATTGCTTGTGTTGTATTTAATACACCAAGATTTTCACCATCACTGGAAATCACTTGAACCTCTGGGGAATAAATACGATTATTAGACCTTGGCCCTCTGTCCTTTGTTCTTCTCTGAAAATAATTTTTGTGATCTGCCACTTAGTTTGAAGGTGCTTTACTTAAAGCAGTATATTGTTCTAAAAATTTATCTAGCTTCATATTTTCTTGTTTATTATTATCTAACTTTCTAATAGTTACACTATTACTGTCAACTTCTTTTTTACCACAAATTAATAGCACTGGTATTTTTGATAGTGAATGCTCCCTTATTTTGTAATTTAAGTTATGGTTTTTTAAATCCACAATGCAATTAATGCCTGTGTTGTTTATTTTCTCAAAAACTTTTTTTGCGTAATCATCAAATTCATCTGATACTGGAATTACAACAATTTGAAGTGGGCTTATCCAAAAAGGTAGTTTGCCTGCATAATTTTCAATTAAAATTCCAATAAATCTTTCCAGTGATCCAAATAAAGCCCTATGAAGCATAACTGGAACTTTTTTTGATCCATCTTTAGCAACATATGATGCTCCTAATCTTTCTGGTAAATTAAGATCTACTTGTAAAGTTCCACATTGCCAATCTCTTCCTATTGCATCCCTTAGAACGAATTCAATTTTTGGACCGTAAAATGCACCTTCTCCTTTATTGATACTATACTCAAGTTTTGTTGCTTTAACTGCCTCTAGTAATGCGGCCTCTGACTTATCCCAAACTTTATCTTCTCCAACTCTTACCTCAGGTCTATCAGAGTATTTTAGGATTACGTTGCTAAATCCTAAATCTTTATAAATATCTAAAATTAGATTTGTAACTTCAAGAGATTCTTTAGTAATTTGATCTTCTGTACAAAATATGTGTGCGTCGTCTTGAGTAAATGCTCTTACTCTCATTAAACCATGAAGTGCGCCAGATGGTTCATACCTGTGAACTTTTCCAAATTCAGACATTTTTAGAGGAAGATCTCTATAACTTTTTAGACCTTGATTGAAAACCTGAACGCACCCAGGACAGTTCATCGGTTTAATGGCAAATATTTTTTCATCTGGAGTAGTAGATGTATACATATGTTCACCGAACTTTTCCCAATGACCTGATTTTTCCCATAAACTTCTATCTAATATTTCAGGTGTATTGATCTCTTTATATCCGGCTTTTTTTTGTCTTAATCTCATATAATCAATTAATTTTTGAAAAAGACTCCATCCTCTCTCATGCCAAAATACTGATCCAGGGCTTTCTTCTCTAAAATGAAAAAGATCCATTTCTTTACCAAGTTTTCTATGATCTCTTTTTTCAGCTTCTTCGATCCTTTTAAGATATTCATCTAATTCTTTCTGAGAAGTCCAAGATGTACCATAAATTCTTTGAAGCATTTCATTGTTAGAATCTCCACGCCAATATGCGCCTGAGACTTTTAACAATTTGAAAGCTTTTCCTATCTTGCCAGATGATATTAAATGAGGACCTCTGCACAAATCATGCCAAGTGTCCCCGTGATGATAGACTGTAAGTTCCTCATTATCTGGGATACTTTCAATTATCTCGGCTTTATATTTCTCGCCAATTTTTTTAAAGTGACTTATTGCTTTTGATCTTTCCCAAACTTCTCTTCTTGTTTTAACATCTTTATCAATAATCTCTGACATTCTTTTTTCAATTTTTTTTAAATCTTCACTTGTGAAAGGCTCTTTTCTTGCAAAATCGTAATAAAAACCATTTTCAATTACCGGTCCAATTGTTACTTGTGTTCCAGGGTATAGTTCTTGTACAGCCATAGCCATAATATGCGCACAATCGTGTCTAATAACCTCTAATCCCTCAGGATCTTTTGATGTGAAAATTTTTACAGAACTGTCTTCCTCAATATTAAAATATAAATCTTTAAGTTCACCATTCACACTCATTATAAGAGCATTTTTGGTTAGTGATTTGCTTATCTTTTCACAAATATCAATTCCCGTTACCACTTTATCAAAATTAATTATTTTTCCGTCAGGTAAAGTAATATTTGGCATTAATTTAAAAGTTTTTTATATTCTGAATAAGTATTTAAACACATTTTTTCTATATTAAATCTATTTATAACGTTTTTTCTTCCTTCTCTACCCATTAAATCTAATGTTAGACTATCTAGTTTTATAATCTCATTTAATTTATCGCATAATGATTTGGGATTTCCACTCTCAAATAAAAGGCCAGTCTTATTATCGATTACAGTTTCTTTAGAGCCACCAATATCACTTGCAATAATAGGTTTTTTCATTGATTGTGCCTCAACAGAAACTCTTCCAAAAGCCTCTGGTTCTATAGAAGATGACACAACTACATCCGAAATATAATAAGCAACAGGCATAATATTACAATTATCAACAAATTTAATTTTTTGTGTAAGTTTAAATTGTTCAACAAGTCTCTCTAATTTTTTTCTATAAACTGTTCTCCCTTGATCATCACCCAGTATTACTGCTACAAAATCTAATTCTGGATTATTCAAACAAAATAAGTTTATTGCTTCAATAAACATTTCTTGACCTTTCCATGCAGTTAATCTCCCAGGCAATAGTATAATTTTTTTATTATTTTCAATCTTCCAGGTAGACTTGAGTTTTTCTATATCCTTATCTTTAATTGTATCAGCATCAAAATACTCTGTATTTATTCCTCTAAATATTACCAAAAATTTTTTTTTTGAATTTAAGAATTTTTTATAATTTTCTGAAATATGGGAAAAAATAAAATTTGATCCTGCTATTAATAAATCTGATTTTACCATTATTGAATTATAAAATTTTTTAATTGAACTTTTAAAATTATAAGTTCCATGAAATGTAGTAACAAATTTTCGTCTTGTAATTTTTGTTGCTAGATAACAAGACCAAGCTGGTGCTCTGCTTCTTGCATGAACCACAGAAATATTGAAAAATAGAATTAATGCAACAATAGCAATACTATTGACAATAATCATAAATGGATTTTTGCTATGAACTGGTAGTCTTATGAGCTTAACTTTCTTTTTATCAATGTATTTAATAAGCTCTCCACCGCTTGTTAAAATGTAGGACTTACATTTCTGTTCGTGTAGGTAGTGTGCCAAATCATAACAGCCTGTTTCTGCGCCGCCATAACCTAACCTTGGTATAACTTGTAAGACTTTTAATTTTGATGACATTGAATTAAAATATACATTATCAATTGATGTAAATAAACTTTATATGATTAAATACAAATACTTAAGATTGAATAAATATAAAAAGTTGAGATATTTATCAATAAACAATCAATCAAAACTTTGTATAGTTTTCCTTCATGGTTTTATGTCAGATTTAGAAGGGAATAAGCCAAAAAGTTTATTAAAATTTTGTAAAACTAATAAAATTGGTTTTTTAGCACACGAATATTCAGGCCATGGTAAGTCCTCAGGAAAATTTACAAAAGGAAATATTAGTATCTGGTCTAGAGACACTGAGAAAATAATAAAAAAAATTGGAAAAAAAAGAAAAATTATTTTGGTTGGATCGAGTATGGGCTCGTGGATAGGATTAAATCAATTTAAGTATTTTGCAAAACAAATAATTGGATTTGTTGGAATAGGATCTGCACCAGAATTTTTAGAACTTTTAATGTGGAGAAAATTTTCAAAAAAAATAAAAAATGAAATAAGAACAAAAAAAATTTATAATTTAAAAAGTGAAAATTATGAGTATCCAATTACTTACCAAATAATACGTGATGGTAAAAAAAATAAGGTTTTAAACAAAAAGATTCTATCAAAAATTAAAGTAACAATGATACACGGTAGTAAAGATGAAGTAGTTCCAACTGTTTATTCAAGAAAAATATTAAAACTCTTTCCTAATGCTAAAAAAAAAATAGTTATTATTAAAAATGGCGATCATAGTTTATCAGACAAGAAAAATCTAAAAAGAATAATTAATGAATTAAAAATTCTTATCTTTAATAAATTTTAATCCTTCAATAAAAGAGGGAAATTTTAGCTTATATTTAAAGAATTTTTTCATTTTATCATTGTCAACTTTTTTTGAATCTCTATAAAAATTTTTAAGCATGCCATCCTGCAGTTTGTCCGGTGTAATTTTTTCAGGTATTTTAATTTTTAATAGCTCAGCTGCAAAAATAGTAATTTCCTCAGTGGATGCAGGTCTGTCATCAGATATATTAAAAATTTCACCTTCCTTAAAATTTACCATCGACTCAACCAAAACATTTGTAATATCGTCTAAGTGTATTCTTGAAAAAAAATGATTTTTTTTATCAATTATTTTTGCATTTCCATTTTTAAGTCTTTTCAAAATATTATTAGAGTTTGAATAGATGCCTGAAAGTCTAAAAATTTGAATAGGAAGATTTGACTCCTTATATATTGAAATCCATTTTTTCTCAGCAGCCAATCGACTTATTCCATTTTCAGAAGTTGGTTTCGTTAAACTTTTTTCATTTACCCATTCCCCATTGTGGTCTCCATAAACACTTGTTGCAGATAAATATGTAATCCACTTGGCTTTAATTTTTTTTAATTCACTTTCAAAGTGTTTAAAAACTATATCTTCTCCATTAATTGGAGGAATTGATACTAAAATCAAATCTGCTTCATGTATTTTTTCAATTATTTTTGGGTCAAAGTTGTTTTCATTTAATTCAAAAATATTATGAGTATTATTTATATTTTTTGGTGACCTGGAAGTGTAACTGAGATTTATTTTATTTTTTTTGGAAAGTTCATTTATAAAATTTCCTGCAACTTGTCCGTAGCCGAAGCAAAAAATATTTATCACTTTAACTTACTTTTTTAATTGTAGATTTAGTTGTAATTGGATGTTTTAATTTATCTAACATTTCCTTAGGACATACTTGTACAAAATTTAAAATTTCCTTATCAAAATTTTTAATAATTTCATTTGATAATTTTGAATTAGTCTCTTTAAAATGCTCTTCAATAATATTTTTTAAAAACTCTTTCCAGTATTCAGTTTCAACATTTTGCCAAACTACTGTTTCTGGATTAACTTTTTTCTCAAATTGTTTACTTTTATCATAGATAAATGCCATGCCACCAGTCATACCAGCAGCAAAGTTATCACCAACCTCGCCTAGTATAATAATTGATCCACCTGTCATATATTCACATCCATTCGAGTCACATCCTTCAATAACCGAAGTGGCACCTGAGTTTCTTACAGCAAATCGTTCGCCTGCCTGTCCTGAAGCAAAAAGTTTCCCCGATGTAGCTCCATATAAAACTGTATTTCCAATAATTGTGTTCTCAGACGAAACTAGATTACTTTCATCTGCTAATTTAATTGATATTGTCGCTCCAGATAATCCTTTAGCTACATAATCGTTAGCATCACCTTTCAAAACTAATTTTAGTCCTTTCATTGCAAACGCTCCGAATGATTGTCCCGCAGAACCTTTAAAATTTAGAGTTAAAAATCCCTCATCCAACTTATCATGTCCAAACTTTTTATATAAATTATGTGATATTCTTGTTCCAACAGCTCTATGCGTGTTTTCAATTTCAAATTCTTTAATTATTTTTTTAGGATTATCTAAATGATTTTCAATTTCAGGCCATATGTCTTGATCAAGAGTATTTGGTACATCACTAATAATTTGTTTTTCACAATATCTCTTATTTTCACCTGGATCAGCTTGAACAAAGAGCGGATTAAGATCAAGGTCATCCAAATTAGCTGATGCTTTACTTACCTGTCTTAAAAGATCAGTTCTACCAATTACATCATTTAAAGATTTAAAACCTAATTCTGCTAGAATTTCACGAACTTCAGTTGCAATAAAAGTAAATAAATTTACAACTTTTTCAGGAGTTCCAGTAAATTTTTCTCTAAGTTTATCATCTTGTGTACAAACTCCCACTGGACAAGTATTGGAGTGACACTGTCTTACCATTATACATCCCATAGCTACTAGAGCAGTTGTCGCCACTCCAAATTCTTCGGCACCCATCATTGCTGCTATAACAACATCTCTTCCAGTTTTTATTCCTCCATCAGTTCTTAAAGTAACGCTGTGCCTTAAATTATTTAAAGTTAAAACTTGATTAGCTTCAGTCAAACCCATCTCCCAAGGTACTCCAACATACTTAACACTTGTTTGAGGGCTTGCGCCTGTTCCACCATTATGTCCTGAAATTAAAATAATATCTGCTTTTGCTTTTGCTACTCCCGCAGCAATCGTTCCAATTCCTGATGATGCAACCAATTTAACGCCAACTCTTGCTTTAGGATTTATTTGTTTAAGATCATAAATTAATTGTGCCAAATCCTCGATTGAGTAAATGTCGTGATGTGGTGGTGGAGAAATCAATGTAACTCCAGGTGTTGAGTGTCTTAATCTTGCAATTTCCTCTGAAACTTTAAAACCTGGTAATTGTCCACCCTCTCCAGGTTTTGCACCTTGTGCCATTTTTATTTCTATTTCATTACAATTATTAAGATAATTAATCGTTACTCCAAACCTGGCTGATGCTATTTGTTTAACTCTTGAATTTGCACTATCCCCATTTTCCATTTTGGTGAACCTTTTTTCATCTTCGCCACCTTCTCCACTGCATGAAGCACCTCTTATCCTATTCATTCCAATTGCAAGAGTTTCATGAGCTTCTTTTGATAATGCACCATGGGACATGCTTCCACTTCCAAATCTTTTTAGGATATTTTCAATAGGTTCTACTTCAGATACATCTATTGCTTTGTTCAAATATCTTTTTCTAAAGTCAATTAAATCTCTTAAGTTAATTGGAGGTAGATTATAAATACCCTCAGCATATTTTTTGTAAACTGTATAAGATCCACTTCCGACTGCACTTTGAAGCATATGGATTAATTTACCTTGGTACTGATGTAACTCACCATTTTTTCGATAACGATAAATTCCCCCAATAGGTAAAACACTGTCCTCGCTTTCAAATGCCTCATCATGAATTACTCTTATTTTTTTTTCAATTCCAGTCAGACCGATACCAGAAATTTTAGATACAACGCCTGGAAAATAATCAGAAACAATCGTTCTACTCAAGCCAACAGTTTCAAAGTTACAGCCTCCTCGATAGGAACTTAGAACAGAAATTCCCATTTTTGACATTATTTTTAACAAGCCACTATTCACTGATTTAATGTATCTTTTGATACAATCTTCATATTCAAAGTTACCGAATAATTTTTTTTCAAATCTTTGATATAGGCAATCAAGTGCCAAATATGGATTTACAGTTGTTGCTCCTACGCCTAAAAGGGTTGCAAAAGAGTGTGTATCTAAAGCTTCTCCTGTTTGTACATTTATAGACACATACCCTCTTAATTTATTATTTATTAGGTAAGAATTAATAGCACCAACAGACAAGAGCATTGGAATAGGAAGTCTTTTTTCAGAGATATTTTTATCAGACAAAATTAATTGTTTAACTCCTTTTCTAACCTCAATTTCAGCTTCTTTTTGTATTCTTTCTAATGCAATTTCTAAATTTTCATTTTTTTCAAATGTGCAATCTATTTCATAAGAGTTTTTGCCAAAATAATTTATAAATTTTTTGAGTTGAGAATTAGATAAAATAGGTGAGTCTAAAACATAGATGTTATCCTTAGTAAGATTATCAAAATTTAATATATTTCCTAAGTTACCAAATCTTGTTTTTAAACTCATAACTTTGTTTTCTCTCAATGAGTCGATGGGTGGATTGGTAACTTGGCTAAAGTTTTGTCTAAAAAAGTGATATAAGGGTCGATACTTATCAGAAAGTACAGCTAAGGGTGTATCATCACCCATTGAACCTGTTGCTTCCTTGGCGTCTTCAGCCATTGGATGCAAAATAAGTTCTAAGTCCTCTAAGCTTATACCAAAAGCATGTTGTCTTTTCTTTAGATCACTACCTTTAAATAAAGCTTTTTCATTTGAAACTGTAATTTTTTTATCTAGATCAATTATTTGATTATTAAAATGTTTATATTCTTTTGCGAGATAATTTTTTATCTTCTCATTTGTAAATAATTTTCCTTTTTCAATTCTTACACCAATTATTTCTCCTGGTCCTAATCGCCCTTTGGCTAATATTTTTTTTTCATTTAATTTAATCATTCCTGTCTCAGAACCTGCAAACAAAAATTTATCTTTTGTGATAGTGTATCTAAGTGGTCTTAAACCATTTCTGTCATTAGCTGCTATTACCCACTCGTTATCAGTTCCTGCAATTGCTGCTGGTCCATCCCATGGTTCCATGGTGCTGTTTAAAAAATTAAATAGTTGTTGATGATCTTTTGATAAAACTTTACTTTTTTTTGACCATGCATCCGGGATCAACATAAGTTTCGCAAGTGGAGCAGGTTGTCCTGATATATTTAACAACTCAAATACATTGTCTAGTGCTGCTGAGTCGGATGTCCCTGGTTGAATAACTGGTTTCAAATTCTCTATATCTTCAAATAAATTACTATCCATTTCCTGTTCATGAACTTTCATCCAATTTTTGTTTCCTCTAAAAGTGTTTATTTCACCATTATGTGCAATAGCCCGGAAAGGTTGGGCTAAATCCCAACTTGGTGCAGTATTGGTCGAAAACCTTTGATGAAAAATTGCAAATCTAGAGACAAAACGTTCATCTTGTAAATCAATATAAAAATCAGATATCGACTCCGCTAAAAACATACCTTTGTAAATAATTGATTTTGAACTTAAAGAACAAATGTAAAATCCACTTAATGATTTTTTAATTGCCTCGTTTTCAATTTTTCTTCTTGTCTCATAAAGTTTTCTCTCTAAGCTTTTGCCATTTAATTCTTTTTTATTGTATTTAAATAGGACCTGAGCAATTTCAGGTCTTGTTCTGTCTGCTTTCTCACCCAATACTTTTGGATTTACGGGTACTTGTCTCCATCCATAAATACTAAAATTACTTTTTGTTAATTCGCTTTCAACAATAGTTCTGCATGTTTCTTGTGCATCAAAATTGTTTCTTGGAAGAAAGATCATGCCTACGCAAATTTCAGAATTATCAAATTTGTGTCCGGTTATCTCTATTTTTTCTATAAAAAAATCTTTTGGTATTTCTAAATGTATACCTGCGCCATCGCCTGTTTTTCCATCTGCATCCACAGCTCCTCTATGCCAGACTGCCTTTAATGCCTGTATACCATAATCAACAACTGCTCTTGATTTTTTTCCTTCAGTAGATGCAACTAAACCAACCCCACAAGCATCATGCTCCATATCTTTAGAATAAACATTGCTCTTTTTAAGTAGATCTAAGTTTTTTTTATATCTTTCCATTAAGCTACTTTTTCTTGATTAATAGTTTTTTGCTTTAAAAATTTTTTAATATTTATAGCTGCATCACGTCCATCTTTAATGGCCCATACAACTAGAGAAGCTCCTCTAATGATATCTCCTGCAGCAAATACACCAGGTAAATTTGTTTCCATGGTATCAAAATCTGTTTTAATCGTGCCCCATCTAGATACTTGAAGTTCTTTACTTCCAAAAAGTGTTGGCAAATCTTCAGGATCAAAACCTAATGCTTTGATCACCATGTCAGACTTTATTTCAAACTCTGAATCTTTTTGAATTTCGGGTTTACGTCTACCAGTCTCATCTGGTTCCCCAAGTTTAATTTTATTTACTTTTAAGCTTTCAATTTTATTTTTTCCTATAAATTCTTTAGGTGCTGTAAGCCATACAAACTCTACTCCCTCCTCCTCAGCATTAGCCACCTCTCTAGCTGATCCAGGCATATTTTCTTTATCTCTTCGGTATAGGCATTTTACTGATTTAGCATTCTGTCTTATTGCGGTCCTTACACAGTCCATTGCGGTATCACCGCCGCCTATAACTACAATATTCTTTCCTTCTGCATTGAGTTTGCCATTATCAAATAATTCAACTTTATCACCTAATCCTTTTTTATTGGATGCAGTAAGAAATTCCATAGCAGGAAAAATATTCTCCAAATCGTTTCCGGGTAAATCAATCTCTCTAGCTTTATAGACACCAGTTGCAATCAAAATTGCATCGTGTTTTTCTCTTAATTCTTCAAGAGTTGAGTCTTTTCCAACTTCAAAATTTTGTACAAATTTAATCCCACTTTCCTTTAAAAGTTTTGTTCTTCTTTCAACTACAAATTTTTCAAGCTTAAAGTTTGGTATACCGTATATTAAAAGTCCTCCAGGTCTATCGTATCTATCATATATTGTTACTTTATATCCTGAGGTTCTTAATTGTTCTGCACATGCTAAGCCTGCTGGACCTGATCCGATTATTCCTACACTCTGATTAATTTCATTTTTTACTTTAATTGGTTTAATCCAACCATTCGCCCATGCATTTTCTGTTATATATTTCTCAACAGAGCCAATTGTTACGGTTCCATGGCCTGATTGTTCGATCACACAATTCCCTTCGCATAACCTGTCTTGAGGGCATATACGACCACAAACTTCTGGCATATTGTTTGTACTTTGAGATAATTCATAGGCCTCTTTAAGCCTTCCTTCTGCTGTTAATTTAAGCCAATCTGGAATATTGTTACTTAAAGGGCAATGAACTTGGCAAAAAGGAACTCCACATTGAGAACACCTACTTGATTGCTGGGTTGCTTTTTCATTTATAAATTCATCATAGATCTCTTTAAAATCCTCTTTTCTAAGATCAATCTCTCTCTTAGGTGGATTTTGCTGACCTATATCAGTAAACTTTAACATCTTTTTTGACATAATTTTTACTTGTATATACTAAGAAAATTCAATTTTAACTAATATTTAGGACAGTTTTTATTACCTATTTTAAGTAAAAAAATCAGTATTTATGTAGCTAATTCTTTTTTTGCATAGCACATATTCCAACATCTTATCGCTTTATTTTAAATTTATATAAGCTACTTAAGAATCGTTAGATGTTTTCAAACTTTTTTGAATTAACTATTTTATCTGCAATTCAGGGAATTTCTGAATTTTTACCAGTAAGCTCTTCTGCACATTTAATTTTAGCTAATGATATTTCAAATCTAAGGATTGGCTCAATTTATCTTGATACCGGAATGCACTTAGGTTCTCTGCTAGCTGTAATATTTTATTTCAGGAATGATTTAAAAAAAATTACTAAAAATAAAAAATTATTGTACTTAATGATATTTGGTTCTTTACCAACAATTTTTTTAGGTGCAATTTTATATATTACAGGATTAATAAACCTTTTAAGAAGTATAGAAATAATTGCATGGACAACTTTTATATTTGCTATCCTGCTATGGGTTGCTGACAAATTTAAAATTGAAAAAAAAATAGACAGTGATCTAAATATAATGTCAATTTTGCTTATTGGCTTATTCCAAATGTTATCACTTATCCCAGGCGTAAGTAGATCAGGGATTGTAATCACAGCTGGTCGTTTTTTAAATTTTGATAGATTTGAATCCACAAAAATTTCGTTCTATTTATCTATACCTGCAATTGCTGGTGCAAGTTTTCTAACTTTAAAAGATTTAGGTTCATCAATTGTTGATAATAATATAATAATTTTACTTGGAATATGCTTTTCATTTATTTTTTCCTATCTAACGATTAAATATTTTTTAATTTATATAAAAAATTTTACTCTGTTTGCATTCATAATTTATAGAGTTATTTTATCTTTTATATTATTTTATATAATTTATATCTGAGATTTTTTTAATTCAGGAATAATTTGAGAAAACAATACACCGGCAAGTATTAAACAACAGCCAATTATATTATTCAGATTTAATATCTGGGATAATATAAGCCAAGCTGCGATTGCAGCAAAAACACCCTCGAGTGAAAATATTATAGCTGATGGTGTTGGTGATATATTTTGTTGTGCATAAATTTGTAAAACAAATGCGATGCCACCTGATAAAACCCCTGCATATAATATCTGTATTTTTTGATCTAATATATTTGCTAAAATGAATTCCTCAAACATAAGTGCGGGAACTAATGAACAGATTGAAACGATAAAAGTTTGTATTAAACCAACCAGTATTGGAGCATCAAACTCCTCAACTAAAATACCAATAAAAATAATATGCAGGCTCCAAAAAAGAGCACAAATTAGTACAAGAGTATCTCCTAGGCGTACAGTTGCATCATGGAAATTTGTCAGAAGGTATGCTCCTAAAATACATAAAAATATGGATGGCCAAACGCTCCAGTGGATTTTTTTTTTAAATAAAAAAAAAACAATTATTGGAACCATTGGCACGTAAAATATTGTGATGAATGCTGCATTAGCAACATCGGTAAAAAGAAGTGCTACTTGTTGAAGCAAAGAAGCTAAAAATAAAAAAATACCTATTGAGATGGACAAATAAATAAATCTGTTTCTATTTTTTGATAAGACCTCACGGGTTGTTTTTTTTTCTAAAAATAAATAGAAAGGTATTAAAGCTAAAAATCCTACAAAAAATCTAGTAGTATTAAAAACATAAGGTCCGATTAGCTCCATACCTGTATCTTGAGCAATAAAAGTTGTTCCCCAAATAAATGTACAGAAAAAGGCAGCTATTATTGATTGAGGTTTTGTCATTTAGATTGCTAACCTGTACGCAAAATTTTTACCCAAATTTTCTTTAAGTTCATTATTAAATCTTGCCGCCTCAGCACCATCAATGATCCTATGATCATAAGATAAAGATAGAGGTAACATAATTCTCTCGTCAGATTTTCCTCCTGAATGCGAATGAACCTTTCTCAATTTTCCGATCCCAAGTATTGCTACCTCAGGAAAATTAATTATCGGAGTAAAAAAAGAACCTCCTATGCCACCAAGGCTGGTAATAGTCATTGAGCCACCATAAAAATCCTTTTTATCTATTTTTAGTTTTCTACACTTATCACTTGTAGTTTTGAGCTCCTCAGCAATTTGATTAATATTTTTTTGATCTACGTTTCTTATCTTTGGCACCATTAATCCATGCTCGGTATCAACCGCTATACCGATATGAAAATATTTTTTGAAGGTCATTTTGCCATTTTCTATTTCATCAATTGAACTATTAAAAGAGGGGAACTTTTTCAAAGTAGCAACTAAAGCTTTGGTTATAAAAGCAAGAGGTGTTATTTTCTTTTTTTCGCCAGTGTGCAAATCCTTTAGTGAGTTTCTAAAATTTTCCATATCTGTAACATCTGCTTCATCATGGTTTGTTACATGAGGAATTGTATTCCATGCATGAGAAAGGTGTGCAGCAGCTATTTTTTTAATTCTTGGAATATCTTTTATTTCTACCTCGCCGAAATCTGAATGCGTAAATTCTGATTTGAATTTATTTTTACCTCGTATATTTTTTTCTTGGCTAACGTTTTTAACAAATTTTTTAATGTCCTCCTCAACTACTCTACCATCTCTTTGTGAACCTAATACTAAGTTGATATTAACTCCCAATTCTCTAGCAAACTTTCTAGCTTTTGGACTTGCTGGGACTCTTTTTTTTTCATTCATAATTTATAATTTACTTGGAAAGGATCTTTTTGTATCAATATTATATTTTTTTATTGCATCTTTGACTGGCTTAGATGAAATCAGTTGCTCATTCGACAGAACGCTTAGTGCGTAAGTAACTATATGTTCTTTATCAACCTCAAAGAATTTTCTCAAATTTTTTCTTGTATCACTTCTTCCAAAGCCATCTGTTCCTAGTGAATAAAAGCTATTTTTTACAAAAGGTCTAATTTGTTCAGAGTGACTTCGCATATAATCTGAAGCTGCCAAAACAGGGTTATTTGATTGACCTAAACATTGTTCTACATATGAAGCTTTATTTTTTTCATCAGGATTTAAAAGATTATATCTCTCAGTTTCCATACCATCTCTCGCTAACTCATTAAAACTAGTTACGCTCCAAATATCACTATCAATTCCATATTCATTTTGAAGTATTTCGGCACCACCTATAATTTCCCTTAATATTGCCCCAGATCCAATTAATTGAATTTTAGTTTTCTTGTTTTTGTTGAATTCCTTAAACTTATACATACCCTTTAATATACCATCTTCACATCCTCTATCTTTTGGCATAGCAGGATGAGGATAATTTTCGTTCATAGTTGTAATGTAATAAAATACATTTTCCTTTTTTTCATGCATACGTCTAAGTCCTTCTCTAAAAATTACAGCAAGTTCGTAAGCAAAAGTTGGATCATAAGAAATACAATTTGGTATAGTAGAAGCTAGAAGATGACTATGTCCATCCTGATGTTGTAATCCCTCACCTGCTAAAGTTGTCCTGCCAGAAGTGGCGCCAATTAGAAAGCCTCTGGCTTGACTGTCACCTGCCGCCCAAGCAAAATCTCCAACTCTTTGAAAACCAAACATAGAGTAAAACAGGTATATAGGTATCATCTCAATATCATGATTTGTATAAGATGTACCCGCAGCAATCCAAGATGCCATTGATCCTGCCTCGTTAATTCCTTCTTCTAAAACTTGACCTTTTTTATCTTCTCTATATGAACTTAATTGCTCAGAGTCCTCTGGTTCATATTTTTGTCCTTCATGAGCGTAAATTCCAATTTTTTGAAAGAAACCTTCCATTCCGAACGTTCTTGCTTCGTCAGGGATAATTGGTACAAGTCTCGGGGCAACATTTTTATCTCTTAAAAGATTTGTTAAAAGTCTCACCAATGCCATTGTTGTAGACATTTCTTTTTTACCTGTAGATTCTTTCAAAAAATCAAAAATATCTTTTTGAGGCGCTTTTATTTGTTTAGCATAAGTAGTACGTTCTGGAATAAAACCACCTAATTTTATCCTACGATCTTTCAAATATTTTATTTCCTCGGAATTTTCATTAGGTCTGAAATACTGGATATCCTGAACCTGCTTGTCGGTTAATGGAACATCGAATCTGTCTCTATAATACATTAAGTCATCCACGCCCATTTTTTTTTGTTGGTGTGTAGTATTTACACTTTCTCCAGTTTTACCCATTCCATAACCCTTAATTGTTTTTGCAATGATTACAGTTGGTTTACCTTTATTTTTTGAAGCTTGATCATAAGCCGCATAAACTTTATGGGGGTCGTGACCTCCTCTATTAAGTCGCCATATATCTTTATCTGATAGAGATGAAACTAACTCTTTTGTTTCAGCATATTTGCCAAAAAATTTCTCTCTAACATATAAACCATTACGTGCCTTAAAAGCTTGGTATTCTCCATCAACTGTTTCGTTCATAATTTTTAAAAGATGACCAGTTTTATCTTTTGCTAATAAAGGATCCCAATATGATCCCCATATTACTTTTATAACATCCCAGCCAGCTCCTCTGAAAATTCCCTCTAATTCTTGAATTATTTTCCCATTACCTCTAACCGGACCATCTAATCTTTGAAGGTTGCAATTAACAACAAAAATTAAATTGTCTAAGTTTTCTCTCGCAGCTAATCCAATCGCACCCATAGACTCTGGCTCATCCATTTCACCATCACCAAGGAATGCCCAAACTTTTCTTCCCTCATCTTTTATAAGGCCTCTATTAATCAAATATTTCATAAATCTAGCTTGATAGATTGCTAACATAGGACCAATACCCATTGAGACAGTAGGAAATTGCCAAAAGTTTGGCATAAGCCAAGGATGGGGATAAGAGGATAATCCGCCTGGATTAACTTCTTGTCTGAAATTATCTAATTGTTTTTCACTTAATCTACCTTCTAAAAATGCCCTAGCATACATTCCTGGAGCACTATGCCCTTGAAAATAAATTAAATCTCCACCAAACTTATTATTCTTAGCTCTCCAAAAATGATTCATTCCAACATCATATAAAGTTGCAGCTGATGCAAATGTTCCAATATGTCCGCCAAGTTCAGGAAATTTTTTATTAGCTCTTACAACCATGGCAGCGGCGTTCCATCTAATTAATGATCTTATTCTTCGCTCAATATTTTGATCTCCAGGGGATTTGGTTTCTTTATCTGGAGATATGGTATTTACATACGGTGTATTCCTTGAAAGGACCAGGTCTGAACCTTGTCTGTATGAATGCTCTATCAATTGTTTGATTAAAAATTGTGCTCTTTTACCTCCATCCGTCTCCAAGACTGACGAAAGAGAATCAATCCATTCTTTTGTCTCAATTGGATCAATATCACCGTCGCTTACAACTTTTGATATTTTATCCTCAGCGACTCTGATTGTTTCTTTTTCTACTTCAGGAGCTTTATTAATTTCTTTTTCAATTGTTTTCTCAGCTTCGGCAATTAAATTTTTTGTATTTTTTGGTATTTGATCATTTGTTTTTTTAACTTCATCAGGTAAAGATTTTCCATTACCTTCAACCTCAAGAATTAAATCGCCTTTTGAAACTTTGTCTCCAACTTTAACACTTATATTTGATATCTTCCCTTCAACAGTAGAGGGAACCTCAACACTTGATTTATCACTTTCCAGAGTTACTACTGGATCATTTTTTTTTATATTTTCGCCAGCTTTTACTATTACCTCAATTATTTCTACCTGTTCAAAGTCACCGATATCTGGAACTTTTAATTGAATAGACATATTTAATTTTAACACATTTTAATCTCTTTTTGGACAACCTTAAATGAGATAAATTGAGTATGTTTAATTTATTATTTAAAAAACTAAAAAAAATTAACGATAAAAATAGTCTAGATGCTAAGTATTGGATACAAATGGCGTTATTAAGCAAAAATTATATATCCACTAAAAATTAATCTCTTTCAAAACACATAGCGATTCCCATACCACCTCCAATACAAAGAGTCGCTAGACCTTTTTTTAAATCTCGTTTTTTCATTTCATGTAAAAGAGTGACTACTACTCTACAACCAGATGCTCCAATTGGATGTCCAAGGGCAATTGCTCCTCCATTTACATTCATAATTTCTAATGGTATTTTTAAATCCTTAGCCACTGCTAAACTCTGGGCTGCAAATGCCTCGTTAGATTCTATTAAGTCTAAATCAGAAATTTTCCAATCAGCAATATTAAGAGCTTTTTTTGATGACGGAATTGGTCCTGATCCCATCAAAGATGGATCTACACCACAAGAGGCCCAGGATTTAATTTTCGCAAGTGGTTCGAGACTCCTTTTTTCGGCCTCACTTCTTTTCATAATTAAAACTGCAGCTGCTCCATCATTAATCCCCGAAGAGTTACCTGGAGTTACAGTACCATTTTTTTTAAACGCAGGTTCAAGCTTTGATAAATCTTTTATTTCTATATTTGTTCTAACATGTTCATCTTTATAAGATTTAAAATTTTTATTTTTTATTATTTCATCTTCAAATTTTCCTTTTCGAATAGCATTTTGTGCTTTTTGTTGTGAACTAAATGAAAAATTGTCTTGTTCTTCTCTTGAAATGTTCCATTTTTCAGCAACATTTTCTGCTGTAACTCCCATATGATAATTATTGAAAGCATCTACTAAACCGTCTTTCATCATCAGCTCTTTATTACAATTTGACATACTCTCTTGTCCTCCAGCAATTATTAATTTTGATGAATTTAATAAAATAGATTGGTAAGCAGATACTATTGCTCTTAAACCTGATCCGCAGACTTGATTCACTATATATGAAATTTTATCATATGGAATATTAGCTCCAACAGACGCTTGCCTTGCAGGATTTTGACCTGCGCCACTAATTAAAACCTGTCCTAAGATTACCTCATCTATTTCATCTGCATTTATAGATGTTTGTTCTAAAATATCTTTAATTACAATTTTTCCCAATTCATGAGCATGGACATCACCCCACATTCCATTAAATTTTCCTATACCTGTTCTTGTTGCATTAACAATAACTACATCTTGGGAATTTTTAGTCATATGTAACAACTATTATTTAGTTTAAAAATTATATTAATAAAATATAAATATACACTAAAAAATTTAAATTCGCGCCTGTAGCTCAACTGGATAGAGCGCTTGGCTACGGACCAGGAGGTTCTGGGTTCGACTCCTAGCAGGCGCACCAATTATTAAGGAGATTATGAAAATATCTTTACAAAAATCGGTTATTATTTTCTTTTTAGCTGTGTTTGTTGTGTTAATTGTATTTACTATAATCCTATAAATTATGACAGATCAATTTGAACAAATTAGTTCCAACTCAGGTTTTATGAAACATAACGGAGGTCTTTTGTTTAGAACAGTTTCAGAGAATGAGTATGAATTTAAAACCATCATAAATGAAAAACATTTAAATAGAGTAAAAATAACACACGGGGGGTATATTGCTTCAATTATAGATGCAGGATCAGGCACAGCAGCTAGTAGATCAGCAGGTGGAGTTCCATGCGTAACTATATCTTTAGATATTAAATATATAGCCCCATCAAAGCAAGGTGATGAAATTACTGGTGTTACTAAAATTTTAAAAAAAACTAAGACGATGGTTTTTCTTACATGTCACTTGAGATGTAATGATAAAATTATTGCAAATGCATCTGGGGTTTGGAAAATTTTTAAAAATTAGTAAAATGAGAACTTTTAGATCAATGATTCGGACTAGTTTTAGTCTATTTTTGTTCTATGTGGGCAACAATATATAGTATTGAATTTTTAAAAGGCACAAAAAGTAGATATGGAAAAAAATAAAATAGTAGCAGTTCTTGGACCTACAAATACAGGTAAAACGTATCTCGCAATAGAGACAATGCTTTCATTCGATTCTGGGATGATCGGTTTTCCTTTAAGATTATTGGCTAGAGAGGTATATGACAAAGTTATTAAAAAAGTTAACCCAAGTAAAGTTGCTTTAATTACAGGTGAAGAAAAAATAATACCAATTAATGCAAAATATTATTTATGCACCGTAGAATCTATGCCAATAGATAAAAATTTAGAGTTTGTTGGAATTGATGAAATTCAAATGTGCACAGATCATGAGAGAGGCCATATTTTTACAGAAAGATTATTAAATCTTAGAGGTGAAAAAACAACAATGCTGATGGGTTCATATTCTATGAAAAATATAATTAAAAAACTTGATGAAGATGTAGAATTTATGGATAGAAAAAGACTTTCAAAATTAACCTTTTCAGGCCATAAAAAAATTTCACGAATTGAGAGAAAAAGTGCAATTATAGCCTTTTCTGCTGAAGAAGTTTATGCAATTGCAGAACTCATAAGAAGACAAAAAGGTGGAGCCGCAATTGTAATGGGATCATTAAGTCCTAAGACAAGAAATTCACAAGTTGAGCTTTATCAATCAGGAGATGTTGATTTTTTAGTTGCAACAGATGCAATTGGTATGGGTATAAATATGGATTTAGATAATGTTTATTTTTCTAATCTTAAAAAATTTGATGGTAGAAAAATGAGAAGATTAAATTTAGCAGAAATTGGTCAAATAGCTGGTAGAGCGGGGCGATATTTAAATGATGGATCGTTTGGAATTACTGGAGATTGCGGAGAAATAAGCGCTGAGGAAGTTGAATTACTAGAAAACCACAAGTTTAATGAAATTCATACATTATATTGGCGTAATGCAAATTTAAATTTTAAAAATGGCTCTGAATTAATTAAGTCTTTAGATGAAAGACCAAATAAAAGTTGGCTTAAAAGGATTTATGAATGTGAAGACGAAAAAGTTCTTAAAACAATACTTAAAGATACGGAAAATCTTACAATTTTTAATGATGAAAATGAGCTAAGACTGCTTTGGGAGTGTTGTCAAATACCTGATTTTGCGAAAAAGACGTATGGAAATCATTTAGAAATTGTAGGAAAAGTATTTAATTTCTTAAGAGAAAAGCCAGGAAGAATTTCAAATATTTTTATGAAAGAACAACTTGTCCATTTAGATAAAATGGATGGTAATGTTGACTCAATATCTAATAGAATAGCAAATGTTAGAACATGGTCATATATTTCAAATAAAATTAATTGGGTTGATAATCAAGATTACTGGATAGAAAGAACAAAAAATTTGGAAGATAAATTATCAGACAGATTGCACGAAGAATTGACAAAAAGTTTTATAGATAAAAGGGCCAGTGTTCTTGCAAAAGGTTTAAAACAGGACATTTCTTTTGATACAAAAATATTAGATAATGAAAAAGTAATGATTAATAATCAATTCATTGGCCAGCTTAAAGGATTAAAGCTAGAGTTAGATTATAAAATAGGAGCTTTAGATACAGATATAAAATCATTGAAAAAGGCCGCAAGACAAAATGTTAGTCCAGAAATTTTAAAGAGGATTCAGCAAATTATTAAAGCTGGATTACTTGATTTAAGAAGTGATTTTAAAATATATTGGAATGAATCCCCTATTGCACGACTATTACCTGGTAAAGATTATTTAAATCCAGAAATTAATTTAATTATTGATGATATGATAGAAAATGAAGATCAAATAGAACTTTTAGAATATCTAAATTCTTGGTTAATTAAAAAGATAAATGAGGATTTAAAAAATTTATTAGATTTAAAAAATATTAAAGAAAAAAATTCTTCTATTAGAGCTTTAGCATATCAAGTATATGAAAATAATGGGGTTGTAAAAAGAGAAGATGTTAAAAACTTTCTAAAATCATTAAAACAAGATGAAAGGAAAGTTTTAAGAAAAGTTGGCGTGAGATTTGGGAGGTACCATGTTTTTGTACCAAATCTCTTTAAACCGAATGTTGTAACTTTAAGAATTTTATTATGGAAAAACTTTAACCAAAAAAATTTAGATCTACATCCTCCTAAGTTTGGTTTAAATTTCTTTGATAGCACAAAAAGTATTGATAGAAATTTTATGTTAATATGTGGATTCGAAAAATTTGATAAATTTTATGTAAGAATTGATATTTTAGAAAGACTTTTTTTAAAAATAATAGATCAAGATAAAGAGATAAAAATAGTACCTGAAATGCTAAACCTTCTTGGATGTAACAAAGAAAATTTTATTAAACTGATTAATAAAATGAATTACAAAACATTTGAAAAAAATAATGATGTTTTTTTCAAATATTCTCCAAAAAAGGTCAAAAATGCACCTATACCTTCAAAGAAAAATAAAGATAATCCATTTAATATATTGAAACAAATAAACTTTAAATAATGTTCGATTTTTTTAAAAAAAAAAGGGAAGAAAATTTTAAAAATGATAATAAATTGATTATGTCTACAGCATTGTTGATACATGCTGCAAAAATTGATCAAGATTTCACAGAAAAAGAGAAATTAATTATAAAAAAAACCTTAGTAAATCTTGGTGCAAAGGAAGAGGAACTTGAAAAAATTTATCTTGAAGCAGAAAAAATTGAGCAAGACTCAAATCAAATTCTTGATTTTACTAGAGAAATAAAAAATACGAATGATGATTTTAAAATTAAAATGATAGAGTCTTTATGGAACATAATATATTCTGATGGATTATCAGATATGTATGAAGATAATTTTATGCGAAGACTGACAGGGTTGCTTTATCTCGATAAAAAAGTAGTTGGCGACATAAAAGAGAGAACCAGAAATAAAAAATAATGACATATTTGGTTAATGAAAAATGTATAAAATGTAAACTTATGGATTGCGTTGATGTTTGTCCTGTTGATTGTTTTTATGAAGGAAAAAATATGCTTGTAATTAAGCCGGATGAGTGTATAGATTGTGGCGTTTGTGAACCAGAGTGTCCAGTAGGTGCTATCATACCAGACACTGACGAAAGTAGTGATAAATGGTTAGAAATGAATACAAAGTACTCTGAGATCTGGCCGAACATAAGTGAAAAAAAAGATCCACCTGAGGATCATAAAATATACGAAAATGAAGAAGATAAATTTAAAAAGTATTTTAAAGAAAACCTTTAAAAAAAAAAAAGTAAAGGTAAAAAAAAAAGTCTTAAAGAAGAAAGCTTCTAGCATTACAAAAAAAAAGATTAAGAAAAGTATTAAAATTGAAGCAACAAAAAAAAACAAAATAAAATCGAAAGATACAGATAAAAAAGTAAACCTTCGAATATCAAAGCAAAATGAAGTTAAGCCCGAAATTAAAAAAATAAAAAAGCAAGAAACTGAAAAAAAGGAGTTTAAGCCTAAAGATTATGTTGTTTATCCAAAACATGGAGTTGGTCAGATCCAATCGATAAGTGCTAAAACTATTGGCGGCATAGACGTACAGTGCTATGATATAAAATTTGAGAAAGATAAAGCGGTTGGTTTATTGCCAATAAATAAACAGTCTTTTTTAAGACCTCTTTCGACAATTAATCAAGTTAATAAATGTATCTCAATATTGAAAAGTAAACCAAAAATAAAGAGGTCTATGTGGAGTAGGAGAGCGCAAGAATATGAACAAAAAATTACATCTGGTAAGGTCTATGAATTAGCCGAGGTAGTTAGAGATTTGAATAAAGGTGATGATATAATGGTAGATCAATCGTACAGTGAGAGACAACTTTTTGAAAAAGCTTATGAGAGGATGTCGTCGGAATTTCAAATTATATTAAACATGTCAACAGAGGAAACTCAGAAAAAATTGAATAAAGCACTTAAAAGAAACCTTGAAAACCAAAATACAAAAGTTGAAACAAGTTCAACCCAAGATACTGAAAATACTGAAAGTAATGAAATAACGGAAGTTGTGGAGGAACAAGAGTAAAAAAAAACGCTTCTCACACAAAAGTTATGAGAAGCGTTTTTATATAAGAAAACTATCTTCTTCTTCTTTTTTTAGCTTTCTTTTTAGCTTTTTTCTTAGCTTTTTTTCTTCTTTTAGCCATCTTTAGCTCCCTTTTTTTGTTTTACGAACCAATTGATTCGCTGTTAACATTATTTTTATTTTTTTTATTAACATATGTCAAATATATAATGAATTACAAAATTGTAATTCGATTCCAAAAAAAATTAATTTTTTAATTTATTTTCTTAATGTTAAATAAATAAGAGTTTATGCGATTAATAAACGGTTTTTAAATTGTAAGTTAATATAAATTTTCAAATTCTTTTTTATACATATTAATTATTTTATATCTTTTAAGTTTTAAAGTTGGTGTTAACATTCTATTTTCAATTGAAAATTTTTGATTTATTACAAAATATTTTTTAATTTTTTCTATTTTTGTTAAGTTTTTATTTATTTTTTCTAATTCTTTTCTAAAATCTTGATCAAATGAGAGTTTTTTTTCATCTGATGGTACGATTAATGCAACCAAAAATGGTTTATTATCACCATAAACAATAGCTTGCTCAACAAAATTTGAATTTGTAATTTCGGTTTCAACTTTTGATGGAGAGATGTTATCACCTCCAGGAGTAATAATAATATCTTTTTTTCTGTCTGTTATAATTAAAAAATTATTTTCAAATTTACCTATATCGCCTGTATGTAACCAGCCGTCTATTAAAATTTTCTTAGTTTCAATCTCATTATTCCAATAACCAAGCATAACATTTTCCCCTTTAACTAAGATTTCACCATCCTCTGCTATTTTTACCTGATTTTGACTAAATGGTGGGCCAACTGTTTCTACTCTAATGTCATTAATTGGATTACAACTTACAACAGGTGAGGTTTCGGTTAATCCATAACCTTGTAGAGTTGGCAAACCAATCGAATTTAAAAATAATCCGACATCTACATTTAAAGCTCCTCCTCCTGAAACAAATGTTTTTAAAGATCCACCAAATTGGTTTTTAATTTTTTTTCTAACTAAAATATCTAAAATTTGATTTAAAATGTTTTGAAAAACTCCAAGCTTTTTTTTATTAGTCTTCTTCAAACCTAGGTCGATAGTCTTATTAATTAAAATTTTTTTTAAACCTTTAGTTTTATTAAAATTTGAGTTTATTTTTTGATAAAGGTTTTGATAGAACCTTGGCACTGCTGTCATTATATGTGGTTTGCAGTCGTTCATATTTTTTATTAATTTATCTATACTCTCAGCATAAAAAACCTGTGCACCTACAGAAATCTGAACAAACTGAACTGTATGCTCATAGGAATGAGACAAAGGTAACCATGTAAGGAAACGTGTATTTTTAGAAATTATTTTAGAAAGTAAATTTATAGCCCCTTCACAATTACTTAATATACCACCATGACTTAATACAACACCTTTTGGATTTCCTTGCGTGCCAGATGTATATATAATGCAGGCGGGGTCGTTTCTAGATATTTTGGTGGTTGGCAAATTATCACTGTCTAAGTTAGAATTTTCTAAAATGTCTTTTAAATTAATAAAGTCATTATTTTTAATTTCCTCTGATTTGTCAAAATATATAACTTTTTTAATAAAATTTTTTTTAATTATAATATTTTTAATTTTTTTGTATTGTTCGATATTTGAAAATAATACAACAGTGGGTCTACAATCATCAATTATGTATTCATAATCCTTCTCTAAGTAGGTTGTATATGCAGGTACAGTTATTCCATAGGATAGCATTATAGATAAATCAGCCACAAACCATTCAGGCCTATTTTCTGAAATCAATAAACACCTATCACCTTTTTCGATATATTTTGATATTTCATTGGATAGATTAATTATCGATTTCTTTGCTTTTTCCCAAGTATATGTTTCATTTAAGTCTTTTAAATTAGTTAAAAAAACTTTATCTTTTTTCTGAGATTTGTATTTCTCAAAAAATAGCTCAACAAGATTATTTATTTTTTTTAATTCCATTTTATTTGGTGGGCGAAGAGAGAATCGAACTCTCACTTCTTGCGAAACACGATTTTGAGTCGTGCGCGTCTACCAGTTCCGCCATTCGCCCTTTAGTTTGCATAAGTTATTATATTAAATTAGAATAGTATAAAAACCTAAATTGTAATAAAACCAAAAAAATGTATAAAAAACTCTATCTAAAATCTTTAGAACTTGCAGCGCATAAAAGCTCACAGTTTTATTTGGCGCTTGTCTCTTTTGTAGAAAGCTCTTTTTTTCCAATTCCACCTGATGTCATGATTGTTCCAATGGTTATGGCAAAAAAAGATCAATTTGTAAGAATTTTTTTAAATGCTACTATATTTTCAGTTTTAGGAGGTATCGCCGGATATTTTATTGGATTTATTTTTTCAGACTTAGCGATGTCTGTTGTTGAATTTTATAATTATGAGGGCAAAGTTAATGATCTAATGACAAAATTGAACCAAGGCAGTGGTATATATATATGGTTGATTACACTTTTTCTTGCAGGATTTACTCCTTTGCCATTTAAAGTTTTTACAATAACTAGTGGTTTAATTAGTTTTAACATTTTTATTTTTGTAATTATTTGTACAATTTCTAGAGGATTGAGATTTTTTCTTGTTTCATATTTAACCTTTAAATTTGGGGGACCTTTTGTAGACTTTATTGAGAGAAAAGGAGCATTATGGTCTACTATTGTTGGATTATTATTGATACCATTTTTCTTGCTGATTTATTACATGATAAAGCAATAAAATGAATTTATTGACAAAAAAAATTGTTTTAAACCTTATTCTATCTTTTAGTGTTTTCGCAATAATATTTGCGTACTATGTGGAATTTATATTAGGTCATCAACCCTGCAATCTCTGTTTGCTTGGAAGAATACCATATGTTCTGGCTATCTTTATTATTATTTTAGCCTTGATATTTAATAAGTTAAAAAAAATTTGTTTTTTTATTTTGGGTATAATTTTTTTTCTAGCCACTTTGTTGGCAATTTATCATTTTAGTATTGAACAGGGTTTTTTAAGTGAGTCGGCAATATGTGTCTCGAAATCTGGATTGGATGTCTTAAATAAAGATCAACTACTAAAAGAGTTAAAAAATAGCAGCATAAGTTGTAAAAATATAAATTTTACCATATTTGGCCTTTCGCTTGCTACAATAAATACTTTTGTATCTTTTGTATTTTCTCTTATAACTTTTCATACATTTATAAAATATGAAAAAAAACAATAAAAAGAAAATAGAAGAATTTATAAGAGTTGATCACGCAGGTGAAAGAGGTGCAATTAAGATATATGAAGGTCAACTTCTGGCTTTAAACACTCTAGTCAAAAATGATGAGATGAAAAAAACTATAGAGGAAATGAGAGAGCATGAGAGGGAACATGCAAACTACTTTGAAAATGAAATAAAAAAGAGAGGAATAAAACCTACCAAGTTTCTGCCGCTTTGGGATTTACTTGGGGTTGGATTAGGTTTCGGATCAACAATACTTGGTAAAAAGGCTGCTATGCTTTGTACGGCCTCTGTTGAAGAGGTTATAGATGAACACTATCAAAATCAAATAGATCAAATAGAAAATGACGAAAAAGAATTAAAAAATAAAATAATTAAATTTAGAGAAGATGAGCTACATCACAAAGATATTGCTTACGAGCAAGGAGCAACAAAAGATGGTCTTTACTCAATTTTTGATAAAATAATTAAAACTGGCTCAAAAATTGCAATAAATATATCTGAAAAGATTTAATTAAGGTTCTAGTTCAACATCCCAATACAAATAATCAATCCAAGACTTGTGTAAAAAGTTTGGAGGAAAGTTTCTTCCATTCTTATGCAAATCCTCAGTAGTGGGTTGATATGGTTTTTGATTAAGAGTCATGCCAGATTTATGTAATAATCTTCCACCTTTTTTAACATTACATCCCGAGCAGGCTGTAACAACATTATCCCAATCAGTTTTTCCACCTTTTGATCTGGGCAATAAATGATCAAAAGTTAATTCTTTTTTACTTCCACAATATTGACAACTAAATTTATCTCTTAAAAAAACGTTAAATCTTGTGAAATTTGGATTTGATAATGGTTTAATATAACTTTTTAAAGCAATCACACTTGGCAATTTCATACTGTAGGATGGACTATGAATAATCCTATCATAGTAATTGACGATAGATACTCGATCCAAAAAAACTGATTTGACAGAGTCTTGCCAGCTCCATAATGACAAAGGATAATAGCTGAGGGGTCGGTAATCTGCATTTAATACCAACGCTGGGCAATTCTCAAGAGACGTACTTTGGTTAATTATTGTCATAAGTTAAAGATAACTTAAAAAAAAATAATAATCAACCGATAGAAAAACTATAAGAGTTATAAATTTTTTTTTATATAACTTAAAGCTAAACTGGATGCCTCAACTGGAATATGGTGACTACAATTTTTAATAATTTGTGTATTGACAACTATATTATTTCTGATCAAAAAATCTTTAGCTTCAAGAATATTTGAAACAGGCACAACTTCATCTGCGTCACCATGTATCAAAAGGATATTTGGAAAACTTTTCATTCTCTTTTTTAAATCATTTTTATTAATTATTTTGCCAGAGAATCCAATTACACAATTAAATTTTTCAGTGGAAGTTAAGCCTAAATTTAAAGCCATCATGCAACCTTGACTAAAACCACTTAAAACTATTTTTGATGAAGATAAATTATACTTTGTTTTTACTTCATTTATAAATTGATGAAGAACATTTTCAGCTACTCTTGCTTCATTTAGTATATATTCCTCATCATCTTTACTCAAATCAAACCATTGAAACCCACTTGGATTTACTAAACATTTTTGATGCCCATTTGGACAAAGAAAAATAGTATTTTTTAAAAATCTTTTCCAGTTTAGACTTAACATACTTATATCAGCTCCATCGCCTCCATATCCATGTAATAAAATGATTGCATTATCTATTTTTTCGGCATTATCGGGTTCAATTATTTTTGTATCAAGACAAAATGTCATAATAATTTATATTATATTTGTTTATTTAAAATATATATATATATCAATCAATGGTTTCAGAAATATTAGTAAAAATTTTTGCAGTTGTACTTCTAGTAGCAGTAGCTTTAGTATTAATTCTTGGAATTGGAACTTTGTTTAAAGGTGGATCAACAAGTAAGAAATACTCAAATAAGTTAATGCAGCTCAGAGTTCTTTTGCAGTTTATTGCAATTATAGTGCTTGTAAGTCTTGCTTATTTTTTTAAAGACTAGTTATAGTTATAGAGCCATTTAACAAATTTTTTATCATTAAAATCTATTGAGCCTACTATTCTTGCAAACTCTTCGCCATTTTTATTTATTAAAATTGAAGTTGGTAATCCACGTAAGGAGAAAATTTTTGCAAGATTAATTGAATCATCAAAATATAATTCTAAATTTTCTATCTCCAATTCTTTAAAAAAACTAAGAGATTTATCAACACTTTCTTGCCCAACATTTATTGTTAATATTTTTAAATTATCAAATTCTTTTTTACCTTGAAGTTTGTCAAGAGATGGCATTTCCTCTCTGCACGGCGCACACCATGTAGCCCAAAAATTTATAATAACTAATTGACTAGAAAATTCCTTGAGATTAACTGATTTATTATCAACATCTGTAAATATTATATTTTCAAGTTTCTTATTTTGCTTGTGAATTACTAAATTTTTAATATCTAGCTCATCTGAAAAAGAAATAACGGTTGATATTAAATAAATAACAATTAAAAAAAATTTATAGCTTAATAATTTCATTCTAAAATGTATAGTTACATATCATGAGTAAAAATAAAAACAATAAACCAGTGTGGGACAGTAGAATTAAACAAAAAGGCTCAACAATTTTTCAAAAAGTAGGTTCTTCATTAGATGTTGATAAAAGACTTTTTAAACAAGACATTTACGCATCTATCGCTCATGTAGAAATGTTAGAAAGACAAAAGATAATTAGCTTATCTGTAAAAAATAAAATTATCTGGGGTCTAAAGAAAATATTAAATGAGATAATTAAAAAAAAATTCATATTTAACGAAAGTAACGAAGATATTCATATGAGTGTAGAAAAGAGACTTTTTGAAATTCTGGGTGATGATGCTGGTTTTGTTCATACGGCTAGATCTAGAAATGATCAAGTCTTAACAGATTTAAAAATGTGGTTAAAAAAATCTACATATGAAATTATTAATGAATTAAACAAAACTATTAAGCTACTAATTAAATCTTCTGAAAAAAATTTTGATACTATAATGCCTGGATTTACACATTTAAAAAATGCTCAACCAATATCATTAGCTCATTACTTTGCGGCTTACATTGAAATGTTTTCAAGAGACAAAAAGAGATTTCAAAATAATTTAGAAAATTTGAATGAGAATCCATTGGGTGTTGCAGCTCTGTCAGGAACCTCATTTAATATTGACAGATTTTATACCACAAAAAAACTAGGTTTTAAAAAGCCAACACAAAATTCTATTGATACTGTTGCTGACAGGGATTTTGTGTGTGATTTTCTATATTCAGTTTCACTTTGTTCAATTCATATGTCTCGTTTTTCAGAAGAATTTATAATTTGGAATTCAGATATTTTTAATTTGATTAATTTAAATGATAAAATAGTTACAGGATCATCAATTATGCCTCAAAAGAAAAATCCTGATGCGCTTGAATATTTAAGAGGTAAGTCAGGAAAAAGTTTGGGAAATTTAATTTCTATGATGACGATCTTAAAAGGTCTTCCCTTATCTTATTTTAAAGATTTGCAAGATGATAAGGAATTAGTTTTTAATTCATATGATCACTTAGTAAATTGCTTAAAAGTATTAAGAGAGATTCTTGGCAATTTTGCTCCTAATAAAAAAAGGATGCTAGAGTTATCAAAACTTGGTAATATTACTGCTACTGACCTTGCAGACTTTATTGTAAAAGATTTAAAATATCCTTTTAGAAAAGCCTATGCTTTAACAGCAAAAATTGTAAATTTGGCTGAAAAAAAGGGTAAAACTATTACAGGATTAACTTTAGAAGAAATAAAATCAGTAGACAAAAAAATAAATAAGGACGTTTTAAAAGCTATAAATATTCAAAATTCAGTAAATTCAAAAAAGTCTTATGGAGGAACTTCAATTGACAATGTTAAGAAAATGATAAAAAAATATAAAAAAGAGATAAATGATTAAAAAATTAATAATATTATTATTATTTTCAATAATAGTAGTTTCTTGTGGAAAAAAAGCCGACCCAGAATATAAAGAGTCTAAAATAATTTTTTTTGTAACTGGAATAGTTTAATGGAATATAGAAATAACAATCTTTACGTTGAAAAAGTTAATACCAATTTTTTGTCCAAAAAGATTAAAACACCTTTTTATTGCTATTCGTTAAGTAAATTGAAAAATAATATAAAAGAATTCAAAAAAAATTTTTACGAAATTAATCCACTTATATGTTTTTCGGTAAAATCAAATAATAACTTAAATATTTTGAGAATAATTGGAAGATTTGGCCTAGGGGCTGATGTTGTATCAAAAGGTGAGCTTTTAAGAGCTTTAAAAGCGGGAATTAATCCAAATAAAATCGTTTTCTCTGGTGTGGGCAAGACATTAGATGAGATAAATTTTGCATTACAAAAAAAAATACTTCTAATAAATGCTGAGTCTGAAAATGAAGTTAGAAATATAGAAAGTATCGCTAAAAAAAAAAATAAAAAAGTTAATATTGGATTAAGACTAAATCCTAATATTGATGCCCAAACATTAAAAAAAATTTCCACTGGAAGAAACAAAGATAAATTTGGTATTTCAGAAAAAGATTTTATAAGATTATTAAAAAAATATAACAATTCACAAAATTTAAATATTAAGTGCTTAAGTGTTCATATTGGTAGTCAAATACTAGATTACAAGCCTTATCTTAAAATGATGAATGTAATAGACGGTATAATTAAAAAAACCAATTTTAAATTTGAGTATATTGATTTAGGTGGTGGAATGGGTATTGAATATAATAAAAATTCAAAAAAACTAAATTATAAAAAATATAGACTGATTATAAAAAAATTTTTAAGAAGGCATAAAGTTAAGATTATTTTTGAACCAGGAAGATCAATCGTCGGTAATACTGGAATATTGATTTCAAAAGTTATTTATTTGAAATCATCTGGAAATAAAAATTTTGTAATTATGGATGCGGCAATGAATGATTTTATGAGGCCAGCTCTTTATGGTTCAAAACATCAAATTGTTCCTGCAAAAAAAAATAGAACAATTATAAAAAAAATACATGATTTTGTTGGTCCTATATGTGAAACCACCGATATTTTTTTAAGTATGCCAAGTTATCAAAAAATAAAAGAGAATGATACTATGGCAATTTGTGATGTTGGTGCATATGGAATAGTTCTTGCATCAAATTATAATTTAAGAACAAAGCCAGCAGAGATATTGATTAACAAATCAAATATTAAAATAATTTCAAAAAAAGAGAATCTTAAAAAAATAATTTGAATTTATATAAAGTAATGAGAAATTTTTTATTTTATTTATTCTTCTATTTAGGGATCATATTTATATGCATTGTATATTTACCTTCACTAGTTTTACCTTATAAAGTTACATTGACCGGGGGAAAGCTAATGGGTTTATGGGCAAAATTTTGTGTTACGCTTTTCTTATCTACAAAAATTATAATCAAAGGGAAAGAAAATATAATAAAGAATGAACAATTTTTTATTGCATGTTCTCACCAGTCTATGTTTGAAACTTTTTTTTTACAAACTATTTTTAACTCACCTATTTTTATTTTAAAGAAAGAATTACTAAAAATACCAATATTTGGTTGGTATTTAAAAAAAATTAAGTCTATTTCAATAAACAGAAATAAAATTAAGAAAGAAAATTTAGATTTTTATGAAAAAATAAAAATTTCTTATAAGATAATGGATCGCCCTATAATTATTTTTCCTCAAGCAACAAGAGTTGATCCTGAAGACAGAAGTGATTTTAAAAAAGGGGTCTCAAAAATTTATGATTTACTAAAGCTTAAATGTCAGCCTGTAGCGATAAACTCTGGCACAGTTTGGCCAAAAAGTGGGCCTTTGATACCTAATAAAACATTAACCGTGTCTATTTTAGAACCAATAAATCCTGATTTAGAGTCAAAAGAATTTCTTCACTTACTTCAAAAAAAAATTTACAAAGAGCTAGATAGCTTAAATAGCTAACCTTTCATAGGCATAACAACGTAAATTGTGTCAAAATCTGAGGGATCTTTTATTAACGCTGGAGACCCTGAGTCATTTAGGAATATTTCTATTTTATCCCCATCAAGCTGAGATGCTATATCAATCAAGTATCTTGAGTTAAAACTTATATCGAGTTCATGATCAAATTTTACATTTAATGTATCTTTTCCATCTCCACTACTTGCGTTATTCACTGATAGATTTAATTTATCTTTTTCAAGATTAAATTTTACCCCATCTTTCTTATCAAGCGATACAGATGCAACTCTATCAACTGAATTCAAAAATAATTGTAGATCTACATCCAATTTTTTTTTATTATTTTTTGGAATTACTTGAATATAATTTGGAAATTTTCCATCAATTAATTTTGAAATTAAAATGCTATTATTTAATTCAATTTTAATTTTCGATTTCTGAGTAAAAATTTTAATGTTTCCGTCGTAATCTTCCAGTAATGAGCATATTTGAAAAATTGTTTTTTTTGGCATTATTATCGGTTCAAAATTTATTTTATCTTTCAATAATAATTTAGATATTGACATTCTATGGCTATCCGTTGCTGCTGCTGTTAAGTAATTTTTATCTTCTATTTGAGTTTGATGAAAATATATTCCACTTAAATAGTGTCTTGTTTCGTCGTTAGATATAGAAAACTTACACTTATTCATTAGCTTAAGAAAATGTTTTGCGTTTAGATTGAATTCGTTGTCGTTAAAATTTTCATCCGTAAGTGGAAATTCTGTTGGATTTATACAGTTGAGATTAAAAATTGACTTCTCAGACTCAATTTGAATTTTGTTTTCTGTATTCAAATTAAAATTGATTTTTTTTCCTGATGAAAACTTCCTTATAATATCATACAAAGTTGAAGAAGTTATCGTGGTTTTCCCTTCCTCAATAACCTCGACATTATCAATTTCGTTTATAAATATTAAGTCAAGATCAGTAGCTGTAATTTTTAATTTTGATCCATATGCCTCTAGCAAAATATTTGACAATATTGGAAGCGTACTTCTTTTTTCTATAACACCTTGGCAATAGCTAAGAGATTGTTGTAGGTCTTTTTGATTTATACTAAATTTCATTAGAATTATTGTATAGTATCTGATTCTTTAAACTATCAATATTAGCACAAAGTTCCTGATCATTTTTTTTCAAATTTTCAATGGTTTTAATTGAATGGATTACTGTTGTATGGTCTCTGTTTGAAAACTCTCTACCAATTTCAGGTAGGGATTTAGATGTAAGTATTTTTGTTAAGTAAATTGCTGTTTGTCTCGGTCTCACAAGATATCTAGATCTTCTTGAAGATAACATTTCATTTTTTGATATTTTAAAGAACTTACAAACAAGTGATTGAATCATCTCTATTGTAACTTTATTTTCAGACATATTTAAAAGATCTTTAAGAACTATTTTTACTTCAGACAAATTTGGTGTTTTGTTATAAATTCTTGAAAATGATACAATTCTATTTAATGCTCCTACTAGCTCCCTAATGCTATTTTTTACTTCCGTACTAATGAACTTTTGTATTTCATCAGAAATATTAATTTGACCAGAATAATATTTTTTTAATTCCTCCGTTTTAACTTTAATAATTTTATACCTCAGATCATAATCGGGTTGTTGAATATCAATAACTAGGCCACCTGAGAATCTTGATTTTATTCTCTCTTGAATTTTACTTAATTTGTTTGGAGGTCTATCAGCAGAAATAATTATTTGTGATCCCTTTTCTAATAAAGCATTAAATGTGTGAAAAAATTCTTCCTGTAAAGCCTCTTTACCATTCATAAATTGAATATCATCAATTAAAAAAACATCAGAATTTCTAAAGTATTCTTTAAATTTTACCATTTCATTTGATTTGATTGATTTTACAAATTGGTACATAAATCTCTCGGCAGATATAAACATTACTTTGTTTGTATCTTTAAGAGTTAAACCAATTGAATTAAGCAAATGTGTTTTTCCCATTCCAACACCACCGTAGATATATAATGGGTTATAGTAAGAAGTATTTTCTGTTACTTTTTTTGAAGCCTCAAAAGCTAGTTTATTACTAGATCCTAAAATAAAATTATCAAAATTTTTATTAGGATCAATTCTGTTGTATTGAAAAATAAAATCTTTAATGAAAGATATATTATTACTAGACGAGTCCTTCTTACCGATGCTTTCAAAGTTTTGATTTAAATTTTCTTTTTCATTCTCCTTAATTGAAATTTCTATTCTATTTATCTCACCTTTTTGTGATCTTACTATTTGAAGAATTTGATCTAAGTATCTTGATGTAATCCAATCCCTTAAAAATCTCGTTGAAACTGTTAACAAAATATAGTTATTAAATTCGCCTGAAAAATTTATTTTCTTTAACCAACTTTCAAAAATATCATTGCCAAATTTATTTTTCATCTCAAGCTGTATTTTTTCCCAATCAATTTTTGAAATTTCGTTTTTATTGAGTGAATTTTTATTTTTCATGATTTGATAAAGTGAATTTCAGTTAAGACCTTTAAAAAATATAATCAACAATTATTTTTAATATTAGAAAAAAAAATAAAATCTCCAGGTGTATTTTACAAATCTAATTAAATTAAAAATAGAAAACTTTTTAAAACCGTGACGTGAAGAAATTTTTTTGTCGATGTTTTTTTATGAAAAAAAATTCTTTTAAAAAAAAATTACAAGATCTAGTAAATTTTGAGAAAGACATCTTTTATTTAGTGCAAATCTTAAGTTGCAGTAAAATAACAATTACGGGTTGATTAAAGAGAATTTATTTTTTTTGTAAGTCTTGACAAGTTTCTAGAGGCATTTCCTTTTTTTACAACTCCAGTTTTCGCGATTTTCATTAATTCCGAGTTTAATTTCGGTAAAAAAGTAAGAGCTTCTTTTTTATTTTTTTTTTCAATCAAACTGTTCATTTTTTTTATAGCATTCTTAAATCTACTTTTCCTAGATTTATTAATAACTGTCTCTCTTGAATTTTTTCTTATTGTTTTAATTGCTGATTTTGTATTTGCCATTTTTCAGGAGATATAACTTCTCAAAGGTTTTTGGTCAACAAGTTAATTTTAGAATTTTTGGCAAATATTACAATAAAAACTAGATCTATTAGAAATAACTTTTTTTTTTACTACCCCATTACACTTTTTAGATAAACATCTTTCTCCATCTCTATCATAGACTTGAAAATACTTTTGAAAAGATCCTTTTTTGCCAGAAGAATTTTTAAAATTCTGTATTGTAGATCCGCCTTTGCTTATAGCTTTAGAGAGTACTTTTTTAGAAAAATAAATAATTTTTTTATATTCTATTAAATTTAAACTTTTTGATTCTCTTAATGGATGTATTTTAGCTAGAAATAAAATTTCACTTGCATAAATATTTCCAATTCCAGAAACGAATTTTTGATCTAAAAGATAGTTTTTAATATTTTTACTTTTGTTATGAAGTTTTTTTTTCAAATAAATAAAGTTGAATTTCTTATCAAACGGCTCAGGTCCATAATTTGATAAAAACTTTTCAAGTATATTTTTATTTTTAATGAGTATAAAAAAACCAAATCTTCTAGGGTCATTATATATTAGTTTAAATTTGTCAAAAAAGATGTGAATGTGATTATGTTTATTTGGTAGGTTTGGTGAATGATAAAAACTTAAGTTAGATACTAAATTTTTTTTATTTTTTTGAATAATATGTAATGTACCAGACATACCCAAATGAATTATCCAAAAATAATTGTTATCTAGCTCAATAATTAAATACTTTGAAAATCTAGAAATATTTTTTACTTTAGAGCTTTTTAAAATACGAGAAAAATTATTGGCTAATTTAAATCTTAAATTCCTGTTTTTTATTATAATTTTTTGAATTTTTTTATGCTTAATCTTTTTTGATAGCGATTGTTTGACTATTTCTACTTCTGGCAATTCTGGCATTTATTACTATATTATTATTTATAAAAAATAATAAATACAATGAAACAATTTTTACAAAATCAAAAAAATTTAGTCCAGAATGTCTTCAATGATGTTTATGATAAATATGATCTTATGAATGATTTTATGTCTCTCGGTGTACATAGATTTTGGAAAAAGGACCTGATAATGATGATGTCCCCTCACACAAATAAAAAACTATTAGATGTAGGATGTGGAACTGGAGATGTTGGAAAAATTTTTCTCGACACAGTCAAATCTAAGGGTGAAGTATTTAACGTTGACCCAAATAAGAAAATGCTGGAGCAAGGAAAAAAAAGATTTAAGAATTTGGAAAATATTTCATGGCATATTGGGAATGCAGAAAATTTAAAGTTTAAGTCTAATTTTTTCGACTACTATACGATAAGCTTTGGACTTAGAAATACTAAGGATTTAAATAAGTCCTTAAAAGAAGCTTTTAGAGTTCTAAAACCGGGGGGACGTTTTTTATGTTTAGAATTCTCAAAAATATCTAATTCAAATTTAAGATTTATCTATAAAAATTATTCAAAGCTAATTCCAAAAATTGGAAAGATAATTGTTGGAAAAAGTGAACCGTACGAATATCTTGTTGAAAGTATAGATAAATTCATAAATCAAAATCAACTGATTGAGTTAATGAAAAAAAGTGGTTTTGAAAATTGTAAGTATAGAGACTTAACCGGTGGTGTTGTATCTATTCATTCAGGTTGGAAAATTTAATGTTAAAAAAGCTTTTTATTTTATTTAAAATTGCAAGGAGACTTGCATTATCTGATGCACTGAAAGTTGTCTCAAAAATTCATAAGCCTCCGTTAATAATGCAAATCCTTGTAAATATTTTTTCTATAAGTCTCACTAAAAAAGATCATGAACTCAAAAATTTAAGCGATGAGGAAAAACTTTGTAAGTCTATAGAAGGCATGGGTACTACCTTTATTAAGTTAGGTCAATTTTTAGCAACAAGACCAGACATAATTGGTGAAAAACTCTCAAATAAATTAGAGAAACTACAAGATAGAGTTCCAGCCTTTTCAAGTTCAGAAGCAAAAAATATTTTAAGAGACGAACTTGGGAATGAGATGTTTCAATTGATACTAAACTTTAGTGAGCCTATAGCTGCAGCTTCGATTGCACAAGTCCATAAGGCACAAATCAATGATGATGGAGTTATAAAAGATATTGCTATAAAAATTCTGAGACCAGATATAAAGAAAAAATTTAATGAAGAAATTGATGCTCTGATGTTGTTAGCTTACATCGTAGAAAATATTGTAACAAAAACAAAAAGATTAAAACTTATGGAAGTAGTATTTTTATTAAAAGAGATAACTAATCATGAAATGGATTTAAGATTTGAGGCAGCTGCAGCAAATGAATTTGCTGAGAATACAAAGAATGATGTTGGTTTTTATGTACCAAAAATTTATTGGAACTTTACTAGTGAAAAAGTTTTAACATTAGATTGGATTGAAGGTAAATCTATAAGAGAAAAAGATATCTTAATCAAGCAAGGTATAAATGTTAAAAATGTTGCCACTGATATCATTCAGCATTTTTTAAGACACGCGGTAAGAGACGGTTTTTTTCATGCTGATATGCATCAAGGAAATTTACTTATAGACAGAAGTGGACAAATCGTGACTATTGATTTTGGAATAATGGGCCGATTAGACAAGTTAAATAGAAAATTTTTAGCAGAAATTTTATATGGTTTTATTTTAAGAGATTATAAAAAAGTTGCAGACGTTCATATAATTGCTGGATTGGTGCCAAAAGATGTAAATGTAGATGAATTAGCTCAAGCTCTCAGAGCTATAGGCGAACCTATTTTTGGCCAATCTGTAAAAGATATATCTGGTGGAAAATTATTAAAGCAACTATTTGATATAACCGAAAAGTTTAATATGCAAACGCAGCCCCAATTATTATTGCTTCAAAAAACAATGGTTGTTGTTGAAGGTGTAGCAAGAAAACTAAATCCTGAAACTAATATTTGGGAAACATCTAAGCCTGTTTTAGAAAAATGGCTCAGAGAAACAAAAGATCCTATTTCAAATTTAACTGAGACGTTAAAAGACTCAACCGAAGTACTTAAAAGATTGCCTGAGTTACCTAATATTATGGATAAAGCAAACCAAGCTCTTACATTTTTGGCAAGTGGACAAATACCTCAAAACTCTAATTCATATTCAGCGCTTAAAGACAAAGAAATGGAAATAAAATCTTTTAGAAATCAAAGTATTATTGGATTATTATTGCTTGTTTTTTTTGGTTACTTAGTATTTTAATTTAACAATGAATTATTTAGATAGAAAAAAAATATTACTCATTATTTGTGGTGGTATTGCAGCATACAAGTCATTAGAACTTATAAGGCTTCTTCGAAAGCGTGGAGCTTTTGTCAAAACTGTACTAACAAAAAATGCTAAAAATTTTGTTACGCCATTATCTGTTGTATCCCTATCTCAAGAAAAAGTTTACTCAGAACTTTTTAATCATGAAAATGAAGCTGAAATGGATCATATTTCTCTATCAAGATGGTCTGATCTAGTATTAATTGCACCGGCTACAGCTAATACAATTTCAAAATTAAGTCTCGGACTGGCAGATGATCTGGCTACCACGGTAACTCTTGCATCCAATAAAAGAATTTTTTTGGCGCCATCGATGAATGTAAGAATGTGGGAACATCAATCAAATCAAGATAATATTAAAAAAATAAAAAAATTTAATTATGAAATAATTGGCCCTAATATTGGTGATATGGCTTGTGGTGAGTATGGCGAGGGAAAAATGACTGAACCACTTGAAATTCTAAATAGATTAGAGGATTATTTTAAAAATCTCAAAATTGATAAAAAAAGAAGAGCTATAGTTACCGCTGGTCCTACCAGAGAATTTATAGATCCCGTAAGATACATTACCAATAGATCGAGTGGCAAACAAGGTTATGAAATTGCAAATTCTCTAAATAAAAATGGTTTTAATACTACACTAATATCTGGTCCAACAAACCAAATTGCCGACTCAGGTATAAATGTAATAAATGTTAAAACCGCAGATGAGATGTATAGAGAGACGCTTAAGAGCTTACCTACTGATGTAGCAGTATTTACAGCAGCCGTTGGTGATTGGAAAATAAAAAATTATAATAGAAATAAAATTAAAAAAGATGAAAATATTTTATTAAATTTAGAAAAAAATATCGATATTTTAAGTAATATTTCAAATCATAATTCACTAAGACCTAAACTTGTAATAGGTTTTGCTGCTGAAACTAATAATTTAAAAGATAATGCAAAAAAAAAATTAATTGAGAAAAATTGTGACTGGGTAGTCGCAAATGATATATCAAATAATTCAATTGGTTTTGAATCAAATGAAAACTCCGTTTCAATCTTTTATAAAAATAAAGATTCTGAAGAAATAAAAAAAACTAGTAAAATTAATCTCGCTAACAAAATTGTAGAGAGAATTATCAATCAGTTAAATTAGTTATGATTAAAGTTTTAATTAAAAAACTTAGTCATAATGCACAAATTCCAATTTATAAAACGGATGGGTCCTCAGGGATGGATTTAATGGCTTTAACAGAAAATAAGATTACAATTGCACCATATAAATCTGCCTTAATTCCAACTGGATTATCTGTTGCAATTCCGGATGATACCGAGATTCAAATAAGACCAAGATCAGGTTTAGCTGCTAAATCAAATATTACAGTTCTCAACACACCTGGAACAGTAGATAGTGATTACAGAGGAGAGTTAAAAGTAATATTATTCAATTTCGGTGAGAAAGACTTTATTGTAAATAATGGTGATAGAATTGCTCAAATGGTTCTCATGCCAATTTTAAAAGTTGAGTTTGAAGAAGTTAATGAATTGCCCGAAACAATTAGAGGTTCTGGAGGTTTTGGGTCTACTGGAAAATGAGCAAGCAAACTAAAAAAAATTACTTAGAGAGATACTCTAAGCAAATTATTCTTAAAGATATTGGTATTCTTGGACAAAAAAAAATTTCATTATCTAAAATACTTATTGTTGGAATTGGAGGTTTAGGGTGCCCAGTAGCAGATTTCTTAAGTCGAGCCGGTGTTGGTACAATTGGTTTGGTAGATTTTGACAAAGTAAGCTTATCAAATATTCATCGTCAAGTAATGTATGATACTAAGGATATTGGTAAATTCAAAGTGGATGTACTTTTTAGTAAACTTAAAAAAATTAACCCAAATGTTAAAACAATTAAATATAGATTAAAGCTAACAAAAAAAAATTTAGGTAAAATTGTAAATAAATATGATGTAATTATTGATGGAAGCGATAATTTTAAAACTAAATTTCTACTCAATAAAGCTTGTCTGAAATCAAAAAAATATTTTATTTCAGGTTCAATAAGTAAATATGATGGTCACGTTTTTACATTCAATTTTAGAAATAAGAAAGAACCATGTCTTAAATGTTTTTATCAAGTAATGCCACCAGATAATATATTAAACTGTGAGGAGGACGGTATTTTGGGGCCAGTAGCAGGAATGGTAGGGAATTTACAAGCGAATGAAGCTCTAAAAAAGATTCTTAATATAGGGAAAAGTTTAAGCTCGAATATTTTAATTTTAAACTTTAAAAATCTCAGTTTTAGAAAAGTTAAGTTTACCAAAAAGAATAATTGTATATGTTGAAGTTTTTTATAGTTTTTGGATTAATTTTTTTTTGTTCAAATGTTATTGCTCAAAATAACGATTATTTCCTGATGCTTAAGTATAATAAGGTAAATGTTAGATATGGGCCAAACAAAGATGATCAAATAAAATTTGTTTACAAAAAAAAATTTCTTCCACTAAAAGTTGTCGACAAGAAAGAAAATTTTAGAAAAATAATTGATCATAAAAATAATGGGGGATGGATACATATATCCCAATTAAAATCGTCTAAGTCCCTTGTATTAATGGAGAATAAAATTTTATTTAAAAAAGATAGTATTTATTCCAAACCACTAATTAGATTTGAAAAAGGAAAATTACTCCTTATAAAAAAATGTAAACAAAATTGGTGTAAAATCAAAGCCGACAAATTAAGTGGCTGGATACAAACTCAAAATGTTTGGGGAATAAAATAACTACTTTTGCTGAGCACAAACGTCTTTTATTACAGGCACATTTGCACAATCCATACATTTTGTAAGTTGAACTATACATCCATCATCAAGAACTTTTACATCGACGGTTTTATCACATTTAGAACATGTCGATGCGATTGTAAGTCCACATTTTTTACAGTTATAGTTTTGTGTTTTCATTTAAACACAATAAGAACTGTAAAATTTTAAATCAACTTTTTTTTGCGCTAATGATAATTGTTAGCAAAAATAAATTTTTTATTATTAGGTTTTTTGAATGAATGATAATCATTCGCAAATTTTATTTTTTGGAACGGCTTGCCCACCATTTATCTAAAATAAAATACCAAACAGAGTTTGCTAGAGGCTCAACTATAGCGTCAGTTAAAGCAATCATAAAAGAAACATCTGCAACCAGCATTAAAACTGTTATAGCAATTGCAAAATGTCCAATTGTATAAACGATAGTTCTTAATATTGAGCCTTTATTATTTTTGAAAATATCTGCTGAAGCACCAAAAAGGCCTTTTGTTAACTCTGTCATTTTTTATTCTTAAAAGGATCCTCTAAAACACACGCAACAAGGTGTATTCTAGCTTGCTCACCTCCATTAAAAAAGTTATGAAATTTTGTATTATTAGTAATCGTTACATGTCCATCTGCTGGTAAATGCTTTGCAACATTTTCAATTACCATTGAACATCCTTTGTTTGTGATAATAGGCACGTGCAATCTAGGCTCAGGATCTTTATGCCAACTTAGTGTAGATCTTGGCTCTTTAAGAAGGAGTCTTACTCTTCCTAGCTTAAATCTACTTCTTAAAGTTTCATAAACTTCTTTAAAATAAGTATTTTCAAATTCAGGCATCAACTCAGTATACTTTGACTCATCAATAGCGATGTCTCTAGAAACAACTTTACCTGACTCATCTGCAATGGTCCAATATTTGCCTCTTACGTTATGCCCTTCAACTGAACTATTGTCATTTGGAACTCTGTTTATGGGTATTGCACCAAAATGGCTAATGCCTAATGAATTGAAATTCTTTTTTTTTAAAACCGAATCTAAATCATTTTTTAACCTTGAAATATCAAATTTTAAATTTGGTACTTGATAGAAATCCTCAAAACTTACCTGAGCCATTATTAATTACCCCTTTATTATCTTAAATCAAACCGATCTAAATTCATTACTTTTGTCCATGCAGTAATGAAATCACTTATAAACTTATCCTCGGCATCTTCGCAAGCATAAACTTCTGCAAAAGCGCGCAGTTGTGAATTCGATCCAAAAATTAAGTCAGATCTAGTAGCAGTCCACTTAACTTTCCCTGTTTTTCTGTCTTTGCCTTCAAAAAGATCTTCTTTTGGTGAAACCTCTTTCCATTCAATATCCATGTCAAGAAGATTTACAAAAAAGTCATTGGACAGTTTTCCTACTTTCTTGGTAAACACTCCATGTTTTGAATTATCAAAATTGGCACCTAAAACTCTCATGCCACCAATCAAGACAGTCATTTCAGGACCGGTAAGATTCATCAATTGTGCTTTATCAATTAACATTTCCTCAGCAATTTCAGAATGGTCTGCATCTGCATAATTTCTGAAAGCATCTGCTTTTGGTTCCAATAATCCAAACGAATGAATATCCGTTTGATCTTGAGAAGCATCACCACGTCCTTGTGAGAATGGAACTTTGATTTTTTTTCCTACATCTTTTGCTGCTTTCTCAATTCCAACACCACCCGCTAAAACAATTAAATCAGCCAATGACACTTTCTTTTTATTGCTATCAAAAGATTTTTTTATTTTTTCTAATACTTTAATTATTTTTGAAAGCTGCGAAGGATTGTTAACTTTCCAATCTTTTTGTGGTGCTAAACGTATTCTTGCACCATTTGCCCCACCTCTTTTGTCTGATCCCCTAAATGAGGCTGCTGAAGCCCATGCTGTTGTTACTAACTGCGAAACAGATAGACCAGATTTAGCAATTTTATTTTTAAGTAAATCAATGTCTTTATTATTAATTTTAAATTTATTTTTAGGTATAGGGTCTTGCCAAATTAGATCTTCTTTTGGTACTTCACTTCCTAAGTAGTTAACTTTAGGACCCATATCTCTATGAGTAAGTTTAAACCATGCTCTTGCAAAGGCATCTGCAAACTCTTTAGGATTATTATGGAAATGTCTAGAAATAGGACCGTATTTTGGATCTAGTTTTAAAGACAAATCTGTAGTTTGCATCATTGGAAGATTTTTTTTAGATTTTACATGTGCATCTGGGGTAGTTGATATAGCATGACCATTTTGCTTAGGCTTCCACTGATGAGCGCCTGCTGGACTCTTTGTTAATTCCCAATCATAGCCAAATAGATTTTCAAAATAACCCATGTCCCATTTGATTGGATTAGACGTCCAAGCTCCTTCAATTCCGCTACTTATTGTATCTTCAGCTTTTCCACTTCCGTAGTCACTATTCCATCCTGTGGATTGATATTGAATTTTCGAACCTTCTGGCTCTGGACCTTTATGAGATTCTGGTGCAGCACCATGTGATTTTCCAAATGTATGACCTCCTGCAACTAAAGCTACAGTTTCATAATCATTCATAGCCATTCTGCCAAAAGTTTCTCTTATGTCATGAGCCGCAAGCAATGGATCAGGGTTTGCATCAGGACCTTGTGGATTCACATAAATTAAACCCATATGAGAAGCTCCTAATGGATTTTCTAATTCTCTATTACCACTATAACGATTTACTCCTAGCCACTCTTTCTCTGAACCCCAATATATATCTTCCTCGGGTTCCCAAATATCATCTCTACCTGCGCCAAATCCAAAAGTTTTGAAACCCATAGACTCGAGCGCAACATTTCCAACTAAAATAAATAAATCTGCCCATGAAATTTTTTTTCCGTATTTTCTTTTAATTGGCCAAAGTAGTAATCTAGCTTTATCTAAGTTGACATTATCTGGCCAACTGTTTAAGGGAGCAAATCTTTGGTTTCCAGTTCCAGCACCACCTCTGCCATCTCCTGTTCTGTAAGTTCCTGCTGCATGCCATGCTAGTCTGATAAAGAATGGACCATAGTGCCCATAATCTGCAGGCCACCATTCTTTTGAATCAGTCATTAATTTATGAAGATCTTTTTTAAGAGCTTTGTAGTTTAATTTTTTAAATTCTTTTTTATAACTAAATTTTTTATCCATAGGGTTAACCATGGAAGAGTGTTGACTTAAGATTTTTAAGTTCAAAGCATTAGGCCACCAATCTTTATTTGTTTGACCTTTACCAGTTGGATGTTTTGCTGGAGTTCCTGCTCCTGTAAATGGACACTTACCGATTTCTTTATTAATTTCACTACTCATAAATTAGTTCTCCTAAATTGATTAAATCAGTTTATAATCAGTCTAAAGTAGAAGTCAAGTAGTTTAGAACGTTTATAAACTATTGAGAATCGTTCTCAACATTTATAACTACATCTATATCTTTTATTGATTTTCCTTTTGGAGGATTTGGAATATTTTTAAGCTCAACTTTACTTGAGTCGATATCAATCAACTCATTTGTTTTTATATCAAAGAAATGGTGATGAGAACTAATGTTAGTATCGAAATAACTTTTGTCATTTCCTAAAGAAATTTCTTTTACGTATCCTTTTTTTTTAAAAGCATGAAGTGTATTATAAACAGTCGCTAAAGAAATTTTCTGGTTAAAATTCCTTAGCATCGTTTTTGCTAAATCATTAACTGTAAAATGGAAGGTTTTGTTGGTACTAAAAAGAGCTTCACAGATTTTAATTCTTTGTTTAGTTGGTCTTAAGCCAGAATTTCTTAGTTTTTTAATAAAATCTTCGTTTTTCATTGTTGTTATTTATAATAATTCTAAACTATTTCTATATTATAATTTATTTAAATCAAGTATGAAGGTTACAAATTATGAAAAAGAATTCATTTAATTATGATGAATTAATTAGTTGTGGAAAAGGCAAGCTTTTTGGGCCTGGTAATGCAAAACTACCTTTGCCCCCAATGCTAATGTTTGACAGAATAACAGAAATTAGTGAAAATGAAGGTGCTTTTAAAAAAGGAGTAATAAAGGCTGAGCTGGATATTAAAGACGAACTTTGGTTTTTTGATTGCCACTTTCAGGAGGATCCGGTAATGCCTGGGTGTCTTGGTTTAGATGCTATGTGGCAATTAGTTGGATTTTATTTAGGCTGGCTTGGCAACCCAGGTAGAGGACGTGCTTTAGGAGTGAATAGTGTTAAGTTTACTGGTGAAGTTTTAAAAAATGTTAAAAAAGCAGTTTATGAGATTGATATGAAAAGAATTTTAGTAAAAGAAGGTACTACAGTTGGATTAGCAAATGGGATTTTGTTAGCTGATGGAAAGAAAATATATAATGCTGAAAATTTAAAAGTTGGATTGTTCAAATAATGAAAAGAGTAGTAGTTACTGGAATTGGTATTGTGTCTTGTTTGGGAAATAATCAAGAAGAGGTTTATAAATCACTACTAAATTCAAAATCAGGAATTACATTTTCTGAGGAATATAAAGAATATAATTTAAAAAGTAATGTTCACGGAAAACCAAATATAAAGTTAGAGGATCATGTTGATAGAAAATTCATAAGATTCATGGGCCCTGGGTCAGCTTATAATTATATTTCAATGTATGAGGCAGTGAAAGATTCAGGGCTGGAAGAAAAAGATATTAGTAATATTTCAACTGGAATGATTATGGGTTCGGGCGGACCATCAATTGAAAATGTTATTTTGGCTGCAGACAAAACTAGAGAAAAAAGTCCTAAAAGAATGGGCCCATTTGTTGTCCCAAGAACCATGTCCAGCACAGCTTCGGCAACTTTGGCAGTCCCTTTTAAAATTAAAGGAGTTAATTACACAATAAGCTCTGCCTGCGCAACAAGTGGTCATTGCATAGGAAATGCCATGGAATTAATTCAATTAGGTAAACAAAAAATTATATTTGCAGGTGGAAGTGACGAAGTTCACTTTGCAATGACTGCAATGTTTGATGCTATGACTGCTTTATCCTCAAAATATAACGATACTCCTGAGAAAGCATCAAGACCTTACGATAAAACCAGGGATGGCTTCGTTATTTCAGGTGGTGGTGGAGTTTTAGTCCTTGAGGAATACGAGCATGCTAAAGCAAGAGGAGCAAAAATTTACGCTGAGATTACAGGATATGGTGCAACATCAGATGGCTATGATATGGTAGCACCGTCGGGAGAGGGGGCTGTAAGATGTATGAATATGGCTCTTGGAACTGCAAAAAATAAGATCGATTATATTAATACTCATGGAACCTCAACTCCAGTTGGTGATATCACTGAGCTTAATGCTGTTGGTAAAGTATTTACTGACTATAAACCAAAAATAAGCTCCACAAAATCTCTGGCAGGACATTCTTTGGGAGCAACTTCTGTTCATGAGGCTGTTTATAGTCTAATTATGATGAAAAATAGTTTTATAGCAGCATCTGCAAATATTACTGACATGGATGATGAGGCAAAAAAATATCCAATTGTTACGAAAGTTGAAAAAGATGTTACTTTAAATTCTGTAATGTCGAATAGCTTCGGGTTTGGTGGAACTAATGCAACATTAGTATTTGAGAAAGTTTAATATGGATTTAATGAAAGGTAAAAAAGGGTTGATCATGGGAGTAGCCAATGAGAGATCTATAGCTTGGGGAATTTCTCAAAAACTATCAGAGGCCGGGGCTGATTTAGCATTCACTTATTTGGGTGATGCTCTTAAAAAAAGAGTTGTTCCATTAGCAGAAAAATTAAATTCTAAGACAACATTTAGTTGCGATGTAGAAAAAAAGGATGAGGTGATCAAACTTTTTGAAGATATTAAATCACATTGGGGAAAAATTGATTTTGTAGTTCATGCAGTAGCATTTTCAGATAAATCTGAGTTATCTGGGGAATATCTAAATACTACCAGAGAAAATTTTTTAAGAAGTATGCTAATTTCTTGTTTTTCATTCACAGAAGTTGCCAAAGAAGCTTCAAAAATAATGGAAGATGGTGGAAGTATGTTAACATTAACCTACGAGTCAACAAAGGCAATTCCAAATTATAACGTTATGGGAGTTTGTAAATCTGCGTTGGAGGCAAGTGTAAAATATCTTGCACGAGACCTTGGAAACAAAAAAATAAGAGTAAATGCAATAAGTGCAGGTCCAATTAAAACGCTTGCAGCTTCTGCAATTGGGGATGCTAAATTTCTTTACAAGTGGAATGAAGACCACTCCTTTTTAAAAAGAAACGTAGATATTCATGATGTTGGAAATTCTGCATTATACCTGTTAAGTGATCTTAGTGGTGGCGTGACAGGTGAAATTCATTATGTCGACGCAGGCTATAATAAAGTTGGTATGCCTGACCCAAAAAATATAAAGTAAATGTCTAAGAGATATAGCGGCAAATCTTTCAAAGATGCAAGTGTAATGAAAAAAGCAAAGCTTTCTCTTAAAGAAAAAAGAAAACTTAAAAGAGAAAAAAAAAGAAATAAATGAGAAAAGTTTTTTTGATCCTAATTTTGGGACTATTAAACTTTCAAACAAACGTATTTTCCTCTAACAAAATTATTACTCAACTTAAAAGTGGTGGAAATATTATTTTTATAAGACATGCGATTGCGCCCGGCAATGGAGATCCTGATAATTTTGACTTAAAAGATTGCTCAACTCAAAGAAATTTAAGTAAAAATGGAATTGAACAGTCAAAAAAAATAGGTGAATTTTTTAAAGATAATAAAATTAAAGTAGAAAAAGTTTTATCGAGCGAATGGTGTAGGTGTAAAGATACAGCTAAATTAGCTTTTAAAAATTTTAAAGTCTTTAGTTCTTTAAATTCATTTTATGATGCAAAATTTGCAGATAATAAAGAAGAGCAAATCAAAAATTTGAAAAAATATGTTAAGGAATGGAAAGGTGAAGACAACCTAGTTTTAATAACGCATTATGTTGTTATTTTAGCAGTTTTAAATAAAAGTACTTCTTCTGGTGAAATCATAATCTCAAACAATAATTTCAAAACGCTTGGAAGTATTATTATTAAATAAAAAATATTAAGGTGCGTTTAAATGCAAGTTTAAAAACTTCAAAAAATTATTAATTTATATTCATGAGACGTAAATTTTTAAAACTAACTTGTATTTCCATACTAGGACTAATGCTTGTACCCCATAGGTATTTATATTCTCAAACAAAAAAAATAATTAATCAAAATTTAACAAAAGAGCAAAAAGATATTCTTTTTAATGAAGGAACAGAAAGACCTTTTACAAGTAGTCTTTTGTACGAGAAAAGAGTTGGTTTTTATCATTGTGCAAATTGTGGAAACAAACTTTTTAGCTCAACCGCAAAGTTTGATAGTGGAACTGGCTGGCCTTCCTTTTCTGAAGCTCTGCCAGGTGCTTTTAAGACTAAAGTAGATTACTCTTTCGGAATGGAAAGAGTTGAGTATCATTGTGCAAAATGTGGTGCACATCATGGACACGTGTTTAATGATGGTCCTAGCAAAACAGGTAAAAGATTTTGTAATAATGGTCTTTGCCTAATTTTTATTCCATCTGAATAATGTTAGATTTTTGTGTAATAGGAACCGGCATATCTGGATCTACAATAGCAAAACTTTTAAATCAAAAATTTTCTGTAAATGTCTACGATAAAGCTAAAGGAATTGGAGGCAGAAGCTCATTCAAAAGATTAAATGGGAAAATTGGTTTTGACCACGGTTTACAATATTTATCTCCAAGATCCTTAAAATTTAAGAGATTTACAAAAGAGCTTACAAGAAAAAAAATTTTAAAATTTTGGGGTGGAAACCATAAATTTCTTAATAAAAGTGTTAAAAAGAAAAATAAGCATATTAAGTTGATAGGAGTTAATGGAAACAGTGATATTAGCAAGTATCAATTAAAAAATATAAAATTTTATCATCAATATGAACTATCAAAAATAAATAGACACAATAAAGTTTGGAATCTTCAATTTCAAAATGGTCAAGTTATTAAAAGTAAAAACTTAATAGTTTCTATTCCATTTCCACAATGCAAAAAATTATTATCAAAATTTGTGAGAACGAGTTTATTTAAAAATAAAGTAATAATGAATTCTAGTTTAACAGTTTTATTAATGACAAATAAGACATCTAATAATTATAGCAGTTATTTTACAAATGATAAAATTTTAGGATGGGTTTCGAATGAAAATTCAAAAAAAAGATTTACTTACAATAAAGACTTATGGGTACTTCAAAGTACTTTTGAATATGGAAGAAAAAATATAGATAGTTATAAAAATAAAAAAACTTATTTCACAAAAATATTAATCAATAGATTTAAAAATATAACAAAAATAAAAATAAGTAAAATATACTTCACTCATATTCATGGATGGAAATATTCCTCAAACTCAAAACCATTAAAATCTGATAGTTATTGGGACAGAAAAATAGGCCTTGGTATTTGTGGAGATTGGTTTGGTGGACCTAGACTTGAGGATGGATGGTTAAGTGCAAATAATTTATTTAAAAAGATAGTTGGAAAAAAGTAAAAATACTTAAAATTTATTTAACAACAGCTACAACTTTTATTTTTAGATTTATTGTCTAAATTTTCTTCGGTTTTAATTTCTTCCGCTCTTTTTTGCTCTTCTTCGAGTGCTTTTTTTTCTTTATAAATTTTATCCTCAAAGTAAGCATAAAGTGAGCTAAAGCCTAACTTGGATGCTTTCTTTTGCTCATAACTTCTTCTACCTTTTAGATTTTCAATTATTTCCAATATTTCTTGATTTTGCATGTTAATTAAATTGCTGCTTGCTTGATTGATAATTTAACTTTTCCTCTATCAAATCCAATTACTTTTACTTTCACCTCATCACCCTCTTTAACAACATCAGTTACCTTAGCAACTCTTTTGTCTGCTAATTCTGAAATATGAACTAGACCATCTTGTTTTCCTAGAAAATTTACAAAAGCACCAAACTCCATAATCTTCATTACTTTACCATTATAAATTTTATTTAATTCAGCCTTTGCAGTGAGATCTTTAATCATTTGCATTGCTTTATTTCTTGAGTCCTCATCTGGGGCTGACACTGTGACTTCGCCCTCGTCGTTAACGTCAACTTTGGCTCCTGATTTTTCCACTATTTCTCTTATAGTTGCTCCACCTTTTCCAATGACTGTTGCTATATCTTTTTTATCGACAGTTATTTTTTCCATCTTAGGTGTATGTTTACCCACATCATCTCTTGATTTTGATAATGCTTTATTCATCTCGCCTAAAATATGAATTCTTCCATCTTTTGCTTGTTTTAGTGCTTGTTCCATTATCTCAAATGTAATTCCTGTAATTTTGATATCCATTTGAAGAGACGTAATACCGTTTTTCGTTCCCGCCACTTTAAAATCCATGTCACCCAAATGATCCTCATCTCCTAAAATATCTGAAAGTACACTAAAGTCATCACCTTCTTTAATCAGTCCCATTGCAATACCTGCTACTGGCTCTTTTATTGGAACACCTGCATCCATCAGAGCAAGTGATGATCCACAAACTGTAGCCATAGAAGATGAACCATTTGATTCTGTTATTTCTGAAACAATCCTAAAAGTATATGGAAAACTTTCTTTTGTTGGCAAAGAAGAATTTATAGCTCTCCAAGCAAGTTTACCGTGGCCAATTTCTCTTCTTCCTGTGCCAATTCTGCCAGTTTCTCCTACTGAGAATGGTGGAAAATTATAATGTAGCATGAACCTTTCTCTTTGTAGACCATCTAAACTTTCAATTCTTTGTTCGTCATCAGAAGTTCCAAGTGTTGTAGTGACTATTGCTTGAGTCTCTCCTCTTGTAAATAATGCTGATCCATGAACTCTAGGTAAAATTCCAACTTCACACATGATAGGCCGTACGTCTGCAAGACCTCTTCCATCAATCCTATTTTTGTTTTTAAGAATATCTGTCCTAACAATTCTCTTTTCTAAGTTTTTAAGTTCGTAATTGACGTCTAAATCTGTAAAATTTTCATTCTCCTCATACAATTTTTTAGCTTTTTCTGTTATTTCGGAAATTTGATTTGATCTGTCTTGTTTGTCTCTTGTAGAGAATGCTTTTTTTAAATCATCCGTAAATTCACTTTCAAGTTTTTTTCTAATTTCTGTAAGATCTTTTTTTTCAATCTCCCAATCTGGTTTTCTACACTCTTTTGCAAGATCCTCGATCATTTTAATAACAGGGACAAAATTTTCATGACCAAATTTAACTGCATTTAACATCTCTTCCTCAGTTAAACCTTTTGCTTCAGACTCGACCATCAGCACAGCATCCTTGGTACCTGCAACAACCAAATCTAATTTTGATTTTTGCAAATCGATTTTTGATGGATTTAAAACATATTTGCCGTCAATAAATCCTACTCTTGATGCTCCAACTGGACCCATAAATGGCATTCCAGAAATTGCTAACGCTGCTGATGAGGCGATAATTGATAATATATCCGCTTCATTTTCTTTATCATAAGAAATCACAGTTGGTAATAACTGAACTTCATTTTTAAACTCATCAGGAAACAAAGGTCTGATTGGTCTATCAATCAATCTAGAAATTAATGTTTCACTCTCAGTTGGTCTTGCTTCTCTTTTAAAGTATCCTCCTGGTATTTTACCCGCCGCGTAATACTTTTCTTGATAATTAACTGATAAAGGAAAATAATCCACATCTGGATTTACCTTTTTTGCACCTACTACAGTAGCCATAACTATAGTTTCACCACATCTCGCGATTATTGCTCCATCTGCTTGTCTTGCAATTTTTCCAGTTTCTAAACTTATTTTCTTTCCACCTATTTCTATTTCTTTCTTAAATACTTTAAACATTTATTTCCTTATATTTAATTTGCTTATTACATTTTTATAGGACTCTAATTTATTTTTTTTTAAGTAATCCAATAATTTTTTTCTTTTGTTAACTGCTTTTAATAACCCGACTGAAGAATGTTTGTCTTTTTTATATTCTTTCACATGTTTTGATAAAACATCAATTTTTTCAGTCAACAAAGCAATTTGAACCTCTGATGATCCAGTATCCTTATCATGAATGGCTAAATCTTTAGCTTTTTTAATCATATTTTTTCCTGTCTATTTGTTTGTTTTATTAAATTCTCAATTTTTTCAGCATATTCAAATGAGTCATCTTTTACGAATAATAATTTTGGTAAAAATTTCATAGTTATTTTTTTTGAAAGAACTTTTCTAACAACAAAGGAAAATTCCTTTAAAATATTTATTGCTTCAGTAGCATTTTTTCCACCAAGTGGCAAAACAAATGCTTTTGCTGTTTTTAAATCTGGGCTCATTCTCACCTCTGTAACAGTGATATTATTAGTCTCTAGATTTGGTAATTTTGCCTCTCCCCTCACAAAGATGGTTCCTAATGCCTGTTTTATCATCTCTCCAACCCTTAATTGTCTTTGAGTTACAGGTCTACTAGATTTTTTACTCCTCATATTCTTCTCTCAGTAACTTTAGAGTTGTAAACCTCAATTATATCATTCTTTTGAAAATCACTAAAATCTTTTAACGTTATACCACACTCTAATCCTGCACTTACTTGTTTTGTCTGATTTTTTTCCCTAAAAATAGAGCCAATTTTACCGTTGTAAATTATTGTTCCATCTCTGATAATCCGTGCGCTAGAGTTATTTACTATTTCACCATCAATTACTTTTGAACCTGCAACCTTTCCAACTTTAGAAACTTTAAAGATTTCTAAGATTTCGGCTGATCCTATTATCTGTTCTTCAATATCGGGAGATAATAGGCCTGACATTTTGTTTTTAATAAAATCTAATACCTCATAAATAATATTGTAAGATGAAATTAAAATTTTTTCTTGCTCAGCAAGTTTTTTTGCTTCTTTGGTTGGTTTAACATTAAATGCAATTAATATCGCTTTAGAAGCTTTAGCTAAGCTTACATCGGTCTCTGTAACCATTCCAATATCTGATAAAATTATTTTTGGTCTTATCTCATCATGTTTAATTTGAATGATTGCATTTTTTATAGCTTCAGATGAACCATGAACATCTGATTTTATAATTATATTTAACTCTTCTGAAATTTTATCTTTAAATGCTGATTCTTGTGTTACAAATTTTAAAGGATTTTTTCCAACTTTTGACTCTTGAACTCTTGCGTCACATAAAGATTTTGCTTCTTTTTCACTTTCTAATACTAAAAAATCATCTCCTGATTTAGCAGCACCATTTATTCCAAGAACTTCTACAGGAGAGGCTGGAAAAGCTAGATCTACATTTTTTCCCAAATCATTATTAATCACTCTCACCTTACCCCATTGTAAACCACTTACAAAATAATCACCTTTTTTTAGTGTACCACTTGTTATAACAATATTAGCAATTGGCCCTCGTCCGACATCTATTTTTGACTCTAGTACTACACCTGTTGACGTTGTCTCGTAATCTGTTTTTAAATCAAGAAGCTCGGCCTGTAAAATTATAGACTCTACAAGTTTATCTAAATTCTTTTTAGTTTTTGTTGATATCTCTACCATTAATGTATCTCCTGACAATTCCTCTGCAATAAGTTCATGTTCTAACAATTGATTTTTAATTTTTTGCGGATCTGACTCTGGTAAGTCACACTTATTTATTGCGACAACTATTGGTACCTTTGCTGCTTTTGCGTGTTTAATTGACTCTATTGTTTGAGGTTTAACTCCATCATCAGCAGCAACAACAAGCACAACTAAATCGGTTAATTTAGAACCTCTGGCTCTCATTTCAGTAAATGCAGCATGACCTGGAGTATCAATAAATGTAATTTTTTGATCTTTATGACTTATTTGATATGCTCCAATATGTTGTGTTATTCCACCAAACTCACCTGAAACTACATTTGAACTTCTGAGCACATCAAGTAATGATGTTTTTCCATGATCTACGTGCCCCATAACAGTTACGATAGGTGGTCTATTTTTTAAATTTTCAGATTTAACCTCTTTAATTTTTTTTATAATTTCCTCTGTTTTTTCCTCTTTAATTGGGTTATGACCAAACTCTTTCACCAGATATTCTGCTGTATCTGAGTCAATTGAGTGATTAATCGTAGCAGTTACTCCCATGCCTAATAAATGTTTTATAATGCTGCTTGACTGCTCAGCCATTCTGTTTGCTAGCTCTCTTATTGTGATAACTTCAGGAATATTTACATCTCTTTTGACAGGCTTTAGTAAGTCTTGGTTATTATCTTTGATTGTTTCTCTATTCTCCTTTTGTTTAGCTCTTTTTAGTGCAGCCAAACTTCTTGCTCTACCCTCATCTTCTCCACTGAGCGCCCTTGAAATAGTTAGTTTTAATTCTCTTCTTTTAAAATTACCTTTGCCTTTAATCTCTTTTTTATCACCATCATCTTTAAGCCTCTTGGTTGCTCTTTGCTCTGCCAATTTTCTTTTTTCATAATCATTAATTGGTGGTTTTGGTTTAACAAAATTTAGATTTTTTGGTTTATTGTTAACTTTTGAGTTAAAATTAGTTGATGGTCTTTTTCCCGAAAATTTAATATTTTTTTTATCTATGAAAACAGAATTTTTACTTTGAGTTTTTGCTTTTTCAATATTTGAAATAGATTTTTTTAGATTTCCAGAAAGTGTCAGTTTTGTTTTTTTTTTTTCCATAGGTCATCTCTCAATCTTTATATGCTTTTTCTCGAGCAGTCATAATTAACTGATCAGCCTCATTTTTTGATAGTGCGAAATCCTCTAAATATCCCTTTATTTTTATTTTTTCACCTTTTACTATATCGTACCCACCAGTTAACTCATCTGAAGCTAAGTCGGCAAAATCGTTCAGACTTAATATTTTTTGTTCGCCAAGTGTTACAAGCATTCCTGGAGTTAACCCTTCGTGATTTATTAAATCATTATCTAAACCAAGCTCCTTAATTCTATTTGATATTTCTTCTTGATCTTTTTGATGTGCTTCTTTAGCTCTTTCAATTAATTCTTTTGCTGTTTCCTCCTCAATTCCCTCTATTTTAATCAAAGACTCAATGTTTGACTCTTTAATGTCATCAATTGAGGAGAATCCTTCTGCGACTAATAATTGACCAAGAGTTTCGTCTAACTCCAAATTTTTAACAAAGTTTTCAGTTTTTTCCTTGAACTCTGATTGTCTTCTTTCAGAGTCTTCCTGATCAGTCATTATATTTATTTCATAATTCATTAGTTTAGTTGCTAATCTTACATTTTGCCCTCTTCGTCCGATTGCTTTACTTAAATTTTCCTCCGTTAGAATTACATCTAATTTTTTATTTTCAATATCAACATTTACCCTTTGTATCTCTGCAGGAGACAGAGCATTAGAAACAATTACTGCTGGATCCTCAGACCAATTAACAATATCAATTTTTTCTCCTTGTAGCTCATTAACCACTGACTGCACTCTGCTACCTCTCATGCCCACACATGCACCTACTGGGTCTAGTGAATTATCTATTGCTTTTACACAAATTTTAGCTCGACTTCCAGGATCTCTTGACGACGAGATTATCTCAATCATACCATCGTAAATTTCTGGAACTTCTTGAATAAATAATTTTTCCATAAATTTCGGATGGGCTCTTGATAAGAAAATTTGTTGTCCTCTCGGTTCTCTTCTTACATCGTAACAGTAAGCCTTTACTCTATCTCCAGCTTTAATATTTTCTCTAGGTATCATTTCATTTTTTTGTATAATTGCTTCTGTTCTTCCAAGGTCAACAATTACATTTCCAAATTCTAATCTTTTTACTATCCCGCTTAGTATGGTGTCCTTTTTGTCTATAAAGTCATTATACTGCCTATCTCTCTCTGCCTCCCTCACACTTGTGCTTATAACTTGTTTGGCTGTTTGGGCAGCAATTCTTCCAAAGTCAAATGCTGGAAGAGGTTGGAGAATTATATCACCCAAATTTTTACTTTTATTTTCCTCATTTAAAAGTTGTGCCTCTTTCAGGCTAATTTCTGTATTAATATTTTCTGGTACCTCAACAATAATTAATTTTCTAAATATACCAATATCTCCACTATCTCTATCTATCTGGACATGGATTTCATTTTCTTGACCAAATTTTGATTTTGCAGCTTTAGCAATTCCTGTCTCCATTGAATGGATTATTAATTCTTTATCTATAGATTTTTCTAAAGCCACTGCTTCCGCAATACGTAAAAGTTCTAATTTATCTGATCTTCTGTTAAGCATTTTTCCTTCCAAAAAAAAATGGGCCGAAGCCCATTTTTGAAATTTCAATAATGTAATTGGAATATAGATATTTTTTTTATATTTTCAACTTTTTACTTATTTAAATATTGATGACTTATCAGTTTTTTCCCATGAAAAAGCTCCATTTGACTCTGGTTCTCTTCCAAAATGGCCGTATGCAGCTGATTTTTCATAAATAGGTTTATTTAAACCTAACATTTCTCTTATTCCTCTTGGGCTCAAATCAAAGTTGTCCTTTATTAGTTTTTCTACATGTTTGTTTTTTTCTTCATCATTTGAAAATAAATCAACATATATTGATAACGGCTTTGACACACCAATGGCATAAGCTAGCTGAATTAAACATTTGTCAGCAATTTTTGATGCAACAATATTTTTTGCTAAATATCTAGATGCGTAAGCGGCTGATCTATCAACTTTAGTTGGATCTTTTCCTGAAAAAGCTCCACCGCCATGAGGTGCTGCTCCGCCGTAAGTATCTACAATTATTTTTCTTCCTGTTAAACCACTATCTCCGTCTGGTCCACCAATTACAAAGTTTCCAGTTGGATTTATGTAAATTTCATTTTCATCAAGATTTCCTAATAAATTTTTTGGAATTGATTTTTGAATATATGGCATGCAAAGTTCTTTCACTTTTGCTAAATTAACATCTTTAGAGTGTTGAGTAGATATAACAACTGATTTTACATTGGCTGGAACTCCATCTTTATATTCAATTGTAATTTGGCTTTTTGAGTCTGGCTCTATTCCTTTTAACCTTCCAGACTTTCTGTCTTCAGCCATTAATCTTAAAATTCTATGTGAAAAATGAATTGGAGCTGGCATTAGAACATCGGTCTCATTGCATGCATACCCAAACATTATACCTTGATCTCCCGCGCCTTCATCTTTATTACCTGATGAGTCGACACCCATTGCTATATCAGCTGATTGAGAGTGTAAATGACATTCAATCTTGGTTGCTTCCTTATAAGTGAAACCCTCTTGATCATAACCAATATCCTTAATACAATCTCTTACTTTAGAAATTAATTCATCTTTTTTGATTTCGGGACCTCTAGTTTCTCCGGCTAAAACAACTTTATTTGTAGTTGTTAAAGTTTCACATGCTACTCTAGCTTGGGGCTCCATTCCTAAATAAGTATCAACAACCATATCTGAAATTCTATCACATACTTTATCTGGATGACCTTCTGAAACTGACTCACTCGTAAACAAATAATTTTTTTTCATTTTATCTCCCTATTCTTTTTAAAAAGAAAATTAAAGTAATATAAATTGCAACTAAATAAAAGAATATATTATTACGACCATATAAAGAAAATACGGTCATTTCTCTTAACTTTTCAAAATAGTCTATTTTTAATACTCCACTGTAAGTTGACTTGTGAATTTTTAAAGTTTTTCCCTTTGGACTTATCATGGCTGAAATTCCATTATTTGATGACCTCAAAATAGTTTTTCCCTCTTCAATAGCTCTAAAAACTGAATGAGCAAAGTGTTGGTGAGGACCTATAGATTTACCAAACCATCCATCTTCGGAAATATTTACTATTAAATCAAAATTATTTTTATCTGATAGCTCTCCTGAATATATAATTTCATAACAAATTAACGGAAGAATACTTAAATTAAAATTATTAAGTTCTGTGTAAATTATATCCCTTTTATTTCCATTTGAAAAAGATTGATATTTATTTGTAATATTTTTAAATCCAAATTTACTTAATATATTTTCTAAAGGTAAAAACTCCCCAAAAGGTACAAGATTATTTTTATAATAAAGTGATTTTAAATTTAATTGATTATCTACTATGGCTAGCGAATTATATATTTTACTTTCATCTTCTAAAACAATGTCATTAATTCCAAACAAAATGAGATGATTATCACTAAACTTTTTAAATAAATCTCTATATCGCCAAATATCTTTTAAATGTGTGGATGTAATTACCCCTTCTGGCCATATAAATAATGTTGGAATGTCCTTTTCAGGGTTACTCAAATTAACTAGTTGATTAATAATATTCTCCTCATTTCCAGGTTCATAAAATCTATTTATTTCTACTTTTGATGAAATAATTTTAATTAAAGAAACCTCATTAAATCTATTTATAATATTCTCCTCCTTTAATCTTAGGTTGCCTATCAAAAATAAAGATAAGAAAAAGATTAGTAAAATATAGGATATTATTGATTCAATCCGACTTTTATTTAAAAGTAAAACTGAAGGGATCAAAAAAAAACTTATACATATTAAATTAAGACCATAAGTTCCAAATACAGAAAGCATTTGAATAAAAGATAGATTATCAGAAAAAGAATAAACAAATAAGTTCCAAGGGAAACCTGTTAGTATAAATCCTCTAATGAATTCAAAACTAGCTAATAAAATTGAGAAAATTAAAACTAAACACAGGTTACTTAATTTTAAAAAAAAGGATAATAAAAATACAGGTATAGATATAAATAAAGCAAGAAAAGAAGGAATTAAAATTATAGAAATTGGTATTAAAAATTTAAAGTCAGAATCAAAGGTTAAAGAAATTGAAATCCAATATAAGCTTGATAAAAAATAACCAAAACCAAACAACCATCCATATAAAAAATAATCTTTTTTCGAAAGTTCATTATTTTTAATTAAAAAAAAGAAAAGAGATCCTAGTGTAAAAAAATTTATATAAAAATAGTTATAGGGAGGTAAACTTAAAGAACTAATTACTCCAATTAAAAAAATGAAGATATATGAAACTTTTTTAAATTTTAATAATTTTATCAATTTTTCTATCAACTAATTCGAATATTTTTAGTTCCTCGTTATACATTTTTATATAATCTTTTTCTCTTAAATGGTCATAACCTAATAGATGAAGAAATCCATGTATAAATATTCTGATAACTTTTTTTTTAAAATTTAGGTTATTTATAGACTTGGGTTTATTCATAAATTGATAGCTTATTATTATATCTCCAAGATAATATTTATTTTTATTTATTTTTTTATTTAAAGGAAAAGAAAGAACATCGGTTGACTTATTTTTTTTTCTAAATTTTTTATTCAGTTCTTTAATTTTTTTATTATCTGAAAGTAATAAAGAGAAAGAAATATTTTTTTTTTTAAATTTATATTTTTCAGGAAAAAAACTTAAGACTTTATTAAAAAAAATACTTGTTTTTTTTATTTTTTTTTTCCAACTTAAATTGTCATCAAAGACTTCAACTCTAATCATTATTATGATCTGAGTAAGCCTTTACTATTTTAGAGACTAATGGATGTCTAACTACATCAGCATGATCAAAATCTACAACTGATATTTCTTTAAGATGTTGTAAAAGTTTTTTGGATCGATTTAACCCAGATAATGATTTATTGGGTAAATCTATTTGTGAAGGATCACCATTAATAACTATTTTTGAATTTTCACCAATACGTGTAAGAAACATTTTAATTTGAGTATCTGTTGCATTCTGAGCTTCATCTAATATCGCGAAGGAATTTTTTAAAGTTCTTCCTCTCATAAAAGCCAGAGGTGCTATTTCGATATCACCAACTTCTATTTTTTTTTGTATTTTTTCAAAATCTAATAAATCATATAAAGAGTCATAAAGAGGTCTTAGATACGGATCTACTTTATCTCTCATATCTCCAGGTAAAAAACCAAGGCGCTCTCCAGCTTCGACCGCTGGTCTGGAGAGTATTATTCTCTCAATTTTTTTTTCTAACAACATGGTTAAAGCGACAGCAACTGCTAAAAAAGTTTTTCCAGTTCCCGCAGGACCAGCTGAAATTATTATATCACTATTACGTAAAGCTGAAACATACTTCTTTTGTTTTTCAGATCTGGGAATAACAGATTTTTTTGGTGTCTTTATTATATATTCAATTTTTTTATTCAAGTTACTATTTTCATCAATCATAAATTTACTAACAGAGGAGATTATATCCTTTTTTTCTATTGATCCATTAATTATAAATTGGTTACATAAAAATTGAATAGCATTTTTGACAATTTGATTTTTTTTATTATCACTTTTTATTATTATTGAATTTCCTCTGAAATAAAGGCTAGTATCTGTAAGGTTTTCAAGCTCTTTGAGATTTTTGTTAAACTCTCCAACAACACCCATCAAAAGTTCGTTGTTTGGAAATATTATACTTATAGAATTATTATCAGAGTAAACAAATTTAAGTTCAGATTTTATTTTATTTTGAGTATTATTCAATTCTATGCTGCCTTAATTTTACTTATATCTGTTTCTCCGAATAAACTATTTTGATTACTGCTTATTATCTTAACCGGAACGACTTTTCCAATAAAACTTTCTGTACCTTTAAATATTACTGATGTCATATATTCGTTTCTTCCAAATAAGTTTTTTTGGTCCTTCATTTTATTTTCGACCAATACATTTACATATTGATTTTCAAAGCTTTTATTTTTTAATTTCTGGTTATCAAAAAGTGCAGCTTGGAGTATTTTTAGCCTTTCTTTAGATATTGTTTCATCTACTTTGTCATAACTTGATGCTGTAGTGCCTGGTCTTGGACTAAATATAAATGAATAGGAATTTAAAAACTTTAAATTTTTTACTAAATTAAATGTTTCCTGAAAATCTTTCTCAGTCTCACCGGGATATCCAATAATAAAATCGCTAGAAAATTCTATATTTTTATTTATTTTTTTTAATTTTTCGTACGTTAGTATGTAATCCTCTACTTTATGCTTTCTATTCATAAGTTTTAAAATTTTATTTGAACCAGATTGGATAGGTAGGTGTATAAATGGCATTAATTTTTTGGAATAGGAGTAACACTCAATTAAATCATCACTCATATCTCTTGGATGGGATGTTATATATCTTATTCTTTTTAAATCGTTAATTTTCTCCAGTGACATAATTAAATTTGATAACTTATATTTTTTACCATTTTCAATATTGCAATAAGCATTAACATTTTGACCTAGTAGAATAATTTCCTTTGATCCTTTTTTTACTAACTCTTCAGCTTCATTTATGATTTGGCTATAAGGTCTTGAATACTCTGGGCCTCTTGTATAAGGAACAACACAAAAATGACAAAATTTATCACAACCCTCTTGAATTGTAATAAATGATGAAACTTCACTTGCATCATTTTTTATTTTACTAAGATACTCAAATTTAGAAACAGAGTCAAAGTCAGTTATTTCAGATCTAAATTTATTTTTCTCAAAGTTTTCGATGGTGTTATTAAGTTTATGATATGACTGCGGTCCAATTACAAAATCAATGTAAGGCTCTCTTTTTAACATTTCAGTATTTTCAGCTTGGGCTACACACCCAGCAACTATCACAAGTGGTTTTTCCTTTTTCTCAAAATTTTGCTTAACTCTTCCAATCTCGTGATACACTTTCTCTTTCGCTTTATCTCTTATGTGACATGTGTTTAAAATAAAACAGTCACTTTCATCTAAAGATTTTGTTTCTGTAAAACCTATCTTTTTAACAGTATCTAATATACGATTAGAGTCATAAACATTCATCTGGCAGCCAAAAGTTTTAATGAATACCTTCTTTGCCATTAATTAATTTTTTTTCTTAATTCCGTAAAGTTCAAGTTTATGGTCAACTAGATCGTAACCATATTTTTCAGCAACTTTTTTTTGAAGTTCCTCTATTTCATTATCAACAAATTCTATTATTTCTCCAGTTTTGATATCAATTAAATGATTATGGTCATCATTAATCTCATATCTTGCTTTGCCAGCTTTAAAGTCATGTTTTACGAGTATTCCAGCTTCTTCAAAAAGTTTTACTGTCCTGTAGACTGTTGCTATACTTATTTTTGGATCTATCTTTGAAACCCTATTATAGAGCTCATCAACATCAGGATGATCAGACTCCCCATAAGTTTCTTTTGATTGAGAGATAACTCTAGCAATAATTTTTCTTTGCTCTGTAAGTTTTACCCCTTTTTCAATACATTTTTTTTCAATGGTTTCCGACATAGCTTATTTTAACTCTAATAAATAGGATTAATCAAATTTTTTTTAATTTTATATTTCCTACATAATTTCGGTAATTCTAGCCAATTTATTAATTTTTTTTTATCTGCGTCAGAAAAATCCAAAAGACTAAAACAAAAATAATCAATTTCTTTTGCTAAATGTATAGCTTTAACAATTGACAAGGAATTTCTTACTCCAGCAAAACTTCCTGGACCACGATTAACGTATATATGTTTCAATTCAAATAATGATATTTTGTATTTATTAAGAAACTTATCAATTAAAATTGTAACTTTATCAAAATTGCTTTTACTATTTTCGTGACTACTAGTATAAATATTTCTATCATTTAATATGATTAATAAAATTTTATCTCCCGTAGCATCAATTATAAAATTTTTCATTTTTTCTTTATTTTTTATTAATTCTATTGCAGCAGAAAATAATAGTAAATATTATTCTGATGAGAAAGGTACTCTCTCTCTAATGTATCACAGATTTAATGAAAATAAGTATCCATCCACTAATATTAGAATGGAGGTTTTTGAAAAACAAATAAAAATGATACAGGAAAAAAAATATAAATTTGAAAATCCTGAAATTTTCTACAAAAACATTGATATGCCAAAAAGTGAAAAAAAAATATTAATTACGATTGATGATGCATTTACATCATTTTATGAGCATGCATGGCCATTCTTAAAAAAAAATAAAATCCCTTTTATTTTATTTGTTTCTACTGAGCCAGTAGGCAAAAGTGGTTATATGACATGGGAACAAATTAAAGAGGTTGAAAAAGAAGACTTTGCATTTATAGGCAATCATTCGCATACTCATGAGTACCTTATAGATTTTAACTTTGATCAATTTAAAAATGATATAAATAAATCAATTGATATATTTAAAGTGAAATTGGGTTATAATCCAGTTTTCTATTCACATCCATTTGGTGAGTATAGTTTGGAACATATAAATTTTCTCAAAAAAAAATTTAAATTAGCTTTTGGCCAACATTCTGGCGTAATTGATTTAAACAAAGATAAATTTCAATTACCGAGATTTCCAATTAACGAGAAATATGGAGATTTGGAGAGATTTAAGTTTGTTATCGATTTGTCGCCACTCCAATATAAAAAAATAATTCCTATTGATAGGTACATAACAGATAATAATCCACCAAATTTGACTATTGAGTTTTTTGATGAACAAAAAAATATTACAAATATTAATTGCTTCTCAGATGAAGGTAATCGATGGGATAAATCAAATTTAACATTTTCAGGTCAAAAACTTAGGGTGAACTTTAGAGATAAATTTTTATTTAGGAGAGGAAGAGTTAATTGCTCCCTAAATGATAATGGTTGGCGATGGTTTGGTGTACAATTCTCTGTTAAAACAAATTAAATAATATTTTTAAGCTGTATACTCGTTGGTAATAATTTAACCTTATCAAAATCTTGAAGAGAATTTTGTTTTATAATTTTCTTTAAAACTTTTGTATATTCTTTTCCTGTAGCGGCATATTTATCTAAATACTCTGCAAGTTCCAAACTATCGAGCTTTTCCTCTCTATCTCTCATAATAGCCCTTGCTAATCGGAACTCTCTATAACTATTATGTGTGTTAAGATTTCTTTGATAAGCTCTAACCGATGCTTTTAATACTTTAAACTTCATGACTTTATGTGTTCCATCCTGCGCATCTGCACCTGCAGGCTTTATTCCTTCACCTGAGAACGTCCATTGACCAAAAAGTGCATTTCCCTCTATAGCAAATCTAGATGTACCCCATCCAGTTTCTTTTGCTGCTTGAGCCAAGGCCAAAGAAACAGGTACTTCATCCATTCTAATCTTTAAAGTTGATAAATCTTTTTTAACCACGCCATACTGTTTAAACTTAGAGTTTAGCCACCTAATCTCTGAAGATGTATTATTATTTTTTTTTAATATTTTAAATAACTTTATTCTGTCTAATTTAATTCTATTATTTTCTTCTAAAATTAAAGGTAAAATGATTTCTAAAAATAGTTTCTTTTTTTCTTGAGTACTTTCAATATTTTTAATTTCACCTGGTAATAATGATAGTTTTACTGGCTTTACAATTTTTGTTTTTCTTATCTTATTAAGATCGTATTCGGTATCCTCGAATAATTCTTTTACTGTCGATGCGCTAAGTCTTACAGTGTCTGTGGGTACTTCCTCAAAAGTAAATATATCCTCAAATAAATTTTTAGTATCTAAAGCCTGATCAAGATCTTCATTTATTGGTTTGCCATCTAATACTTTTTGAAAGTTTATATTTGAGTTATTTTCAATTGTCTGTTTACTTAAAGTGATATCTTCTTTAATGTTTACAGAAAGGGGCAGTAAAAATGATGCAAAAATCAATATTAAACTGCTAGCAACAGTATAATAAAGGCTCTTAAGTTCGTTAAAATTAAAAAAATTTTTTTTTCTTTTTAAAACAAAACCTTTTTCACTTATTATCTTTTTAATTAATTTAAAATTGATATCTGGACTTTTAAATTTAATTAAATTTTTTTTTTTTTTGAAAAAATTCTTATCTTTTAATATTTTCTTAAACATTCAATTTAAATGGCTTCGACCTGTTTAACATCTGGAATATAATGCGTCAAAAGATTTTGAACCCCTTGTTTTAAAGTAATTACAGAGCTCGGACATCCAGCACAACTACCCCGTAATTGTACCTTAACTACACCATTTTTAAATTCTATAAACTTAATATCCCCACCATCTCTTGCTACCGCAGGTTTAATTTTTGTTTCTAATATTTTAATAATTTGTTTTTCTACTTCTTGTAAATTTTCAACATTAGCGACCGATGGTTTTTGACTAATAATAATTCCTCCACCATCTAAATAGTATTCATTTAATAATGATAATATAATATGCTTTATATCTTCCCAATCTATTTGATCTTGCTTATTTATTGATAAAAAATCCTCTGCGAGGAAAATGCTTTCTACACCTTTGACTGAAAAGATGTTTCTTAACAAATTATTATTTATCATTTCGTTCTTTGAAATTTCGACAGGTCCAATGCTTGATACTACTTTTCCAGTAACAAATTTCAAAGAGTTTGGATTTGGTGTCTTTAGTGTTTGAATAAACATAATACCTATATAATTACTATTTGAAAATTTTAAATATTTTAATTTAAAAACCTACAATTTTTTTTAATTTCTCAACCTTCAACTTTGCTATTTTTTCCGCTTTTTGTGATCCATTTAACAAAATATCGTCTATAAATTGGGTATCTTTCTCTAATCTTTTAATTTCTTCAGATATAGGTGAAATTATTTCAACAACAATATCTGCCAGCTGAGCTTTAAATTCTGAAAAGTTTTTGTTACTAAACTGTTCTATAGTATTTTTAATATTTTGATTTGAAAGACTAGAGTAAATACTTAAAAGATTCTCAATTTCAGGTCTATTATTTAATTTGCTTTCATCTGTTGGCATATCTTCATTATCTGTTTTTGCTTTTTTAATTTTATTTACTATTTCATCTTTTGTATCTTTTAAATTAATTCTGCTTAAATCAGAGGGGTCAGATTTGCTCATTTTTTTTTTTCCATCTTTAAGACTCATTATTCTTGCAAAGTTTTTTTGAATTAGTGGTTCAGGAGTTTGGAAAAAGTTGGGTGATTTAAAATCTAAATTAAATTTTTGAGCAATGTCTCTTGATAGTTCTAAATGTTGTTTTTGATCCTCTCCAACTGGAACATGTGTTGCATCATATAATAAAATATCAGCAGCCATAAGAACTGGGTAGATATAAAGTCCTATACTTGCTTTTTCTTTATCTTTTCCTGCTTTTTCTTTAAACTGAGTCATTCTATTTAACCAACCCATTCTCGCAACACATCCTAAAATCCAAGATCCTTCAGAGTGAGCTGGTACAAGTGATTGATTAAAAATAATACTCTTTTCAGGCTCGATACCACTAGCTAAAAATGCTGCTGTAGTTTCTCTTATATTATTTTTTAATTCTTTTGGATCTTGCCTAACCGTAATTGCATGTAAATCAACTACACAAAAAATGCATTGATTGTCTTTTTTATTTTGTAGATCAACAAAATTTTTAATTGCTCCGATATAATTTCCTAAATGCAAATTACCGGTTGGCTGTACTCCAGAAAATATTTTTTTGGCCATAAATTAATACTTTAATTTAATATCTGATATTTTAAAAGCTTTAGTGATAATGGATAACAAAATATAAACTATTAATGTAATAAATGCCAGTATCAGCATAGTCATTAATTTGTAAGAACTATTATAAACAAGATATTCTTCGGTAAGATTTGTTAAATAATAGAATAATATTGATGCTAAAGATGATGCAAATACGATTCTTAAAAAAGAAACAACTATCCCAATCTTAAAACTAAAATAATTTTTATTTATTAAATAAATAAGTAATAACAATGAATTTAGCCAGGATGATATGGAAGTGGCAATAGGGATAATTATAAATCCAATTTTATTAAAGAATGATAAACTGATAATAATATTTGATATTACCGAAATCAGAGAAAAGTAAAATGGAATCTTGGTATTCTGTCTTGCAAAAATAAAACTTGAAAAAACCTTTATAAATGCAAAAGCTGGAAGTCCTAATGCAAAAAAGAAAAGTGCATCTGATGAATTTTTTACACTTAAGATGTCAAAAGATCCATAACCAAACAGTGAAGAGGTAATTTCTTCAGAAGCAATAAGTAAAGCAAAAGTAGCTGGCAAACTTAGGAATAAACTTAGCTCAAGTGATTTATTTTGAATTAAATCAATTTTATCCTTGTTTTTTTCTTGAACATGCTTGCTCAAATTTGGTAGTAGAATTGTACCTATAGCAATTCCTGCTATTGCTAAATTTATCTGGTATATCCTATCAGCATAATACAAATAAGAAACTGCGCTAGCTTGAAATGATGCAATAATTGTACCAACTAGAATATTTATTTGAGTCACACCAGATGAAAAAATACTCGGCAAGAGTTTATTAAAAAACAATTTTACTTTAGGTTTCACCTTAAATTTTAATGAAAAATTCAAATTTGAATAATTTTTAACAAACTTCAATAATATTAAGAATTGGATAATACCCGAAATAGTAACTCCGTAAGCTAAATATTTGACTAATTCATCATTCAAATATCTACCGAGCATTAAAACTAAAATTAATATTATATTTAAAACAATTGGGGCAGCAGCAGATAAGGCAAACTTATTATGGGAGTTTAATATTGCAGCGTAAAAGGAAGCGAGACTTATAAAGAATAGAAAGGGAAATGTAATCCTTGTTAAAAAAATTGTAAGTTCAAGTTTTTCAGAATTTTCTGTGAAGCCTGGTGCGATCAAAAGTATGAACCAAGGCATTAAAATTTCAATAATTATAACTAAAAAAAACAGACCAATTATTAGAAGATTAAATATTTCATTTGCAAATTTTTCAGATTGTTTTTTTCCTTTAGTTAATTCTGCTGAATAAATTGGTACAAAGGCTGCATTAAAAGTTCCCTCAGAAAATAATCTTCTAAAAGTATTTGGTATTCTAAAAGCTACAAAGAATGCATCAGCTATAGGACCTGATCCAAGAAATATTGCTATAAATAAGTCCCTCAAATATCCGAGGACTCTACTTAATAAAGTGAAGAAACTAAATGTCCCGGTTGACTTAATTAGATTCATAAATCATATTAGTCTTAATTTAGCTCTATTTGTATAAATAATTGCATTAAATGAAAAAAAAGAAAATTGAACACTATTCAGATAAAGAGGCTTTAGAATTTCACAATAATAATAAGTCTGGAAAAATTGAGATTGTTTCCTCCAAACCAATGACCACTAAAAGAGACTTAGCACTTGCTTATTCTCCTGGTGTTGCAGCTCCAGTAAAAGCAATATATAAAAACCCTGATTTAGCATATGATTACACAACTAAAGGGAATCTTGTAGCAGTCATAAGTAATGGATCAGCAATTTTAGGATTGGGAAATTTAGGAGCCATAGCATCAAAACCAGTTATGGAAGGAAAAGCTGTTTTATTCAAAAGATTTGCAGATATAGATTCGATTGATTTGGAAATAGACTCAAGTGATCCAAGTGAAATTATTCGATCAATTAAAAATTTTTCAAAAAGTTTTGGGGGGATAAATCTTGAGGATATTGCAGCACCAGATTGTTTTATAATCGAAAAGAAACTCAAGGAAATTTTAGATATTCCTGTATTTCACGATGATCAACATGGTACTGCTATTATTACATGTGCAGCTCTTATTAACGCTATTGATATTGCGAAGAAGGATATTAAAAAAATAAAAGTTGTTGTTAATGGTGCTGGTGCTTCTGCGATGGCATGTACAAAACTTTTTATTAAATATGGTGTTACAAAAAAAAATATTACAATGATAGATAGAAAAGGAGTTATTCATAATAAAAGAGATGGGTTAAATGAATGGAAATCAGCTTTTGCAATAGATACAAAAGATAGAACATTAAAAGATGCTATAAAAAATGCAGATGTATTTTTAGGACTTTCATCTGCTGGGGTTCTTAAAAAAGACATGGTTAAGTTAATGTCAAAAAATCCAATAATTTTTGCATGTGCAAACCCTGATCCAGAAATCACTCCTGAAGAAATAGAGGAAGTTAGAAAAGATGCAATCATTGCAACAGGAAGATCTGACTATCCAAATCAGGTTAATAACTTAATTGGTTTTCCATATATTTTTAGAGGAGCATTAGATGTTAGGGCAAAAACTATAAATGAAGAAATGAAAGTTGCTGCTGTTAAAGCAATTGCCTCTCTTGCAAGAGAGAGGGTTCCAGATGAAGTGGTCGCTGCAATGGGTGGAGAACGACCAACCTACGGAAGAGAATATATTATACCATCAACCTTTGATCCTAGATTAATAAGTGTGATACCTGTAGCGGTAGCAAAAGCAGCAATTAAAACTGGGGTAGCCAGAAAAAAAATAGATAATTTTAATATTTATTCTGAACAATTAAAACAAAGACTTGACCCCTCAGTAACGATCATGCAAGGAATTAATAATCAGATCAAAAAAAATCAAAAGAGAGTTGTTTTTGCTGACGGTGAAGATGAAAATACTCTAAAAGCAGCAATAGCGTTTAAAAATGCTGGACTCGGTATACCATTAATTGTTGCTAAAGAAGAAATTATAAAAAAAAAATTAAAAGAGATTGGATATAGTGAAAATTTCAATATTGAAATCGTAAATGCAAAAAAAAATAAAAATTTAAGAGAAAAATATATAAAATTTCTATTTAACAAACTTCATAGAAAAGAAGGTTTGTTAGAAAGAGATTGTGATAAAATGACAAGAAATGATAGAGTAATTTGGGCTTCGTGCATGGTTGAGTGTGGAGATGCAGATGCTATGGTTACAGGAAATACTAGAAGATATTCCCAATCTTTAAAAAAAATTACAAAAGTGATTGACGCAAGGCCAGGAGAGATAATGTACGGTTTGAATATGGTCGTAAGTAAAGGAAAAACAGTTTTTATAGCCGATACTACTGTTCACGAATACCCTACATCCGAGCAAATGGCTGAGATTGCAAAATCCGCTGCAAGAGTTGTAAGATTGTTTGGTTTTAATCCAAAAGTAGCTTTTCTTTCACACTCAACATTTGGCCAACCAATAACTAGCAGAACAAAACACATAAGGGATGCAGTTGATATTTTAAAAAAAACGAATGTTGATTTCAAATTTGATGGAGATATGCAGCCAGACGTAGCTTTAAATAATGAATATAAAGAACTTTATCCAATGTCAGAAATTGTAGGAAATGCGAACGTGTTAATAATGCCAGGACAACATAGTGCAGCTATATCGTACAAAATTATGAAAACCCTTGGAGATGTTAAGGGTATAGGTCCTTTATTAATTGGTTTGGGAAGAGCAATAGAAGTTGCTCCTTTAAGGTCTTCGACATCTGATATATTAAATCTTGCATCAGTTGCTGCTTACTCGGCTGGTGTAATAAATTATGGAAAAATAAATTAGCAAAATGCTAACGGAGTTACTGCTCTTAATAATTTTATATTTTTCATTTCTTTGGGCAACAGCATGGATAAGATATTTTAATAATTTAGATGAAAGATTAGGTGATACTATTTGGAGATGGAGTTACGATTATCCAGTCAAAGGAAAAAGAGATATATCAGATTTAGATGATAAAAGTTTTGTACTGTTAAGAAGAAAAAGGAACAGAGCTGTAACAGTGATGTATTGGATATTCTTTTTAAGTTTTATCATTTTTATGTCTTTTATAAGTAAGGTTTTATTTATAATTTTAAATTAATTTTTTTGTATACGTAGATCATCAACAAGTAAGATACTTGCAATGACTTTCTCTACATCAAGAATTGATTTTGCTTCCTCTATTACCTCTTTCATTTCATCCTGATCTTGTGCAATACCATAAATATAAATTTTCTTTTTATATGTATCAATATTATAGTTGGTAGATTTTATTTTCTTATTAACAATCATGGCAGTTCTTAATTGGCTTGTAATTAAAAGATCTTTGGCAGATTGTTTAAAATCAAATTCCTCTTTGATTATAATATTATTTTTGACAGATCTTACACCTTTGGTTTCCCATGCCATTTTTGTAATTTGGAGCTTTTCCTCTGGATCATCAACTTTTCCCGTTATAAATATTCTGCCATCTAAAACTTTTGTATTTATTGACAAAACGTATTTCTTATCTTTAATAATCAACCTTGAGGAAAGACTTTTTTGCATTATGTTATCATCTATTTGAGTACCTATTGACCTAGGATCTAAAGCAACACTTACTCCTGTCCCAAATATTCCTTGCGAAGAAGTGCCTACGCAATTTGTCAAACAGAATAAAAATAATATTCCAAAAATAATTTTAAATTTCATTTTTTATATCTAAGCAAAAATTATAGATCTCTTTTTTTGAAATCTTTTTTTTTTTACTAATTATTTTAATAATATCTTTTATACTCGATTTTTTTATTAATTTTTTAATTTTTTTTTTATCATCCTCATTCAAAAAGTTCTCGTTATCTGATGCTAATGGAGAAAAAACTAATGTAATTTCACCCTTAAGATTTATATTTATATTATCTATATCATTCACATCGAATCGAATATATTCCTCATATAGTTTTGTTATTTCCTTACAAATAACCAACTTTCTATTGGAGAAGTATTTTCTAATTTCAGATTTTTTTTTATCAAACTTTTTTGCAGATATGAAAAAAATGATTGAACTATTCAAGTTGATTAACTTCTTAAAATCATTCTCTAATTCACTTTTCTTCTCTGGAAAAAAACCATAAAAAAAATATTTACCAGTGAAACCACTTACTGAAAAAGCAGCTGTAGCTGAACTTGGTCCTGGTACGCTAAAAATTTTTATATTTTCTTTAATTGCCTCATTCACTAAAATAGAACCGGGGTCAGAAACGCATGGTGTTCCTGCATCAGATATTAATGAGATAATTTTATCTGATTTAAGTAAATCAAGAAATTTTCTGAGGTTTTTTTTCTCATTAAACTTATGATTTGATATAAGTTTATTTTTAATTTTGTATTTTTCTAGTAATTTTTTAGACACTCTTGTGTCTTCACAAATAATAAAGTCTGACCTATTTAAAACGTCTATTGCTCTAAATGAGATATCTGAAAGATTGCCAATAGGCGTAGAAACAACATATAAACCAATTTCTAACTTATTTTTGTTAAAATCAGTGAATGAAATCATCATTTATTATAATTATAATAAAGTAAATAAAATGAAAGAATTATATAAATACATATTTAAGATAATCTTAATATATTTTTTCAGTATAAATTTATCTTACTCAGAGAATACTATCAAAATTGGGGTATTAGTCCCTTTAACTGGCGAACATTCTCATATAGGAAAATCAATAATTCAGTCAATAAGAATTGGAGTGAATAAAATAGATGACAGTAAATTAACAATTTTTCCTAGAGACACTAAATCAAACTCAAAAACTACATTGGGTTCAGTCAAAGAACTTTACTCTATTGGCGTAAGAATTTTTATTGGGCCAGTATTTAATGAAAATCTAAAAGAATTAAACAAATTTCAAGATGCAGTATTTCTATCATTTACAAATAAAATTATAGGCAATCCAAACAACGTGATAAGCACAGGCATTAATGCAAAATCCCAATTTGATGCAATAAAAAAATATCTTGAAATGAACGATTTAGATGGAACATTAGTTCTAATACCTAAAAAAAGTTTTAAAGAGGAAGTAGAGGAAGCAATTATCAGATCTAAAATAAAAACCAAAAAAATATTTTATTATGACGCAGAGCCTACAAAGCTTACAAAACAAATTGAGAAAGTTACAAGATATAAAATTAGAAAAAGGAACCTTGAGGATGAAATAAAAAGAGTTGAAAACTCTGATGAAAACAATAAAGAAAGAAAGCTCGAAATACTAAATAAAAAAGATACTCTTGGTAGAATTGGTTATGATTCAATAATAATTGCTGATTTTAATGAGAGCCTCAAAAGTGTAACCACTTCACTTCTTTATACTGATGTATCTCCAAAAAAAATTGCTTTTATATCTTTAAATCAATGGTTTGATGAGACTTTGTTTAAAGAAAAAGCTTCACAACCAATAGCATTTCCGTCAATTAACAGAGAAAATTTTTATAATTTTAGAGATGATTATAAAAAAATTTATAATAAGCATCCAAGTCAGATTGGAATTCTAGGGTATGATTTGATTGGTTTAATTTACTATTTATTATTGAAAAACGATTTTGAGGTTGATAACAAGTTGTTTGTAAAAGATAATAAATTTAAGGGTGTTTCAGGAGTTTTTGAAATAAACAATAAAAAGATTAATCATATTCTTACATTTTATCGTGTAGAAGATGGAAAGTTTAAAAAAATTTTTTAATCTTTTTAAAAGCCTTTGATCTGTGATCAATTTTATATTTAATTTTAGGTCTCATTTCACCAAATGTAATTTTCTTTCCATCAGGTATAAATATTGGATCATATCCGAACCCGTTCTTACCTTTTTTAAAATTTGAGATCTTGCCCTCAACTTTTCCTATTGACTGTTTTGTTTTAAAACTAGGACCATAAATTGTAATTGAACATATAAATCTTGCTTTAATTTTTTTATTTTTCCAATTAGGATCAGCATAGTTTAATTTTTTATATACCTTTTTAATCGCTACATTAAAATTATTTTTCTTTCCACCCCATCTAGCAGAGAAAATTCCAGGCTGTTTTTTTAAGATATCGATTTCAAGACCAGAGTCGTCCGCAATGCAAATTTTTCCAGTTTTTTTTGAAAAGTATCTAGCTTTAATTAATGAATTTTGAGAGAAAGTCTTGCCTGTCTCCTTTGGGCTAGACAGTTTAAAATCATTTGTTGTATAAATTTTAATATTTTGTGGTAATAAATCCCTAATTTCTCTAACTTTTCCAGTATTATTTGATCCAATTAGTAATTCTAATATTTTTTTATTTTTCATCTAGAAATTTAACTTTTTCTTACCATATAGAATATTATGGAAAAAGAAAAAATTAAAAAAGAACCTAATGATGAATTAAATGACAATGTGGAAAAATCAGAGTCAGTCAAAGAAGAGCAAGAAGATCCTAAAAAAGAATTATCCCAAGAAGAAAAAATAGTCGAATTAGAAGAGAAGATCAAAAGAACTTATGCAGAAATGGAAAACCAAAGAAGAAGGTATGAGAAAGAAAGAGATGATGCTTTTGAATATGGTGGATTCTCATTTGCAAAGGAGTCTCTAAATCTAATTGATAATTTAGAAAGGTCAAAAACATCTTTACAAAACGACGATAAACTCAAAAATACTGAGGCTTTAACAAAAATTAATGAACACTTAGATATTATTTGTAAAGATATGCTTTCTATACTTAAAAAAAATAATATTGAACCGATTAAATCCATCAATGAAAAATTAAATCCGAATTGTCATCAAGCTATGATGGAGGTTGAGGACAATCAAAAAGAAGCGGGTACAATCGTGCAAGAAATTCAAAAAGGTTTCATGATGAAAGATAGGCTTTTAAGACCAGCCTTGGTTTGTGTATCTAAAAAGGCACAAAAAACCCCTGATAATTCAATAAAAAGTGATGAAAAAAAGGAAAATAATGAAAAAAAATAAGAACTTCATAGCTTGTAGATTTAAAAATAACTCCTATATGAACTTAACTAGAAAAAACTTATGAGTAAAGTAATTGGAATAGATTTAGGAACAACAAACTCTTGCGTAGCAATAATGGACGGTACGCAAGCTAAAGTTTTAGAAAATGCAGAAGGTGCTAGAACTACTCCCTCTGTAGTTGCCTTTACAGATACTGATGAGAAACTAATTGGGCAACCAGCCAAAAGACAGGCTGTTACAAACCCTGAAAATACAATTTTTGCAGTTAAAAGATTGATTGGAAGAAACTTTAATGATCCAAGTGTAAAAAAAGATTTAGAAACAGCACCATTTAAAATTATCAATTCCGACAAAGGCGATGCATGGATAGAATCAAAAGGTAAAAAATACTCACCTTCTCAAATTTCTGCTTTTGTATTACAGAAAATGAAAGAGACCGCGGAAAAATACTTAGGGCAGGAGGTGTCTAAAGCTGTTATCACAGTACCCGCTTACTTTAATGATGCACAAAGACAAGCAACGAAAGATGCTGGAAAAATTGCTGGTTTAGAAGTTTTAAGAATCATAAATGAACCTACGGCTGCTTCACTTGCATATGGTTTAGATAAAAAAAAACAAAATAAAAAAATTGCAGTCTATGACTTAGGTGGTGGAACTTTTGATGTATCTATTCTAGAATTAGGTGATGGAGTTTTTGAAGTAAAATCTACAAACGGGGATACTTTTTTAGGTGGTGAAGACTTTGACAACACTATTGTAGATTACTTATTAAACGAATTTAAAAAAGAAAATGGTATAGATCTAAAATCAGATAAACTTGCTCTTCAGAGATTAAAAGAAGCAGCTGAAAAGGCAAAAATAGAATTATCATCTGCAACACAAACTGAGATTAACTTACCATTTGTCACTGCTGACAAAACTGGTCCAAAACATATAAATTTGAAAATGACTAGAGCAAAACTTGAGGCTTTAGTTGAAGAACTAATTACAAGAACTATTCCTCCGTGCAAGACAGCTCTAAAAGATGCTGGATTATCAGCAGGAGAAATTGACGAGGTTGTATTAGTTGGCGGAATGACAAGAATGCCAAAAGTTGTTGAAGAGGTAAAAAATTTTTTTGGTAAAGAACCAAATAAATCAGTTAATCCTGATGAAGTAGTGGCTATGGGTGCAGCAATTCAAGCCGGAGTTCTTCAAGGCGATGTAAAGGACGTACTTTTATTAGATGTTACTCCATTATCACTAGGTATTGAAACATTAGGTGGTGTATCTACTAAGCTGATTGATAAGAACACAACTATTCCAACGAAGAAAAGCCAAGTATTCTCTACTGCTGAAGATAACCAACCAGCGGTATCTATCAGAGTATTGCAAGGTGAAAGAGAAATGGCTGCAGATAATAAAATTTTAGGTAACTTTGAGTTAGTTGGTATAGCACCAGCACCTAGAGGTGTACCTCAAATTGAAGTAACTTTTGATATTGACGCTAATGGAATTGTGAATGTTTCAGCTAAAGATAAAGGCACAGGAAAAGAACAAAAAATCCAAATACAAGCATCTGGTGGTTTAAGTGATGAAGAGATCGATAAAATGGTCAAAGAAGCAGAAGCAAATAAAGAAACCGACAAAAAAAAGAGGGAAGCTGTAGACGCAAGAAACCAAGCAGATACTTTGATCCACTCTACAGAGAAAAATTTAAAAGAACATGGGGCAAAAGTTTCAGAGGCTGACAAAAAAGCTATTGAGACTGCTGCTTCTAATTTAAGAAATGCATTAAAAGGAACAGATGTTGAAGACATTAAAAAGAAAACACAAGAATTAGTTCAATCTTCAATGAAATTAGGTGAGGCAATTTATAAATCTCAACAAAGTGCTAAACCTGGAGATGCACCAAAAGATAATAAACAAGAAGGAAAAAAAGACGATAACGTTGTTGATGCAGACTTTGAAGAAGTAAAAGACGAAAATAAAGAAAAAAGCGCGTAAGTTATTACAACTATTTGTCTATAATTAATTATGGCAAAAAGAGATTACTACGAAGTCTTAGGAATCGAAAAAAGCGCTTCACCAGATCAAATTAAATCAGCTTATAGAAAACTTGCAGTAAAATTCCATCCTGACAAAAATAAAGGTGATAAAGCTTCTGAGGAAAAATTTAAAGAGGCTTCAGAAGCCTACCATGTTTTATCAAATGCTGAGAGGAAACAAAATTATGATAATTTTGGGCATGCGGCGTTTGAAAATGGTGGAGGAGGTAGAGGCGGATTTGGAAATTTTGATTTCTCTAGTAGTTTTTCAGATATATTTGAAGACTTTTTTGGAGAAGGCTTTGGTGGCGGTAGAAGATCTAGAAGGTCAAATAATAGAGGCTCAGATCTAAGATATGATTTATCCATCACTTTAGAAGAGGCTTATGCTGGTAAAAAACAGGATATAAAATTTTCAACATCAGAAAAATGCAATACTTGTAAAGGTTCAGGATCTAAACCTGGAACAAGCGCAAGTTCATGCTCAATGTGTGGAGGTCATGGTCAAGTGAGATCAAGCCAGGGTTTTTTTACTGTTCAACAAACATGCCCTCAATGTTCAGGTTCAGGTGAACAAATTACAAATCCATGTTCGGATTGTAGTGGACAAGGGAAAAAACAAGCATCCAAAAGATTATCAGTGACAATTCCAAAAGGAGTTGATGATGGAACAAGAATTAGACTCTCTGGCAAAGGTGAAGCTGGATCAAAAGGTGCAGGTAGTGGAGATTTATATCTTTTTATAAATGTTTATTCACATGATTTATTTAAAAGATCTGATGAAAATTTATTTTTTGAATGCCCAATATCTATTGCTGACGCAGCACTAGGCACTTCAATAGAAATACCAACAATAGATGGTGGTAAGGCAAAAATAAAAATACCTGCTGGTACTCAAAGTGGAAAACAGTTTAGATTAAAAGGTAAAGGTATGCCTTACATGAGAGGTAGTGGTAATGGGGATCTTTACATCCAAGTTAATACTGAGGTACCAATATCATTAAATAAAGAACAAAAAGAATTACTTGAAAAATTTAGAGAAATTGAAAACGAAAAATCAAATCCTAGCATTAAAAAATTCTTTCAAAAAGCTAAAAGTTTTTGGAAAAATTAAATTATGAGGTTAGAGGAAATAGTTCCAGCCATAGCTTTAATTGCAGTTTTATTTCTAGTTCTACCAGGTTTCATAAGTTCTAATTCAAAAAAGAAGTTGTTTTTTAAAAACCTGGGTATTTGGGGTATTATTGTTTTGTTAGTTATGGTACTTACTTATTTGATCTTCTAATGAAAAAAATTAATTTAGCTATAACTGGTTGTTTAGGCAGAATGGGTCAACAGCTCATTAAATCTTCTAAATCTGACAAAAACTTTAATCTTGTTACTCTTACAGAAAACCAATTAATTAAAAAAAAAATCTCAGGAATTAAACCTGGTTTGAACAATTTAGATTCTTTTAAAAAAGTAAGTTTAATAATTGATTTTACTGTTCCTAAATGCACGTTTGAAGTTCTTAAAATAGCTCAAAAGCTAAAGAAAAGAGTAGTTATAGGAACTACTGGATTTAGTAAAAAAGAAGAAGAATTAATTAAAAAATACTCAAAAAAAATTCCAATTTTAAAAGCTGGTAATATGAGTTTAGGTATAAATCTTTTGATGTATTTAACAGAAATAGCCTCAAAATCACTTAGCAATAACTTTCTAAGTAAAGTTTTTGAAATACATCATAAACATAAGAAAGATCATCCATCTGGCACTGCTTTAATGCTTGGCAAAGGGATCGCGGATGGAAAGGGTAAAGATTTATATAAGCTTATGGGAAAGAAATATTTTAATAAAAAATCATTTCCTTATTCAAAAAAAATAAATTTTAATTCACTTAGAAAAGGTGAAGTTGTAGGAGAACATGAAGTGAAGTTTTCAAGTGGGAAAGAGATTATTACTCTAAATCATGAAGCATTTGACAGAGCTTTATATTCAGAGGGAGCCTTAACAGCTGCAAAATGGCTTATAAATAAAAAACCAGGTCTTTATTCAATGAGAGATGTTTTAAGTTTTAAATAGTTAATGAATGAAGCTAATAAAGTTAAAATTATTCTTAAAACATTAAATAAGATTTATCCAAAAACACCATCACCTTTAAAACATAGAAACAATTTTACTTTGTTGGTTTCAGTTTTACTTTCAGCACAATGTACTGATCTAAATGTAAATAATGTAACCAAAAATATTTATCCAAAATATAATAAGCCTAAGCATTTTGTGAAGTTGGGAAGAAAGAAAATTGAAAGATTAATAAAAAGCATTGGGATATTTAGAATTAAAGCAAAAAGTATTTATAATCTTTCAAAAACTCTAGTTGAAAAATATAATGGTAAGGTGCCTAAAACATTCGAGGAATTAGAAGAATTACCTGGTGTTGGTCATAAAACTGCGAGCGTTGTGATGTCACAAGGATTTGGACATCCAGCTTTTCCTGTCGATACTCATATTCACCGTCTAGCACAGAGATGGGGACTTACTAATGGTAAAAACGTCATTCAGACAGAAAAAGATCTTAAAAGAGTATTTCCAATGAAATATTGGAATAAATTACATCTTCAAATAATTTTCTATGGAAGAGAATATTGTAAAGCTAGAGAATGCCACGGAATAACTTGTAAAATTTGTACTAGTTGTTATCCTAACAGAAAAAAACCAATCAAAACTAAGAAAGCTTAACCATTATGAAAATTTTAGGGATAGGAAACGCGATAGTAGATGTAATTTGTAAAGTTGAAGATGACTTTATAAGTAAAAATGAATTAACGAAAAGCACTATGAAATTAATATTTGATGAAAGTGAATTCAAGAAACTATTATCAAATCTTAAAATAGAAAAGACTGTTTCAGGTGGATCAGTTGCAAATTCTATTGTTGGATTATCACAACTTGGTAATGAAGTAGGATTTATAGGAAAAGTGAATGATGACGATCTAGGTAGCAAATATGAAGATGGTCTGAAGCTAGAAAATGTTAGATATTTTTACTCAAAGAAAAAAGAAGATTTACCCACTGGAACTTGCTTAATTTTAGTTACTCCAGACTCTGAAAGAACTATGTGCACTTTTCTTGGTACCGCAGGTAAAATCAATGAAAATGATGTCAGTGCTGAAGCAATTAAAAAAAGTGAAATAATATTTTTAGAAGGATATCTTTGGGACGAAGGAGAACCCAAAAAAGCTTTTGAAAAAGCAATTCACAGTGCAAACAAAGTAGCAATGTCGTTGTCTGACCAATTTTGTGTTGATAGACATAAACCTCATTTTTTAGAATTAGTTAAAAATAAATTAGATATTACATTCGCTAATGAACAAGAAATAATGTCATTAATAGATGCAAAATCTTTTGATGAAGTAATCAGTTTTTCAAAGTCTCTTGGAAAAATAATTGTATTAACTAGAGGTGAAAAAGGCGCTGTTGCTATTAAAGGAAACGAAGTTGTTGAATGTGGTATTAAAAAAGGTCTGAAAATTGTTGATTTAACTGGAGCGGGAGATCTTTTTGCAGCAGGTTTCTTACACGGACATGTGAATAATATGTCTCTAAAAGATAGTCTAGATAAAGGTACTGAAATGTCCTCTAAAGTAATCCAACAAATTGGAGCAAGGCTTTAAAGAATTATTTTTTTTTCCTTTTAAAACTACCTTTTCCTTTTTTCGGCTTAACCACCCTAGGTTTATAACGCTTAGTCATTAAATTTTTAGCTACTAAATTCTTTTTACCCATTTAAATTTTATAACCATCTTTAGAACTTATTAAGAAATCTTCATCACCAAATATTTCGTGTATTTTTTTTCTTAATCTATAAACATGAGTTTCAACAGTATGTGTTTCTAAATTATCAGAATACCCCCAAACCTCTTTTTGTAAAACATCTATCTTTTGGGCATTACCTTTATTGTTTAAAAATAATATTATTTCAATTTCTCTCTCGGTTAATCTTAGACTTTTTTCTTGATATGACATAGTTCTTGAATTCAAATCAAGTTTATATTTTTTAATACTCAGATTTGATTGAGAGCGATATTTTTGTCTTAAAAAATTTGTATTAATTTTATCTATTAAATCTTCAAATCTTATTGGTAATTCACTTAAAATAATTATATTTTTTGAATCAGAATTTTTCATTGAAGTGCTTTTATCAGCTATGACCACACGATTAACTTGATCTTTTTTTTCAACTAATTCTTTTTCATTTATACAAGCTATTATATCAAATTGAAGTATCTGTTTATGCTCTAAAAGAATATTATACAAAGCTTTTAAATTTAATATAATAATCTGAGATTTAGACATTTACGTAATTTATGCTAATAAGTTTAAAAAATAAAGATACATTGATTGTTGACGAGTTTACTTTTAAATGTTGTGTGGGGAAAAAGGGGTTAAAAAGTGTAAAAAAAGAGGGTGATTTATCCACACCCAAGGGTAAGTTTTTATTAACAAAACTTTTTTATAGATCTGACAAAATAAAAAATATTAATACTTCATTAAAAAAAATTAAAATAAAAAAAAATATGGGATGGTGTAACGATCCTAAACACGAAAAATATAATTCATTAATAAACACAAAAGAAAAAATAAAGCATGAAAAAATGTTTAGAGGAGACAGAAAATATGACTTGGTAGTTGTTTTAGATTATAATCTAAACAAGCCTATACCGTTTAAAGGTAGTGCAATATTTATTCACTTAACAAATAATTATAAACCAACAGCTGGTTGTATAGCGATTAGTAAAAATGATATGCTTGTCTTGCTTAAAATTTTAAATAAAAAAACAAAAATAAAATTAAATTAATCTCTATTACCCATTATTTTTGATCCTATCCTAACGTAGGTGGCTGAATATTTTAAAGCCTCCAAATAATCATCTGACATTCCCATACTCAAATCGCTTAATTTAATTTTCTCGGAGAGTGATTTCATCTTAATAAAGTAAGGAGAAGTATCATTTGCAAAAGGAGGTATACACATCAAACCTATAACATCTAAATCAAAATGATTTTTAATCTTAGTATAAAAATCAACAAGTTCATTTTGATTTACACCATTTTTTTGACCTTCGTCACCAATATTTACTTGGATAAAGATCTTGGGCTTGAAGTTTTTTTTAACTTGCTCATTAGATATTTTTTCAGCTAACTTGAGATTATCAAGACTATGAATATAATCAAACAAGGGAAGGCAATATTTAACTTTGTTAGTCTGAAGCTTTCCTATTAAATGTAGTTTTATGTTCTTATTGTTTTCTTTTACATTTGACCATTTTTCATAAGCTTCTTGTACTTTATTTTCCCCAAAATGATTATGTCCATGTTCTATAATAGGCGATATTTTCTCCATACCGAAAGTTTTTGATACAACAATAAGTTTGCTATCGGGGTTAATTTCTTGAATTTCTTTTTTTATTGATATTAAACTGTCTAAAGATTTATGCATAATTATTTACAGGTATATTATTTCATAGACAAATTTAATTTAAAAGAATTATCAAACATTAAAAAGAAAATTAATATAGTTTTTAGAAATTATAGTAATAATATTGATATAAATGAGATCCAAAAAACTCACAATTTTTGTAAAAAAAGAGGATTTAATTTATATTTAGCTAATAACATTAAATTGGCTATTAAATTAAACTTGAATGGAGTTTATATACCCGCATTTAATAAAAAACTAAATTATTATAACTTAAAGTGTAATAAAAAATTTAAAATTATTGGGTCAGCTCATAATTTAAAGGAAGTTAGAGTTAAAGAAAAACAAAATTGTGAAATTATTTTTATAAGCCCTTTATTTAAAACTCAAAAAAGCAAAAATTATTTAGAGATAGCTAGGTTTAATTTAATTGCAAAAAGAACAAAGAAAGATGTGATCTGTCTTGGAGGAATAAATACTAAAAATTTAAAGAGAGTTAACTTAACAAAATCAAAAGGTATCGCTTCTATATCTTGGATAAAAAAAAACGGCCTAAATAAAAATTTAGGCCGTTTTTAAATTATATTCTTACGAAATAATTAGAACGAGAAGTTTACTGCTAGTTCTGTTACTTCGTCAGAGTTCGCGTTTGAATCCCAACCTGGGTTATCAGTGTCAGTCATATAACCAGCGATCTTCATAGATCCCATAGTATATGCAAATTGAATTGAAGTAGACTTCATTTCAACATCTGCTCCACCTGTAGCACCAGAAACTGTAGACGCCTGAGCATCGTAAGTTTCTTTTAGCTCACCCCAAGATACTGAGAAGCTGTCGCTCATGTTTGCTGCGATTGACATTTTCTCGTATTCAAAGATACCACCAGCTGAAGTGTAAAGCTTAGCAGCAGTAGCAGCTGTAGCAGCAGCAGTTATGCCGTTGTCAGCGCCACCAGTTTGGTAACCGATTGATACCGGACCAGCTGAGTAACCAACGTGCCATGTAGCATTCATTGCATCACCAGATGTTACAGAGTCAGCCGAGTCTTTTGTTCTCTCGTTTGCGTATGCACCAGCAGTGAAGCCCATTCCTGAAAGTTTTACACCAAGACCTTGACCTGATGACCAAAGATTTGATGAAGTAGAAACACCACCATCACCGATCGCTGCATCAGAAGCTTCTGGAGCGTATTCAGCCATAAATGATGCACTGATTCCAGCTATATCGAAAGATGGAGACATGTACATAATTTGACCGTTGTCCATAGCAGCACCGATGTTGTCGATAGCTGTAGATGTTTTCATACCGTCGTGGTTTTCTTCGTAAGCTCTAGGTGTTACATCGTCAAATGCTTGACCTACACCACCGTAACCGTTACCAACAAGTACAGTACCCATTGATCCCATAGTTAATGATGTCCAGCTTGATGATAATGTCATAGCTTCACCAGATATTAATAAGCTACCTGTTGCAGTAAAACCATTATCAAGCTCTCCGCTTACAACCATATTGTAATCGTTTTCGAAACCGATACCATCAGTTGTTGATGTACCAACTTCTTCAGATGACCAAGTGTAACCAACGTTACCAGTTAAACTTGCATCAGCTGCGATTGCAGAACTTGCAACTAAAGATGTTCCTAAAGCTGTAAGTCCTAGTTTTTTAAGTTTATTCATATTAAACTCCTTTGTTTTATATATTCATATATGAATGTCCGTCTTATAGCCCCTCCAAGAGCGAATTTAGCCATAATTCCAATAAAATTACCTTTTTTTTAAGATATGTTGTAATTTTGCAACAAAATTAAGCTCAATTTCATTGAATATTTAAGATGTTTTATAAAATTAATTTTAATTTTTTTTTTATTGAATTTTGTCGTGTTTTTTTCAATTTTAAAGTTAAAAACCCTTATAATCTTTATTAAAATGCAAAAATTTAAATCAATCATTTTTATTCTAGTTCTTATTTTTTTGACTGGTTGCGGGAAAGATTTTTTTACATTCCCTTCAGCAAAAGACGTCCCGATAGATGCATCAGAAAGAGTTGAAAAAAATATTGAAGAAGGAAGAGGAGTTACACTTGGCGGTATGTTGGGGGATAAAGGTGGAGGTGGTACTTTTGATTTTGCATCATCAAATGAGATGTGGAGAGCCTCAATTGAAATTTTAGATTTTGTAAGTTTCACAAACGCAAGTTACTCGGGTGGAATTATTATTACAGATTGGTTTTCTGGAAATGTAAAAAATGAAGATTCAAGTTCTAGAGAACTCAAAATTACAGTAAGGTTTTTAAGTAACGAAATCCGTGCTGATGGAATACAAATTTCGGTTCATGAAAAATTATGTTCTTCATCCGTATCAAACGATTGCGAAATCCAAAAAATAGAATCTGAAATAAGTAATCAATTGAAACTTGCAATACTAAAAAAAGCTACAATTTACAAAAACCAAAGTGACAAAAAAAAATCAGATAAAGTTAAAAAAAAACGAGCGAAAAATAAAAAACAATAACTTAAAAATTCGTTATATTAATTTTTCTTAAATAATGGAAAGATATAATTTTAAAAAAGTTGAAAAGAAGTGGCAAGATTATTGGATAAAAAATAAGTCTTTTAAATCCGAAATAAATCAAAATAAAAAAAAATTTTATTGTTTAGAAATGTTCCCATATCCATCGGGAAAGATACATATGGGCCATGTTAGAAACTACACTATTGGTGATGTATTATCTCGTTTCAAAATAATGCAAGGTTACAATGTCTTACATCCTATGGGATGGGACTCTTTTGGTATGCCAGCTGAAAATGCTGCTAGACAAAATAAACTACACCCAAAAGATTGGACAGAAAAAAATATTTCTGTAATGAAAAATCAATTAAAAAAACTTGGGCTTTCAATAGACTGGGATAGAGAAATATCAACATGCTCTGAAGATTACTACAAACATCAGCAGTTATTTTTTATAGAGTTATATAAAAAAGGTTTAGTTTATAGAAAAGAAAACTATGTAAATTGGGATCCAGTAGATGAAACGGTTCTAGCCAACGAGCAAGTAATTGAAGGAAAAGGATGGAGATCGGGAGCTGTAGTTGAAAGAAAAAAACTTAATCAGTGGTTTTTTAATATCTCTAAATTTTCTGATGAGCTTTTAAGTGGGCTAGACAATCTCAAAGACTGGCCAAATAAAGTAAAAGTTATGCAAAAAAATTGGATTGGAAAATCATTTGGATGCGAAATTGACTTCATAATAGAAGGTGATTTGCCGGTCAAAAAAATCAAATGTTTCACTACTAGACCAGATACGCTTTTTGGTTTTTCATTTCTAGCAGTTTCAGCAGATCATCCAATCTCTGAGTACTTTCTAGGTGACTCTGAATTCGATAAGTTTAAGAAAAAATGTTCTAAATCAGGTACTACAGAGGAATCAATAGCACTCGCTGAGAAAATTGGATATAAAACAAAGCTTCTAGCAATAAACCCGTTAAATCCAAAACAAAAGGTTCCAGTATATTTTGCAAATTTTGTTTTGATGGATTATGGATTTGGTGCAGTTTTTGGTTGTCCGGCACATGACCAAAGAGATCTAGATTTTGCAAAAAAGTATAATATATCGTTTAAAACTGTAGTTAAACCTATTAATGAAAAAAATAATTTTTCTGTAGAAGATGTTGCCTACACTGGATCAGGAATAATATTTAACTCTGAACTTTTAAATGGATTTAAAGTACCAGAAGAATCAATATCAAAAACAATTGAAATACTTGAAAAAAAGAAATTAGGAAAAAAAAAAATAAATTTTAGACTAAAAGATTGGGGAGTATCACGGCAAAGATATTGGGGATGCCCAATTCCAGTTGCATACGACAAAAATGGCGAGGTTCATTTAATTCCTGAAAGTAAATTGCCTGTAAAACTACCTAGCAAGGTAGATCTATCAAAAAAAGGGAATCCCTTAGACCAAAAAAGTGATTGGAAGACAATTGAAATTAATGGTCAAAAATGTACAAGAGAAACAGATACGTTAGATACTTTTGTTGACTCTTCTTGGTATTTTTTAAGATTTTGTTCCCCAAAAAATAATACATATGGTTTTAATGACGATGAAATTAAATATTGGATGCCTGTAGATCAATATATTGGCGGTGTAGAGCATGCAATTTTACACTTGTTGTATTCGAGATTTTTTATGAGAGCGCTAAGTCATAAAAATAATAATTTTAAAATTTTAGAACCTTTCAGCAGCCTGTTTACTCAGGGTATGGTATGTCATGAAACTTACCAAGATAAAGAAAAGAACTGGTTAAGCCCAGAGGAAGTAGAGTCTCCGGATGGGAAAAAATTTTTTCTAAAAAATAATCCTAACATTGAAGTCAAAGTAGGTCCGTCTGAGTCTATGTCAAAATCCAAAAAAAATACTATTGATCCAGAAAATATGATCAAAGATTATGGAGCTGATGCTGTAAGATTGTTTATTCTTTCGGATAGTCCTCCGGAAAAGGATGTGCAATGGTCTGAACAAGGTATGATAGCATCCTACAAATTTGTCCAAAAATTTTGGATACTTCACAATAAAATTTTAGCAAAGATTAATAATAGTCAAAATTCTAGTCAAGATAGTAATATAATTTTAGAAAAATATACTAATCAACTAATTCATAAACTAAACAGTCATCTTACAAAATTTAGTTACAATGTAATAATTGCAAATTTACATGAAACTTATAATTTTTTATTTAAAAATCTAGATAGAGATTTTTCTAAAGATGCTCTTCAAGAAAACTACGGAAAAATCTTATCAATATTTTCTCCTATTATTCCTCATATTATTTTTGAATGCTTGGAAGATCTAAAAATTAATGTTTTTCAAGTTTGGCCGTCAGTAGATAAAAAAATGTTAGAATTTGAAAAAATAAAGTTTGTTGTCCAAATAAATGGAAAGAAAAAAGGTATCATTGAAACAGTAAAAGATACCGATGAAAAAGTGATCATGGAATTAATTTTGAAAGAGGGTATGATCACAAAAGACATTAATGAGAAAAAAATCAAAAAAGTTTTTTTCGTAAAAAATAGATTAATTAATATTTTATTAAAATGAAAATAAGAATGATTTTTATTATATCTGCTTTATTTTTTTTAACCCATTGCGGATATCAATCTATGTATTCCGATCAAAACGTAAATTTCAGGATTGAAAGTATTCAAATAATTAATAATAACGAAATTGGAAAAAGGATTGAAAGAAGGCTTGAAATATTTCAAAATAATCAAAATAAGTCTAATGTTTTAAAGTTAGAGATTGATTCTAGTTTCTCAAAAAATATTTCATCAAAAGATAAACAAGGAAATCCAAAAACGTTTAATATAAATGTTTTGGTGTATTTAAAATATATTCAAAATTCTGATGTAAAAAAAGAAACATCTTTTTCAGAAAATACTACTTACAATAATCAAGATGATAAATTTAGTTTAAAAAATTATGAAGATTCATTAATAGAAAATTTAACTGATAAAATTATTGATAATATTCTGATTTACTTGCAATCTAGTACATCGGATACCTCAAATGCTAAATTGACTGGAAGTATTGGTTTGATAAAAAGTACAAATGATAATTAAGTCCTTTCAAATTAAAAGTATTTTAGAAAAAAATATAAATTTTTTTTTATTATATGGAGATAATGAAGGTTTCAAAAACCAGATGATTAGTGACTTTTTATGTATTGGATTTAAAGAAAACATATTACGATATGAAGAAAGTGAAATCTTAAAGAACAGCGAGAAATTTTTTGCTGAAATTAATAACAAATCATTTTTCGATAATAAAAAAATAATAATTATTTCACGTATTTCAGATAAATTTTTAAGTATTATTGAAGAAATAAAAGAGAAAAAATTAGATGAAATCAGAATAGTTCTTAACGCTGCTTCTTTAGAAAAAAAGTCAAAAATAAGAGGCTTATTTGAAAAAGATGGAAAAATGGCGTGTATTCCATTTTATGCTGATGACAACTCTACTCTTAATAAAATTGCGATGGATTTTTTTAAACAAAAAAAAATATCAATTTCGTTTGAAAATATAAATTTGCTTACTGAGAGATGTAGGGGTGATCGTGAAAACTTATTTAAGGAATTAGAAAAAATACAAAGTTTTTCAAAAAATAAAAAAAATATTAAAACAGATGAAATTCTCAAATTAACTAACCTTGCAGAAAATTATAGTTTTTCTGAAATTTGTGATCATTGCCTTAATAAAAATTTAAAGAAAATAGTACTAATATTGAATGAAAATAATTTTAGCTCAGAAGATTGTATAGCTATAATTCGAATTATGCTTTCTAAAACAAAAAGACTAACGGCTTTAAAAGAAAAAAGCTTGAAAGAAAAAAACCTGGATACTGTTATTTCTGAGTTTAGACCTCCAATATTTTGGAAAGACAAAGATATAATAAAATCACAACTGAAATTATGGGAATTAAATCAAATAAGAAGTTTTATGTATTTATTAAACGATACTGAGTTATTGATTAAAAAAGAAAATCAAAGTGCTATTAACATAACGAACAATTTCTTATTAACTCATTCCCGAGTTAGTAGTTAGATTTTATAATTTCAATTAATCTATTTAATTGATCTAAATCAGAATACTCGAAAGATATTAAACCTTTATTATTTTTTTTATTGTTTATGGAAACTCTAATGCCTAATTTATCTTTAAGCATATCCTCCAAGTCTCTTATGTTTGCAGATTTAGGACTACCCTTTTTTTTATAAGGGTTTTTAAACAATCTTACTAAATTTTCAGATTGTCGGACTGATAATTTTTTATCTATTATTTTTTTTGCTATTAAAAAAGAGTTTTCTAATCCCACCAAAATTTTAGCGTGTCCTTGCGATAGCTCATTTTTTTCTACAAACTCAATAACTTTAGCAGGTAAAGATAATAACCTTAAGCAGTTTGCAATATGAGCACGGCTTTTGCCTATAAATTTTGCAACCTTTTCTTGATCATAACCGAACTCATCCATCAATCTTTTATAACCGTGAGCTTCCTCTATAGGATTAAGGTCATGTCTTTGAACGTTTTCAACTATTGCAAATTCTAGAGATTTAAGATCATCTGCTTCAATTATTACGGCCGGAATTTCATTAAGACCTGCATTTTGGGAAGCCAACCACCTTCGCTCTCCTGCTATAATTTCGTATTTGTTATTTATCTCTTTGGATTTTCTTACAATGATTGGCTGGACTACACCTCTTTCCCTAATTGAATTTGTTAGATCTTCTAAATTTTCTTTGTCAAAATTTTTTCTTGGCTGTAATTTGCCTCTAACAATTTCACTTATTGATAGTTTACTATTTGTGGTAGTTTTTTTAACATCCCCAATTAATGACGATAAACCTCGTCCTAAACCTTTTTTTGATTTAAATGGGTTCATCAAGCTGCACTTTCTAATTTATTGTCCTGTTTTAAAAATTCTTCTGTAAAAGTTATATACGATTTGCTACCTGGACATGCTTTATCATATATTAGTACTGGTATTCCATGAGAAGGTGCTTCGGAAAGCCTTACATTTCTGGGCACTATAGTTTGATAGACTTGATCTTTAAAATAGTCTCTTGCTTCTTTTTCTACCTGAGAAGAAAGTTTATTTCTTTTATCGTACATTGTTAGCAGTATACCTCTTATTGATAAATCTGGATTTAAATTACTTTTAATACGATCTATAGTTTTGATTAACTGTGTAATACCCTCCAAGGCAAAAAACTCTGTTTGAAGTGGTACAATTAAGGAATTTGAAGCAACGAGAGCCATTACAGTTAGCAAGCTTAGTGAAGGTGGGCAATCAATCAGTATATGTGAATAATCTGATCTAGAATCCTTTAAATATGCGGTTAATTCGTCCTTTAAAATAAATGCCCTTCTTGTATCGCCAGCCGTTTCCACCTCTAAACCTGATAAATCAACGTTCGAAGTAATTATTTCGAGGTTATTGAAATTCGTTTTTCTTATAACATCACTTATTTTGGAAGACCCATTTAAGACACTATAGATAGTACCCTCAGAGGTATCGTTGTTTGAGAGTCCAAGCCCAGTAGTTGCATTTCCTTGCGGATCGAGATCAATCACTAATACTTTTCTTTTTTGGAGCGAGAGTCCAGCTGCCAAATTTATGACCGTTGTTGTTTTGCCGACTCCACCCTTTTGATTAATTACAGAAATTATTTTTGTTTTCATTTTTTTTTCTTTAAATTATAAATTTTTAATATTTTTGACTCTGCATTTGTAAGACTTTTTTTTTCTTTGTATTCAAAGCTCCATTTTTTTGAACACTGTTGCACATCATTATTTTTGGCTTGTCCTAAAAATAAAATTATACTTTTAAAATTTTTAAAATTGCTATTAGCCAATTCTAAAATAGTAGGTAATGGTTTAAAGGCTCTTGCAACTATAGTATCTGTGATTAAATTTTTTTGCTGAAATATATTTTTTTGAAATACTTCAGCATTCAATTTTAATTTTTTTATTACCTCTTCTAAAAACTCTGCTTTTCTAAAACTTTTTTCATATAAATTAAATTTCATTGGAATTCTTTTATGCTTCATGATAATTGCAATAACTATTCCTGGTAATCCCGGTCCTGAGCCAATATCTGTGCATGTTTCCTCATTTTTATCAATAAAATCAACTATTTGAGCACTATCTATTATATGTCTTTCTTTTGCTTTTTCTTCTGTTGATTTGCTTATTAAATTTATTTTTTTGTTTCTTGATATTATAAGCGACCTAAATTCCTCAAAATCCTTAAATGTTTCACGTGAAACATTTAGTGGCTCTAATACAGAATATTGTAATATGTTTGAATTTATCAAGCTATATGCTTAATAAACTTTCTTTTGACATGTGACAACAAAATATATACAGCGGCAGGGGTTATTCCGTCTATTCTGAGTGCTTGCCCCATAGTTTGTGGTCTAATTTTCTTAAATTTTGACTTTACCTCGTGAGATAATCCAGATAACGACTCATAATCCATATTTCCAGGAATTTTTAGGTTTTCGTCTTTCTTAAATGCCAATATATCAGCTTTTTGCTTTCCTAAATAACCTTTATAATGAGCTTGAATTTCCAGTGACTCATCGATTTCCTTTGGTAAAATGGGTATTTCGGGCCATATTTCTCTAATTTTATCCATATTTACGTCTTTTTGACTTAAAATTTCATTAGCAGACCTATAAATTCCATCTTTAGCAATATTTACACCAAAGTTTTTTATTTTTGATGGAGATATTTTGATTTTATCCATTTTTTTCCTAATTTTTGAGAAAGAAGCCAATTTATCATTAAAATGGTTCTTTCTTGTTTCATCTATTAAGCCAATTTTAAGACCTTTATTAGTTAATCTAAAGTCTGCATTATCAGCTCTGAGCGTTAATCTATACTCAGCCCTAGAAGTAAACATTCTGTAAGGCTCAGAAACACCTTTTGTAACTAGGTCATCAATCATTACGCCGATATACGCATCTGATCTATCTAAAATAAATGGCTCTAACCCTTTAAAGGACAAAGCAGCATTTATACCAGCCATTAAACCCTGGGCAGCTGCTTCTTCGTAACCTGTAGTTCCATTTATTTGACCAGCAAAATATAAATTTTTTATTTTTTTTGTTTCTAAAGTCAAGAAAAGCTCTCTAGGATCAACATAATCATACTCAATAGCATAACCAGGACGTATAATTTTGACATGTTCTAAACCATTGATATTATTAAGTATTTCACTCTGTACACTCTCTGGTAATGAAGTCGAAATACCATTCGGGTAAATGGTGTTATCATTTAAGCCTTCTGGTTCTAAAAATATTTGATGCCTTTCCTTATCATTAAATTTAACTACCTTATCCTCAATAGAAGGACAATATCTTGGGCCTACTCCTTTAATGTTACCAGAATACATAGCACTTCTTTTTAAATTTTTTGAGATTATGTCATGTACTTTTTTATTTGTATAAGTCATACAGCACGAGACTTGCTTAATAGTTGTTCCTTTTGTCATAAAAGAAAAAAAGTAAGGATCTTCATCAGCATGCTGCTCTTCTAAATTTTTATAATTAATGGTTCTACTGTCTAATCTAGGAGGTGTTCCTGTTTTTAATCTTCCTAAAGAAAATTCATATTTTTTTAATTCCTCGCTCAATCCAGTAGATGGTTTTTCATTGAAACGCCCAGCTGGAATTTTTTGATTACCTATATGTATTAGACCATTCAAAAATGTGCCCGTTGTTAAAATAACCTTACGAGATATTATTTTTTTCCCAGATTGTGTATAAAAACCATTTATAGTATTTTTATCAAAAATAAACCCAATTACAGAATCAGAAAAAATGCTTAAATTACAATAGTTTAGAAGTTTTTCCTGCATAAATTTTTTGTACAGAGACCTATCAGACTGAGTTCTAGGGCCTCTTACTGCGGGTCCTCTGCTTCTATTAAGCAATCTAAATTGTATGCCAGACTTATCCGCAACCTCTCCCATAACGCCATCTAAGGCATCGATTTCTCTTACTAAGTGTCCTTTACCAAGACCTCCAATAGCTGGGTTACATGACATTTCTCCTATGGTATCAATCTTATGAGTAAACAATGCTGTGTTCACACCTAGTCTTGCAGAAGCTGCTGCAGCTTCGCAACCAGCATGTCCTCCACCAATTACCACTACATCAAATGACAAATCTTTTTTCATGAGATAAATCTATATCCGAATTAAATATTTACAAGGACTGGGTTAAAATTGTTAAATAAGCCACATTTACCAACGAAAATTGATAAAAAATGCCCAAAAATGCAGCAAAATGGTCTTTATTTTCCAATACAAAAATCGTTGAAAATACTATCTAATATCTCCTCTACATCAACTTTTCCAGTGATTTTGCCCAGACTCCTGCATGCTAGCCGCAGATCTTCCGCAGCCTTATCAAATTCATCGTTCTGCTTTTGATTAACAAAATTTTTGAGGTTTAATAAACAATCCTCTAAGTTTTGTCTATGCCTTGCTCTGGTGACTAAAATGTTTTCACTTCCATTTAGTCTTTTTTTAATTTGAGTTTTTATTTTTTTGATTAACGATTCTATATTTTTTTTGTTTCGTATTGAAAGTAGTGTTGGATTATATAACTTAAAATCTGGTGTAATCTTGTCAGATTTTTTGTCAATTTTATTCACTACCAATATTGTTTTCTCATTAAAATATTTCTTCAAAAAGTCCCTATTTTGCTTGTTTTTTGGCTCCAATATCATGATATTTAAATCTGCTTCATCTGCTTTTTTTAAAGATAATTTAATTCCTTTTTTTTCTATTTCATCTTTTGCTTCTCTAATTCCTGCAGTATCAGATATCACAACTGGATAACCATCTATATTAAGATGGGTTTCTATAACATCTCTCGTCGTGCCTGCTATTTCTGAAACAATTGCAACATCTCTATTTGAAAGATAATTTAACAACGATGATTTTCCACCATTAGGTGGTCCAATAATTGCAATTTTAAAACCTTCTCTTATAATTTCTCCTACTTTATCATCCTTTAAACTTTTTTCTATTTCATTAATTATTTTTTTTGTATTTTTTTTAATACCTTTTAATATTTCATTTGGTAAGTCTTCATCTGGGAAATCAATTTTTGCCTCAACGTTTGATAATATTTTTAAAAGATCCTCTCTCCAAGTTTCAAATCTCCTCAGGTTATTTCCAGCAATAACTTTTAGGGCCTGCTGCATTTGTATTTCAGTTTCTGAGGATATTAGGTCACCAATACTTTCTGCTTTTAGTAAATTTATTTTTCCATTTTTCAAAGCAAGCTTAGTAAACTCTCCAGGTTCAGCTAATCTACAATATTTAGTACTCGAAATTGTCTCTAGAAGAGCTTTTATTACTGCTCTGCTTCCATGAACTTGAATTTCGGCCATATCTTCTCCTGTGTAGCTATTTGGGCTTGGATACCAAATTATGATACCTTCATCTATTAGGCTATTATTGTTGATATTGTTTACTTTTTTAAGGGTTGCGACTCTAGGAGCGGGAAAAGGTCCTGTTATTAGCTCAGAGATAACTTTTTTAGTTTTTGGACCGGATATTCTAATAACCGCAATGCCAGAAACACCAATACCTGAAGATAAAGCATAAATTGTCATACAAATATTATAACTTGAAAATATTGAATAGATATCGATAAATATATCATGATAATTTGGCTAGCATCATACCCAAAAAGTGGAAATACTTGGTTAAGAATGTTTCTCAGGGCATATTTTTTGCCTAACGACAAAAAATTTTCAATTAATGAGGAGGGTAATGATGATTATGAGGCAAAAGCTTTTCCGAACATTGATTTACTCAGGGAAAATGAAATTAACTACAATAAATTTGAAGAGATAGTCAAAAATTGGATTAACCTTCAAATTTACATAAATTTAAATAACAAAGTTAATTTCTTAAAAACTCACAATGGCAATTTTAACATTAATGGTTATCCCTTTACTAACAGTAAAAATACGATAGGGGGAATATATATTGTTAGAGATCCTAGAGATGTAGTTTTATCACTATCTAACCATTTTAACATAACTTATGAACAGGCATTCAACAATATGAATAATATGCAAAATTATGAGTTCTATGACAAAAATTTAACCAATGGATTTAGAAATTCAATAATGGGAACATGGTCAAGTAACTATAATTCTTGGAGATATTATCAAGAAAAAAAAATACATTTAGTAAGGTATGAGGATATGATAAAGAAGCCGGAGAATACATTTTTAAAAATACTGAAGTATCTAAATCTTTTCTTATCTTTTAACATCGATGAAAGCAAAATTAAGAAAGCTATTCAGGACACATCTTTTCAAAACTTGAGAGAAATGGAAAATAAAGCTGGTTTTAAAGAGTTGGGAAGTGGAGATAAATTTTTTAGAAAAGGGATAATAGGGGATTGGGAACAAACTCTTAACCCTCAAATGATCAAAAATATCGAAACCAACTTCCAAAAAGAGATGAGGGAATTAGATTATATTTAAAAACATTAGCTGGGTTTGTTCATAGAATTAAAAAACTCACTATTATTTTTTGTATTCTTCAACTTCGAGTTAATAAATTCGATAGCATCCATTGACCCCATTGGAGCTATTATTCTTCTAAGCACATTCATTTTTTGAAGATCTGCTTTATCAAACAAAAGCTCTTCCCTTCTTGTGCCTGACTTAGTTATATCAATAGCTGGGAATATTCTTTTCTCTGAAATTTTCCTGTCTAATATAGTTTCACTATTTCCTGTGCCTTTAAATTCCTCAAAAATTACCTCATCCATTCTGCTTCCTGTATCAATTAATGCGGTTGCGATGATTGTCAATGATCCACCTTCTTCGATATTTCTTGCAGCTCCAAAAAATCTTTTGGGTCTCTGAAGAGCATTAGCGTCGACACCCCCTGTTAGAACCTTTCCTGAACTCGGCACAACGGCGTTATATGCTCTACCCAATCTTGTTATCGAGTCTAGTAAAATTACAACATCTTTTTTATGTTCAGTTAGTCTTTTTGCTTTTTCTATAACCATTTCAGCAACTGCGACATGTCTTTGTGCTGGTTCGTCAAAAGTTGAGCTTATCACTTCGCCTTTAACTGTACGTTGCATGTCAGTTACTTCCTCTGGCCTTTCATCTATTAATAAGACCATTAGATAGCACTCAGGATGATTGGCTGTAATAGAATTAGCAATACTTTGAAGTATCATTGTTTTTCCAGCTTTAGGTGGAGAGATTATTAGTGACCTTTGACCTTTTCCTATTGGGCTAACTAGATCAATTAATCTAGGGGTTAAATCTGGTTTTTTTTCAGTTTTTGTACTTTCTACTTCCATTTTAAATTGTTTATTTGGATATAATGGAGTTAGGTTATCAAAAGCTATTTTATGCCTTGCTTTTTCAGGATCCTCAAAATTTATTTTACTAACTTGTAATAAGGCAAAATATCTTTCTCCGTCTTTTGGAGCTCTAACTGGTCCTTCAACAGTATCACCAGTTCTTAAACCAAATCGTCTAATTTGACTTGGACTTATGTAAATATCATCTGGGCCGGGCAAATAATTTGACTCCATTGCTCTCAAAAATCCAAAACCATCTTGTAATAATTGTAGTACTCCACCTCCGGTGATTTCTTCACCTTTTTCTGCTAGTTTTTTTAAAATTGCGAATAAAATTTCTTGTTTACGAAGTGTACTAGCATTCTCTATACCAAGCTCTTCGGCTTGTGTAATAAGGTTTTCTGATGATTTCTTTTTAAGTTCTTGAATATTCATATTGTGGGATTATTTTTTGAGATGTAAGAAATATATATGTTTTTAATAATTTTTCAAGGCTAGATAGGCTTAAATATTACAACAAATATAATCAAAATAAGCAATATTGTCGGTACTTCATTGAAAACTCTGAAAAACTTCGAAGATTTTGTGTTTAAATCCATTTCAAATTTTTTTAAAAGATTGCCTAAGTAAAAATGATAAATCGTAAGCAAAATCACCAGTAGCAGCTTAGTTTTTAACCAATGTGTTGACAATTGTTCAAACCCGATACTGCCAATTAACAGTATTCCAAATATCCAAGAAACAATCATCGCGGGCATCATAATATAAAAATAAAGTTTTCTTTCCATGGTCTTAAAAACATTTGAAATATTTTTATCACTTTGATTTTCGGTGTGATAAACAAAAATTCTTGGTAAATACAATAATCCAGCCATCCATGAAATTACGGCTACTAGGTGAAGAGCTTTGTAAGTAAGATAAATATTCATTTAACTTTTTATATATTTAGAGACCAGGCTATTAAATAAATTTATATGATCATCATTATCATTTAAACAAGGTATTAAATCAAAGTTTTCACCTCCTGCCTTCATAAAACTTTCTTTTCCTTGAATTAAAATTTCTTCTAAAGTTTCAACACAATCTGATGAAAAGCCCGGGCAAATTACAAGAATATTTTTTACACCTTCGATGGGCAATTTTTCAAATGTTTTATCTGTATAAGGTTTTAACCATTCTTGTGGACCAAAACGTGATTGAAATGTTGTTTTAATCGGAATTTTTGTAAATTTTTCGGAGATTAAACGGGATGTTTTTTGACAGTAACATTGATAGGGATCTCCTTTTTCGAAATACTTTTTTGGTATTCCATGATAAGATGCAACTATTAAATCAGGTTTCCACTTAATTTCAGATATTTTATTGTTTATGCTATTAATTAAAGCATCTATGTATAATGGTTCTGATTCATAGTGAGGTATTATTTGTAAACTTGGTTGCCATCTCATCCTCATTAGAGACCTATAAACTTCGTCACAAACGGTCGCCGTAGTTGCAGCAGCATATTGAGGATATAACGGTAACACAATTAAATTTTCACATCCCTCCTCTTGCAATTTTTTAATTTTGCTTTTGATACTTGGGTTTCCATATCTCATTGCATAATCAACTGATGTCTTTTCATTACTGATTTTTGACTTAAGTTTTTTACTTTGCATTTCTGTATAATATCTTAGGGGGGACATGTTTATTTCCTTCATCCAAATCTCTTTGTAAGCTTTTGCAGTTTTAGAGGGTCTAAAAGTTAAAATAAATAAATTCAGTATTAATTGCCAAATAATTGGATTAACTTCAATAACTCTTCTATCAGATAAAAATTCTTTTAAGTATTTTCTTATATCAATCCAACTTGTTGAGTCGGGTGTACCAAGATTGACCAAAAGAACACCAGTTTTACCATACTTAACTGGGGGATGATTTAAATTCATATTAAAAAATACATTATTAATTATCTTTTACAAACTTAATTAAATATTCAACCATATCAGGATCTGTTTCTGGCAGCACACCATGACCTAAATTAAATATATATGGGTGATTTTCAAAAATTCTTTTAAATTTTAAGACTTCTTTTTTTAAAGTTATTTTATCTGTTAATAGCATTTTTGGATGAATACCTCCTTGAATTGGAATATCAATATCATTTAAAATTTGCTCTGGTTCAACATTATAATCAATGTTAATTGCATCTGGATTAACAATATCAACAAATTTCTTGTAGTTTTTAATATTTCTTGGAAAACATATTACTGGGATTTTAAGTGTTTTGGTATAATCAGTTATTTCCTTAGTGGGTAAATATATATATTTTTCTAAATCTTTATCTGTTAATAGACCTGCCCAACTATCGAATATTTGAATTATAGATGCTCCACTTTTAACCTGATTATATATATGTAATTTTATGTATTTTACTAAGATTTCAATTATATTATCAATTAATTTTTTATCTTTGAAAAAAACTTTATTAATATTTTTTTTGGGTGAATATCTATTTATCATGTAAACTAAAAGTGTCCAAGGAGCTCCAACAAAACCTATTAAATCTTTATTTTTTAGGATTGGATTATTTGAAACCTTATTAATAGAATCGTAAACAGGCTTTAATTTTTCTTCAAAGTCAATTTTATTAATATTAGATATAATTTCTTGATTTATAATACCAAGCTCAGGACCTAATCCTTTTGTAAAGTTTACTTTTTGACCAAGTCCATATGGAATCATTAAAATATCTGAAAATATTATAGCTGCATCTATATTGAATCTCTTTAGTGGTTGTAATGTTATTTCCGGCACAAGGTTTGTATTTAAGCATAGATCAACAAAGTTTTCATTTTGTGATCTAATTTTTCTAAATTCAGGTAAATATCTTCCAGCTTGTCTCATTAACCATATAGGATTTGCTGTCGTTTCTTTTTCAACAATACATCTTCTTATTAGACTCATAAATAAATAATATTTAAGTATAGTATTAGTTCATTGCTATGTTAATAATGTTAATTAAATTTTATTAACTATTTTTACATGATCTATCCACACTACATTTTAAAAAAACCTTTAAGAAAATGATAGTTATTAAATAGTTTTATATTTATTAACAAAATTAAATAAAGTTTATAAACATGTTTAAAATTGTTAATTAAACCACTGTTTTTCATTAGATTAACAATATTATTCAAATTTTAATTAAATAAGTTTATTATTAATTATTTATAAACATAATTATACATGAGTAATCCATATAACATATACCTAATATCTGACTCTACAGGTGAAACCTTAGATAGAATATTTTTAGCGCTTAAGGCACAGTTTAAAAATTTTAAATATGATGCAAGTCATTTTTCCTTTACAAGAACAGAAAACCAAGTAATTAAAATTTTAGAAAATTCTGAGAAAATAAAAAATACAATAATTCTTTATACTATAGTCGATAATAATTTATCTAGATTTTTAAGTAACGAAGCTAAGAAAAAAAATATACCCTGTTTTGGAGTGCTTGGAGATTTAATAATAAGCTTTTCAAAACTTCTCAAACAAGAGGCATCTTATAAACCAAGTGGTCAACATGCTTTGAATGAAGAATACTATAAAAGGATAGAAGCAATACAATTTACTATGAACCATGATGACGGAAATTTAACAGGAGATATAACCAAGTCTGATATAATACTACTTGGTGTTAGCAGAACGAGCAAAACACCAACCTCGATTTATTTGGCAAACAAAGGATTTAAAGTATCTAACATTCCTTTGGTGAATGAAAATTCAATACCCAAAATCCTTAAAGAAAAAAAAACTAATAAATGCATAATAGGACTGACAGCTGAACCGAACAGATTAGTTGAAATTAGAAAAAATAGAATGAATTTATTAAACGAAAACTCATCTAACAATTATATAGATTTAGAAAAAATTTCTAAAGAAGTAAATAATGCAAAAAAAACCTTTCAAAAATATAAATGGCCTACCATAGATGTTAGCAGAAAATCCGTTGAGGAGACCGCCGCATCAGTGATAAAAATTTATGAAATAAGTAAAAAAAATGGATGAAATAATTTTAGCATCAAAAAGTAAAGTAAGATTAGAAATTTTGAGTAAAAATAATATAAAATGTGTGCCAGAGCCCTCTAATGTTGATGAAGATGAAATAAAAAACTCAATGCTAAAAGACGGCGCACACCCAGAGGATGTAAGCATTAATTTGGCTCAATTAAAGGCAAATAAAATAAGTCAAAAAAATTCAAATAAAATAGTTATTGGTGCTGATAGTGTTATTGATTTAAATAAAAAAATTATATCTAAGCCAAAAGATCGGAACGAAGCGCTTGAAATTTTAAAAAAGTTAAATGGAAAAAGCCATTATTTAATTAGCTCAGTATGTATATCAAAAAACGGCTCTATGATATGGAAACATACAGACAAAGCAAAACTCACGATGAAAAAAATGTCAGATGATGAACTAAAATTATACCTATCGAAAATAGATGATGAAAAACTATTTGCATATAATGTATACCAAATAGAAGGTGAGGGAAAAAATCTGTTCTCAAACATTGAAGGAGATGTGGATACCATAATGGGATTACCAATAAAAAAAATAAAAGAATATTTGGTTAATCTTAAATGAAAAAATTTTTAGTAATAGGAAATCCAATTGAGCATTCTTTGTCACCGGAATTACATAATTTTTGGATTAAAAAAAATAATATTAAGGCAATATATGAAAAGAAATTAATTAAAAGTGAAAATTTACCTGAAATTATTGGAATGATTAAAAATAATAACTTAAATGGGATTAACGTTACAGTTCCTTTTAAAAGTGAAATAATAAAATTTATGGATGAATTAAGCGAAGAAGCAAAGCTTACCAAATCTGTTAACACTATTTACGCACAAGAAAATAAAGTAATAGGACACAATACGGATATCGGGGGTTTTGAATTAGCGATTAGACATTGCAAATTTGATATTAATAAAAAAAAAATAATAATATTGGGAGCTGGGGGCGTTGTAAATTCTGTTATCGTTGCATTAAAAAAAATGGGCGCAGAGAAAATTTTCTTAACAAACAGAACTTATAAAAATGCTGAAAAAATAAAGAATAATTATCCCGATATTAATTTAATTGAGTGGGGAAAAATAATTGAGGTTGATATGATAATAAATGCAACCAGTGTGGGGTTAAAAAATAATGAAAATATTGGCTTAGACATTAAAAAATTTGGAACAAATAAATTTTTTTATGATGTGATCTACAATCCAAAGATGACTAATTTTTTAAAAGAAGCAAAGAAAAACAATAATAGAATAGAAAATGGTAAAATGATGTTCATCTACCAGGCACATCAGGCCTTCGCTGTTTGGCACAAAATTTTCCCAGAAATAAATGAGGAAGTAATAAATTTAGTTGAAAAATGAAAAGAATTGCAATTGTAGGTAAAATTGGTTCAGGTAAAACTTTTGTTAGTTTATCATTTGGGTTACCAGTTTTTAATGCAGACTTAGAGGTTTCGAAGATTTATAAAAAAGATAAAAATTTCTTCAAAAAATTAAAAAAAATACTGCCTAACTATATTAAGTCATTTCCAATTGATAAGAGAGAATTACAAGAAACAATTTTAAAAAATTCAAACAATTTGAAAAAAATAACAAATTTAATTCATCCTGTCGTAAGAAAAAAAATGCTTTTATTTTTAAAAAAAAATAAAAATAAAAAAGGAGTCATATTAGATATCCCCTTATATTTTGAAAATAAAATAAATAAAAAAAGTGATGTTATAGTTTTTGTTGAATCCAAGCAAAAGGAAATCAATAGAAGATTACAAAAGAGGTCTTATTACAATAAAAAGTTATTAGAAAGATTTAAAAAAATACAACTTAAAAGCAATTTAAAAAGAAAAAAATCTAATTATATAATAAAAAATAATTTTAAACCCAAAATTGTGATTAATGGAGTTAAAGCTTTAAAAAGAAAAATTTTTTCAAATGATAAATAAAGAAATTGTTTTGGATACAGAGACTACAGGACTTGATGTGAGGGAAGGTCACAGAATTGTTGAAATTGGTTGTGTAGAGATTGAAAATTTCGTTCCCACAAAAAGGACATTTCATTGTTATTTAAACCCAGAAAGAAAAGTCTCTGAACAAGCATTTAAAGTACATGGCTATTCTGATGAATTTCTGTCCAAAAAAAGAAAATTTTTTGAAGTAGCTGATGAGTTTTTAGAATTTATAAAAGATAAAAAACTTATAATGCACAATGCAAAATTTGACTTATCTCACATTAATAATGAACTTCAGATGGCAGGCAAAGAAAAAATTAGTTTCGAAAATGTTGTTGATACACTCGAAATAGCGAGAAATAAATTTCCTGGATCTCAAATTAGCCTAGATGCTTTGTGTAAGAGATATAAAATTGATAATTCAAGACGTCTTAAACACGATGCTATTTTAGACTGTGAGTTATTAACAAGTGTTTATGTAAATTTGTTAGATCAAAAAGAACCTTTATTAAATTTTGATAACCTAGAAAAATCAAAAATGGCAAATGAGTCAAAGATTGTAGATTATTCAAAAAAAATCATAAAGCCCACAGAAGAAGAGTTAAACTTACATAAGGCTTTCATTAAAAACCAAATGAAAAAAAATTTTTTTAATTGAACTTATCATTAAATAATTTGTTGAAGTCTACTTTCTTTTCAAATTTGACATCTGTATAACCTGAGTCAACTAACATATTAATTAATATTTTTTCTAATTTTGGATAGATATCTGTTTGTACGTCACACAAAATTATTTTTTGTAAATCTTTTTTTTCTTTAACCTCATCATCAATTTTTACTATTGAGGCATAAACCACTTCAAAGTAAGATTTTTTTTCAGGTCGTGATTTATTTTGAAATTTTAAACTAGTATTAATCTCAATTAATTTATTTTTTAATGGTTTTGAGCTTATATCTATGTCTAGTTCATATTCATTAATGTTACTTTTTGTAAACAAATAACTTTCTACATCAGGTGTTTCACTAGACATATCTTTTACGTAATTGGATAAGATTTTATATTTCTCTGTCATTTTTTTTCATCAATATCTTCTGCCTCTCCTTCAATCAGCTCATCCTTAACATAATTATTTTTATTTTGTTTATTTTTAAATTTTTTAAATAAAATTTGACGCGTGGGCGGAAAAATAATTAATAGACCAACACAATCTGTTGCAAATCCAGGAATAATTAATAACAAAGCGGCAAAAGCTAAAGCTGCACCAGATATTATCTCATAAATAGGCATTTGATTTTTTACTAATTGCGACATACCAGATCTTAATGTATTAAATCCTTCATACCTGGCATATAGAACCCCTACAAATGCTGTAATGAAAATAAGAGATATTGTATTAAATGCACCAATTTTCCCCCCAATTTCTATAAATAAGTAAATCTCAACAATTGGTATTAAGATTATAGATAATAATATAGCGTTCATTTGTCTTTAGTCTAATTTGCTAGTTGAAATTAAGCAATATAGTAAATAATATTTAGTTATGAATTATAGTTTCGAATATATAGATATAATACTTTTAGCAATGATTGCCGGGTTTATATTTCTTAGATTGAGAGGTATTTTAGGTAAAAAATCAGGGTATGAGGATGAGATGGCATCAAGCTTTCCTCATGATTTTTCAAAAGAGCCAATTCAAAAAAACCAATCAAATATGGAATTTAATGATGAAGCAAAAAATAATTTTATAAAAGGTGCAAAAATCGCTTACGAAAATATAATAGTTAGTTTTTCATCAGGCAACCTTAGTGGTGTAAAACAAATCTTAAGTAAAAAAGTTTATGATCAATTTGAAAATGCAATTAAAGATAGAAAGTCTAATGGGCAAATTTCAGAAACCACTTTTATAGGAATTAACTCTGCTGAAATTAAAAAACATGAAAATAGTAAAGGCCTCCTTGAGGTTACAGTTGATTTTGCTAGCGAAATTATTTCATGCATAAAAGATAAAGATAATAAAATTATTTCAGGTGATCCAAAAAAAGTTAAAAAAGTTTATGATACATGGACCTTTTCAAAAGAGGTTTCATCAAATAATCCAAACTGGCTTCTAATTGGAACAGAGAGTTGATTGAGTAAGGTAAGCGATAAAGATAAAAAAGACTGGGAAAATTTCATTAATAGTAGCAACAGTGTCGAAGATAAGGATAAAATTTCAAATAGAAAAAAAAATAATCAATCTAACATCTCTATCGACCTTCATGGTTACACTTTAGATCAAGCAAATAGAAAAGTTTCAGAACTAATAATAAGTAGTTTTGAAAAAGGAATTAGAAATTTAAATATTATAACTGGAAAAGGTAATAGATCCAGTAATCAAAAGGACCCATATCAATCAAAAGATTTATCTATCCTAAAATATTCAGTTCCAGATTACATTTTAAATAATCCTGAACTAATGGATAAAATTATTAAAATTGATCATATGTCTGTAGATGAACCTACCAGTGGGAGCTTCAATATTTTGCTTAAAAAAAATTGATTATAAAATAAATTTAGAAAGATCAGTATCTTTTACTAGTTCGCCTAAATTTTCTTTTATATATTTAGAGTCTACTACTATTTTTTCTCCTGATCGATCTGTTGCTGTAAAACTAATTTCGTCTAAAACTCTTTCAATTATAGTATGCAGTCTTCTCGCACCAATATTTTCTACTGTTGAATTTACCTCGGTTGCAATATTTGCAATAGCGTCAATACCATCTTCTGAAAACTCAAGATCAACATTTTCAGTTTTCAATAAAGCCTTATATTGTTTTATTAAACTATTATCGGGTTCTCTTAAAATTTTTTTAAAATCATCGCTTGTTAAAGCTTCTAACTCAACTCTGATTGGCAATCTTCCCTGTAGCTCTGGTAGTAAATCAGATGGTTTTGCTAACTGGAATGCACCAGAAGCAATAAATAAAATATGATCTGTTTTGATAGGTCCATATTTAGTGCTAACAGTTGTTCCCTCAATTAGCGGTAATAAATCTCTTTGAACACCTTCTCTAGAAACATCTCCTCCAACACGGTCAGTTCGTGCAGAAATTTTGTCAATTTCATCTAAAAAAACAATTCCGTTGTTTTCTGTGGAATTTTTTGCAGATTTTATAATTTTGTCTTGCTCTATAAGTTTATCAGATTCTTCATTTATTAAGATCTCATGAGACTCCTTTACAGTCATTTTCTTTTTCTTTTGCTGTTTACCCATTCCTTTACCTAACATTTCGCCAATGTTAATCATTCCAACGTTAGCTCCAGGCATTCCTGGAATTTCAAATGACGGCATAGAAGAATTATTTTCATTAACTGCAATCTCTATTTCATTATCATCTAGATCACCGTTTCTCAGTCTTTTTCTAAAACTTTCCCTAGTTGCAACACTCGCTTTGTTACCAACTATTGCATCTAACACTTTTTCCTCAGCCTGTTTTTGTGCTTGGGCGTAAACTTCTTTTCTTTTTTTAACTTTTTCCATTGCTATAGCAATTTCTAAAAGATCTCTCACAATTTGTTCAACATCTCTTCCTACATATCCAACTTCTGTAAATCTTGTTGCTTCAACTTTAACAAAAGGAGCTTCAGCAAGCTTTGATAGTCTCCTAGATATTTCAGTTTTTCCAACACCAGTTGGCCCAATCATAAGAATATTTTTAGGTAATACCTCATCTTTCATTTCACCCTTAAGCGCTTGTCTTCTCCATCTATTTCTAAGCGCAATAGCAACTGCTCTCTTAGCTTTATTTTGGCCAATAACATATCTGTCTAATTCTGAAACTATTTCTCTAGGTGAAAGAGAACTTATATAAGTTTCACTGTCTTTTTTTTCTCCTTTAGGAACTAGGGGTGTTACATTAGATTTTTCCATTATATTTTTTCCACAGTAATATTATTGTTTGTAAAAACACAAATTTCCGAAGCAACTTTAATTGCTTTTTTAGCAATCTCTTCTGCTGACAAATTAGTATCCATTAACACTTTGGCCGAAGCTAATGCATAATTTCCACCTGAACCAATTCCAATCACATCCCCCTCAGGTTCTAGAACATCTCCAGTACCAGAGATAATAAAACTTTTCTCCTTATCACCAATAGCCATTAATGCCTCAAGTCTTCTTAAGTATTTGTCTGTTCTCCAATCTTTTGCAAGCTCAACAGCAGCTCTAGTTAAGTTACCAGCATGCTTTTCTAATTTGGACTCTAGTCTTTCAAATAATGTAAGCGCATCTGCTGTTGATCCAGCAAATCCTGCGATCACATTTCTTTTCTCAATTTTTCTAACTTTATTGGCTGTGCTTTTGATGACTGTATTTCCCATGCTAACCTGTCCATCACTAGCAACTACAACGTCTTTATTTTTTCTTACTAATACAATTGTTGTCATGATTATTAGATGGATATTAATTTCTATAGTTCAAGTGCCAGATTACTTTTATTGATATAAGCAGATAATGAATATATACGTATTTAAATAATGAGAAGAAAAGCTGATATAATTAGGAAAACAAAAGAAACATCAATTAAAGTTGAGCTTAATATTGATGGAAAAGGTCAATACAAAATTGACACAGGAATTGGTTTCTTAGATCATATGTTAGAGCAATTATCTAAACACTCATCAATTGATCTTAAGGTTAAAGCTAAGGGTGATACTCATATTGATTTACATCACACAACTGAAGACACAGGAATTGCTATTGGTGAATGCTTAAAAAAAGCATCAAAAAATTTTGTTGGAATAAAAAGATATGCACATGCTTTATTACCGATGGACGAAACATTAACAAGGGTAGCAATTGATATGTCTAATAGACCATATCTTATTTGGAATGTTAAATTAAAGGTTGAAAAATTAGGTGAGATGGACACCGAGTTATTCAAAGAATGGTTCCAGGCATTTGCACAATCTGCTGGGATAACTATGCACATTGAAAATATTTATGGTGATAACAGCCACCACATAATCGAATCTTGTTATAAAGGACTTGCTAGATCACTAAGAGCAGCACTTGAATTAGATCCTAAAAATAAAAAGACTGTGCCCTCTACAAAAGGCTCTTTATAAAAAAAAGAATTAATGAAAGTTACAATAGTTGACTATAGTTCAGGCAATATAAGCTCTGTAATAAACTCATTTAAAGAAGTTGCGCAAAATAAAGCAACAATAGAAGTAACCTCAGAATTTAATAAAATTAAATCCTCAGATAAAATTGTTCTACCTGGGCAAGGTTCATTTAAAAGTTGTATAGACGCATTAAACAAAATCAGCGGTTTAAATGATGCTTTAAATGAATTTGTAACAGTAAATAAGAAACCACTTTTGGGTATTTGTGTCGGATTACAAATGTTTGCAGATGTCGGTTACGAAGAAACTGAAACAAAAGGTCTAGGATGGATTTCAGGCAAAGTATCAAAAATAAATAACCAGAATGGTAAATATAAACTTCCCCACATAGGTTGGAATCAAATAAACATCTTAAAGGATAGTAAAATTTTTAAAGAAGTTGAAAATAATTCACATATGTACTTTGTTCATAGTTATGAATTTATACCTAAGGATAATAAAGTAATTTCAGCCACTACTGATTATTCAACAAAAGTAGTTTGTTCAGTTGAGAAAGAAAATATATTTGGAACACAATTTCACCCAGAAAAAAGTGATAGCTCAGGACTAAAAGTTATCCAAAATTTTATAAGTTTATAAAATGAAAATTTTTCCAGCAATAGATATCAAAGATAAGAAGTGTGTAAGATTAATAAAGGGAGATTTCAGCCAAAAAACTGAATATGAAATATCTCCGATCGAACAGGCAAAACAATTTATAGATTATGGTTTTAAAAACTTACATATTGTTGACTTAGATGGAGCATTAACAGGAGAAACAGTAAATCTTGATATAATTCAAGAAATAGTAACTAAATTTGATTTTAAAATTGAGATAGGTGGGGGAGTAAGAGAATTTGAAAGTATTGAGAAATATACTGATATAGGTGTAGATAAAGTTATTTTAGGAAGTGCAGCAATAAAAGATAAAAATTTTTTAAAAAAGGCATGTAAAAAATTTCCAAAAAAAATTGCATTAGGTTTGGACTCCAAACATGGAAAACTTTTGGTGTCAGGATGGAAGGAAAGTATGGATATAGTAACTTTAGATTTTTTAAAAGAAGTAAATGATTATGGTGTTAGCAGATTAATCTTTACAGATATAAACAGAGATGGAACAAAACAAAGTCCTAATTTTGAGGAGACATCAAAAATTGCAGAAATTTCAAATTGTCCAGTGATAATTTCTGGAGGTGTAGCATCCATTGAAGATATTAAAAAAGCTAAAATGCTTAAAAATATAGAAGGTATTATTGTTGGTAAAGCAATATATGATGGTGATATAAAACTAGAGGAACTAGCAAGAGAAAATGTTGAAAAATAGAATTATTCCCTGCTTAGATGTAAAGGACGGTCGTATTGTAAAAGGTATTAACTTTGTTGATCTTAAAGATGCAGGAGACCCGGTAGAGCAAGCAAAATTTTATAGTGATAGTGGAGCAGATGAAATTTGTTTTTTAGATATAACAGCTTCAAATGAAAATAGAGATACCATTTATGATGTTGTAAATAAAACTTCAAAGAAATGTTTTGTACCTTTGACAGTTGGGGGAGGCGTAAGAAATGTTGAAGATATAAGTAAATTGCTTAATTGTGGTGCAGATAAAGTTTCAATCAATACTGCAGCTGTAAATGATCAAAAAGTTGTTATTGAAAGTTCTAAAAAGTTTGGGTCTCAATGTATTGTAGTTGCAATAGATGCAAAAAAAAATGGAGATAACTGGGAGGTTTATACTCATGGTGGAAGAAATAAAACTGGAATAGAAGCAATCAAATTTGCAAAAGAAATGGAAAAAAGTGGTGCAGGAGAGCTACTAGTTACTTCGATGGATAGGGATGGTACACAGCTAGGATATGACATCGATTTAATATCTAAAATCTCTTCCTCTGTTAATATTCCGGTTATTGCTTCTGGTGGAGTTGGTAAACTTGACCATTTAGTAGATGGAATTAAATTAGGTAATGCAAGCGCTGTATTAGCAGCTTCAATTTTTCATTATGGTAAATACTCATTAAAACAGGCAAAAAAATATTTGGATTCAAAGGGAATTCCGGTAAGGATTTAAAATGTTAAAAACTTTAGAGGATTTAATATCAATAATTAGACAAAGAAAATCATCTTCAGATGATAAATCCTATACGTCAAAACTTTTAAAAGATAAAAATTTAAGTGTTGAAAAAGTAAAAGAAGAAATTAGCGAATTAATAGAAGCTATAGAAAATAATTCTAATACAGTCCACGAGGCAGCAGATGTTCTTTACCATTTATTAGTATATCTGGAGGGAAATGGCGTTCGAATTGAGGATATAATGTTAGAATTGGAGAAAAGACGTAAAAAAGAGTCTTAAAAAGCAAAAATTAATGATAGTTTCCGAAAATTAAATTTCAATGAGTCATAAATTTTATAAACCAGCAAGAGCTAGACTTCATAGAAGTGAATTAGCTGTTCCTGGCTCGTCTCCAAAAATGTTTGAAAAAGCATTAAACTCAGCTGCGGATGTTATATTTTTAGATTTAGAAGATGCTGTATCTCCTAATGATAAAGTAACTGCAAGAAAAAATACTATTAAATCATTAAATGAAATGAATTGGAGAGAAAAAGGTAAAACTATTTCAGTAAGAATTAACAGTTTAGATACTCATTATATGTATAGTGATTTAGTTGAAATTGTTGAACAAGCAGGGAACAATGTTGATACAATTTTAGTTCCAAAAGCAGGAACGGCAAGTGATGTTTATATGGTGGACTGCATGTTGTCTCAAATTGAAACACATAAAAAATTGAAAAATAAAATTGGAATTGAATGTTTAATTGAAACAGCATTAGGAATGGCAAATATTAAAGAGATCGCTCAATCAAGTTCTAGGCTAGAGGCTTTACATTTTGGAGTAGCAGATTATGCGGCAAGTTTAAGAGCTAGAACAGTTGTGATTGGAGGATTAAACCCTGACTATCCAGGAGATCAATGGCATCATGGCTTATCAGAATTAGTAGTTACATGCAGGGCTTACGGATTACGAGCTATAGATGGACCTTTTGGTGATTTCAATGATCCCGAAGCTTATATTAAATCTGCAAAAAGGGGTGCAGCAATTGGAATTGAGGGTAAATGGGCCATTCATCCATCTCAAATTGAACTTGCTAACAATGTATTTACTCCACCAGAAGCAGAAGTTGCAAAAGCAAAAAGAATAATAGAAGAACTTGATAAAGCTGCCAAAGAAGGTAAGGGGGCAGCTCAACTTGACGGAAGAATGATTGATGCAGCATCGGCCCGAATGGCTGAAAATATTGTAAACATAGATAAATTAATACATAATAAATAATATGGACATTCACGAATATCAGGCGAAAAAAATTTTATCAAGTTTTGGGGTAACTATTCCAAGAGGAGGGATTGTTTATAGTCCAGAAAATGCAGAAAACAAAGCAAGGGAAATAGGTGGATCTAAATGGGTTGCCAAAGCACAAATTCATTCTGGCGCAAGAGGAAAAGCAGGTGGAATAATTGTATGCAATTCACCTTTAGAAGTAGCACAAGCAACAGATAAATTACTTGGAAAAAAATTAGTTACTAACCAAACTGGACCTGAAGGAAAAATTGTAAATAGAATTTACATTGAAGAGGCAACAGATATTGAAAAAGAACTATACCTAGGATTAGTTTTTGATAGAAGCTCTGAAAGTATTATGATTGTTGCTTCGACTGAAGGGGGAATGAGTGTTGAAGAAATATCAAAAGAAAAACCGGAAACTATAATTAGATCTAAAATAGAAGTAGCTGTAGGAATACAAAGTTTTCAAGCAAGAGAATTAGCATTTGGATTAGGTATTGAACCAGCTCTTATTTCTAGAGTTTCTGATACAATTATTGGATGTTATAAAGCATTTAGCGAACTTGATGCAACCATGGTTGAAGTAAACCCTTTAGTTATATCAAAACAAAAACAGATCTTAGCTTTAGATTGTAAAATGAGTTTTGATAACAACGCTATGTTTAGAAGGAGTCAAGTTTCAGAGTTAAGAGACAAAACTCAAGAGGAAACAAAAGAGGTCTATGCATCTGATAGAGGTTTAAATTATGTAAGCCTAGATGGTAATATTGGTAATATTATAAATGGTGCTGGTCTTGCTATGGCTTCAATGGATATGATTAAGTTGGCCGGAGGATCTCCTGCAAACTTTTTAGATGTTGGAGGTGGAGCAACACCTGAAAAAATTGTAAAGGCATTTAAACTAATTACTATGGACGATAAAGTAAGAGTTATTTTAGTGAATATTTTTGCAGGGATTAATAGATGTGATTGGGTGGCCGAAGGAATAGTTCAAGCTTTAGAAAAAATAGAGGTAAAAGTTCCCTTAGTAATAAGATTAGCAGGTACCAATGTTGAAAAGGGAAATGATATATTAAAAAAAAGTAAAATAAAATATATAGAAGCTAAAACATTAGAAGATGCTGCAAATAAAGCAGTCAAAGCTCTAGGTAAATAATTTATGGCTGTAATAATTGACAAAAACTCAAAGATAATTATTCAAGGTTTCACTGGTAAGATGGGAACCTTTCATGCTGATGAAATGATAAAATATGGATCTAATGTTGTGGGTGGAGTAACACCAGGCAAAGGTGGAACCAAACACTTAGATCGACCGGTATTTAATACTGTTAAAGCAGCAGTAAACGAGACAGGTGCAACTGCATCAATATTATTTGTTCCACCTGCTTTTGCCGCAGACTCTGCCATGGAAGCAGCAGACGCAGGGATCAAAACCTGCGTTGCAATTGTTGACGGAATACCTTCTCACGATATGATTAAAATAAAAAGGTATATGAGAAGATATACTAAAAGTGGCAAGATGACTTTAGTTGGCCCAAACTGCGCAGGAATTATTAGCCCAGGTAAATCTATGTTAGGAATTATGCCAGGACATATTTACAAAGAAGGGAGAGTTGGAATTATAAGCAGATCAGGAACTTTGGGGTATGAGGCGGCTCAACAATTAAAAAATTTAAATATAGGAGTATCAACAAGTGTAGGTATTGGTGGAGATCCCATTAATGGAAGTTCCTTTAGAGACATAATTGAAAAATTTGAAACAGATGAAGAAACAGATGCAATTTTAATGATCGGGGAAATTGGTGGACCGCAGGAAGTTGCAGCTGGACATTTTGCAAAAGAAAATATGAAAAAACCAGTTATAGCTTACATAGCAGGACTTACAGCTCCAAAAGGTAGAGTTATGGGGCACGCAGGTGCGATTGTTTCTGCGTATGGTGAAAGTGCGATAGAGAAAGTTGAAATTTTAAAAGAATGTGGAATAACTATATCCAAAAATCCTTCAGTTATGGGCGACACTGTAAAATCTGTTTTAGATAAAAATTAATTCATGAACTACGACGATAATAATATTTTTGCCAAAATATTGAGAGGTGAAATTCCTTGTAAAAAAATTTATGAGGATGAATTCGTTTTATCTTTTTATGATGTAAACCCTCAAAAAAAAATTCACGCTCTAGTAATTCCAAAGGGAAAATATATTGATTTAGATGACTTTAATAGCAAAGCTACAGAAAGGGAAATAGTAGCACTCATAAAAGGTATCTCCAAGGTAGCTGATAAATTAGGCATTTCTAAAAGCAAAGGTAAAGGCTATAGAACGTTAGCTAATATAAGTGAACATGGTGGTCAAGAAGTGCCACATTTACATTTTCATGTATTTGGTGGAGAAAAAGTTGGGAGAATGGTTGAGTGATTGAAAAAATAGACAGATTTTATTTAGAAATTTCATCAATTGAACAGCTTAAAGAGAAAAAAAAACCATTAGAAAATTTAAAAATAGAATTAATAAATCCAGAAAATTTTGAGTTGAATAAATTCTTTTATAAACAAATTGGTAAAAATTATCAATGGATAGATAGATTGGTCTGGAGTAATCTTACCTGGCATAAGTACACTTCAAATAAAAATTTAAAAACTTACATTCTCAAAGAAAATGAAGATCTAGTTGGATACTTTGAGCTGATACATAATAAAGATGGCAATGATTGTGAAATTGCTTACTTTGGAATTTTAGAGGAATTTTTTAGTAAAGGTTTTGGAGGATATTTATTATCAGAAGCTATAAAAATTGGACTAAAATTAAAAGTTCAAAGAGTTTGGGTTCATACTTGCAGTTTAGATCATCCAAATGCAATTTTAAATTATAAGTCACGGGGAATGCAAGTCTTTAAAACTGAAGTTTTAGAAAGGCGTGCGATTTAATCTACCGAGGGTAATTTAAATTGATTTTTGCTTAATTGAGTATTTATTTTTAAATCAAAAAGATATGTGATAACTAAATTTTGATAGATATCAATATTTTGCCAACCTATCAAATTTAATGATTTTCTATCAAAAAAAATACTAATACTATTTTCATTTTCATCAAACTTAAATCTATAAAATTTATTATCAATTAAATCCATTTTAGTTTCTTGAATTTTCGAAATAAGGAAATCTTGATCTAAAATTAAGTTTAAAGCTGTTTTTTCAATTGGATAGAAGTAATATTGACTTATCTGTTGATTTTTTATTACTAGATTTTTTCCATTCGAAACTAACAGTTTTTTTTTATGATTATCATATAAACAGTAAATTTTTTTAGGATACTCTATGATACATTTTCCTTTTTCTTCTTTATCATTTATATTTTGCTTAAAAGAAAAAGAAACATTATTAATCTTTTTGAAATGCTCAATAATGCTATCAACTTCTGATGCATTAAGATGTAATTCTAAAAAAAAAAAATATATAATGAAAATTAATAGTCTTCTCATGTTTTTAAAACATCTCTTTTTCCAACATGATTGGCTTTACTAACTATTCCTTCTTCCTCCATCATATCAATAATTCTAGCCGCTCTATTATATCCAATCTGTAATTTTCTTTGTAAAAATGAAGTGGAGGCCTTACCCTCTGCTTTAATTATTTCAACAGCTGTCAGGTATAAATCATCCTTGTTGTCACTCGATGATGACGTACCAGTATCACGCTCATCTGCAAAATTTAAAATTTCATCAACATAATCTGGTTCAGCTTGAGATCGAATAAAATTATTAATTTTATCTATCTCCTCTTCTGATACATATGGTGCGTGGATTCTTACTATTCGATTAGCAGAAGACATATATAACATATCACCTTTCCCTAAAAGTTGTTCAGCTCCTTGCTCACCTAATATAGTTCTACTATCTATTTTAGAAGTAACTTGAAAAGATATTCTAGTTGGAAAATTTGCTTTAATTGTTCCGGTAATTACATCAACACTCGGTCTTTGGGTAGCCATTATTATATGAATTCCAGCTGCTCTAGCCATTTGTGATAATTTTTGGATATAGTTTTCAATTTCTTTACCAGCAACCAACATTAAATCTGACATTTCGTCTACTATTACAACTATATAAGGCATCGAGTGAGTGTGCTTTGAATTGTAGCCGTCAATATTTCTCACACCCTCTCTTGTCATTAATCTGTATCTACTTTCCATTTCTTTTACTACCCAACCAAGAACAGAAGCAGCTTTTTTTGCTTCAGTAATTACAGGGCAAAGCAAATGCGGGATACCTTCATATGTCGAGAGCTCTAACATTTTTGGATCAATCAAAATAAACTTGCATTTATCAGGAGAGTGTTTGTAAAGAAGGGATAATATTATTGTGTTAATACAAACAGATTTTCCAGATCCGGTTGTTCCTGCAATTAGTAAATGTGGCATTGATGATAAATCTCCAGTGATTGCTACACCAGAAATACTTTTCCCTAATGCGATTGGTAGTTTAATATTTTTATTTTTGAAATTTGGGGATGAAATTATTTCGCTTAGATAAACATTTTCTCTATACAAATTAGGTAGCTCAATACCTATTGTATTTTGCCCAGGAATAGTTGAAATTCTAGCTGACTCAGAACTTGTATTTCTTGCGATATCCTCAGATAAATTTATTACTTTTGAAACCTTTACCCCTGCAGCGGGCTCGAACTCGTTTAGTGTAACAACTGGTCCATTGCTTACTTTTTTAATTTTTCCCTCAACACCAAAATCTAAAAGAATCTTCTCTAAGGATTCAGCATCATAATTTTGTTCTTCTGTTTTTTTTTGTTTTTCTTCCTTAGATGCAACATTTAGAAAATCTATCTTTGGTATTCTATATTTATTATTAATTTTTGTCCTTTCAGAATTATTTTGAGAAAATGAAAAGTTTTCTTGTGTTTGCTTTATATCCGTTTCGTTAATATTATTATTAATATCTAATTTTTGATTTTGTATTTCATCTTTAGGAATCCTTTTTTTAAAAAGGCTTTTTATAAATAAAAAAGTATTTTTAAGGCTTAAATTAATGCTCTTGAAAAAAAGTAAAAAAAACACAATAACAAAAAAACTATAGGAAAGATCTTTATTTAAATAAATAATATGTATTAAAAAATTTTTAGATAAAATATTTCCCACGAAACCACCATTGCCATTAACAGGTAGCCAAAATGAATTAAAGTAAAAAATAGATAAGAAACTTGTTCCAACAATAATATAACAAATAATAAAAAAAAGGTTTTCCACAACTATCATTAATCTTCTTTTTACAATTACATTAAATCCCGTAACAAGAATTGATGTAGCGAATATAAATGAAACCAAACCTATCGATTGTAAGAAAAAATCAGAAATTACACTTCCATTAAAGCCTAGAATATTTTTAATTTTATTATTGTTAGAATAGATAAAATTTGGATCCTCTGCTGAGTATGTAATTAAAGATAAAATTAATAATATGCTGACAACTATCAAAATTAACCCAAGAAGCTGAATTGTCCTGTTAATTATAAAGTCCGATACACTTTGTAATATGTTCTTGATATTCATAATAATAAAGAATCCAATTTATCACTTTGTATCACTTAATATTTATTGTTAAAATTAATTTTTTTTATGAAAATAAGTATAATAGGAAATAATCTTACTAGTTTAATTTTAGCTAAATCTTTAGCTAATAAAAATATAAATACTCAAATATTTCATAAAAAAAAAACCTATAATATTAAATCTAACAGGTGTATTGCGATCACGCGTGAAAATCTCAAATTTTTAGATAAAAATTTTGTTATCCCTAAAAATCTTATTAATCCAGTAAATGAGATTTCAATACTAAATGAACAAAATAAAAATGATGAAATTCTTAATTTTAAAAAAAAACAGAACCTTATATTTTTAATTAAAAATAATGATTTAATAAAAGTTCTTAAAAAAAGTTTGAAAAAAATAAAATTTATAGAGATAAAAAATTCAAAATTTTACGAAAATTTATTAAACAAAAGCAAAAATGAACTTATAATAAACTGTGAAAATAATAATTTTTATAATAAGAATTTTTTTAACAAAAAATTTTATAAAGATTATAAAAGTGTTGCATATACATTTTTACTAAAGCATAAGAAAATACAAAATCATAAAGCAACTCAAATCTTTACTAAATATGGACCACTTGCTTTCTTACCACTATCTAATTTTCAAACATCTGTTGTTTTTTCTATTTATAAAAATAAAAAATTAATAAATAACTCTGAAATAGTAAAGATTGTAAAAAACTACAATAAACTTTATTCAATAACAAGTGTTTCTAAAATTGAAAAAGCCGATTTAATATTTGAGTCTGCTAGAAAATATTATTATAAAAATATCCTCCTATTCGGAAATAACCTCCATAGAATTCATCCTTTAGCAGGACAAGGTTTTAATATGACATTAAGAGATTTAAAGATTTTAGTGAAAGAGATATGTAAATTAAAAAGTTTAGGTTTACCAATTAACGAAAATTTTAATAAACATTTTGAGAACAAGACAAAACCATATAATTTATTGTATTCAAACGGTATAAATCTAATTGAAAATATATTCAGAATTGACTCGGTAATAAAAAATAAGATTTCTAATAAAATTCCAATTTTAATAAATAAAAATCAAAAACTAAAAAATATTTTAATGGAATTTGCTGATAAGGGGTTTAATTTAAATTAATTATTGTAGAGTATTATTACCAAAGTTATCTATCAAGTAGGTTTTCAAAATTTTTTCAAGTTTTAACTTTCTGTCATTAATATTAATACTTTCCAATAGTGTTTGTTTTTCCTCAAGAGATATTGGTGATGCCATTGATAATGTATTTATTGTATTATATAGATCTTGTTTTTCAAGCTCTGACCAATTGATGGCATACCCTTTTTTATCAAATATTTTTTTTAAATCACTCAGAATCGTTTCTAAATTTGAAAAATTAATCTTTTCATTATTATAATTAAAATCCGAAGAAAACTTTTCATAACTAACTTTGCAAAGTCTATAGGGTTTATCTTTCAATTTTTCTTCTAAAATTTCAAAACGACTTATGCCATTAATTACTATTAAATATCTACCATCATCTGTCTCATTAAAGCTAGTTATTTTACCAAGACAACCAACATTATATAAGTCAGGCTTTTTTAAATCTCCAGATTTTTTTGGCTGAACCATTCCAAGTATTCTGTGTGTTTTCATAGAATCATCTATCATTTGAATATACCTTGGTTCAAATATATTTAGTGGTACAGTTGTTCCTGGAAAAATTATAAAATTAGAGAGTGGAAAAACTGGTATTTCGAGTGGCAAATTTTTTTTATTATCCATAAATTTATTATTCCATAAAGATTAAATTAGTAATGTAATTAAGTAAATATTTAAAACTTATAAATGCCTTTTTGTCTCAAATATATCCAGAATTAATTAAACATTTAATTTTATAATTTCTTGCAATTAAAATTTTCTCTCATTATAATAATTTAGGAGTGCGGGCGTAGCTCAGTGGTAGAGCGTCTCGTTGCCAACGAGAAGGTCGTGGGTTCAAGTCCCATTGCCCGCTCCAAGTAAATTATGGATGATTTAGCAAATAAAAAATGTATACCATGTGAAGGTGGTATTCCAGCTTTCGATAAAACAGAAATACATAAGTATCTTAAAAAAGTTGATGGTTGGGATGTAAAAGAAGACGAAAAAAAAAACTTTTACTTAATTAAAGAATTTAAATTTGAAAATTTTTTAGATAGTCAGTCATTTATAAATAAAGTTGGACAAATTGCTGAAGCTGAAGGCCATCACCCAGATATTGCTTTTGGATGGGGATATGCAAAAATAAAAATTTTTACACACGCTATTCAAGGACTTGCCGAAAGTGATTTTGTACTTGCTGCTAAAGTTGATAAAATTTCTTAATGTTTAAAGTGTCTTGTTTTTGAGAACACCAGCACTGTCCCCGTTTCATTTGCATATTTAATAATTTCTTTGTCCCTAATAGAACCAGAGGGTTGAATAACAGCTGTTACACCAGATTGTACAAGGGTTTCTAAGCCATCAACAAAGGGAAAAAAAGCATCGGAAGCAGCTAAAATTTCTCCTTTAACATCTGGATGAAATTTTTTAAGTTTATCTATAGCAATTTTGCAGCTATCAAGTCTGCTTGACTGACCTGATCCAATACCTAATGTAGATCTTCCTTTTGTTAAAACTATAGCATTAGACTTTACAAATCTTGAAATGTTAAATGCAAAAATTAAATTCTTTAAAGTTTCTGAACTTGGTTTAATTTTGGATACTACTTTAAAATTTTTAGCTAAAAATTCTGAATTATCTGAGGTTTGTAATAATAGTGAATTATAATTATTTACATAATTTAGATCATCCTCGTCCATTATTTTACTTGCATCAATTATTCTTAAATTTTTTCTGGTTTTAAAAATTTTGAGAGAATCTTTGTCAAACCCCTTTGAGATAATAATTTCAAAAAAAATCTTATTTATTTCAATAGCAATTTTTTTCTTAATTTTAAAATTACATGAGACCACCCCTCCAAATGCGCTCACGGGATCAGATTTAAGGGCTGATTTAAAACTGTTAATTTGATTAGGTTCATTAGAGACTCCACATGGATTAGTATGTTTTATAATTGCTGTTCCTTTATTTTTTGAAAGCGATTTAGATATTCTAAGTGCTGCAAATATGTCATTGTAATTATTATAACTTAATTCTTTACCATTTAATTGTTTTAAGCCTAATTTACCATTAGCATAAATTGATGACTGTTGATGAGGATTTTCTCCATAACGTAATTTTTCTACTAAATTGAAAGAAAATATTTTCTTTTTAGGAAAATTATTTTTTAGACGTTTGTTAAAATAATTTGAAATAATACTGTCATAGGAACTTGTTGATGCGAACGCCTCCGCTGAAAGCTGTTCTCTAAGAGATAAGGTTGTTGAACAATCAAATCTTTTTAATTGATCAATTAAACTGTGATATTGAGATGTCTGCGTTATGACAGCAACATCATTATAATTCTTTGCAGCAGATCTTACCATAGCAGGTCCACCAATATCTATATTCTCGATTATATTTTTATGATTTTTTGTTTTTTCCAAAGTTCTTTCAAAAGGGTAAAAATTTACTACAACTAAATCTATTTCAAAAAATTTATTTTCTTTTGATTCTTGTTTGTGGAACTTATTATTTCTTTTCATAAGAATTCCACCATGTATTTTGGGATTTAATGTTTTTACTCTTCCATCTAGTATCTCTGGAAAATTTGTATAATTTGATACCTCAATACAATTGAACCCCAATCTATTTATTTCTTTACAGGTTCCACCTGAGCTTAAAATTTCAACATTATATTTATTTAGAGTTTTTAATAAGTTTGTTAGATTTGTTTTGTCGTAAACAGATATAAGAGCCCTTTTAATTTTTTTCATACCATTTTTTCAATTTCCCAATTTATTTCTTGATCTTCATTCTCGAAAATACCTGAAATTACAATATTTTGATTTTCTAAAAATTTATTTTTATGACCAAAGAATAAACCAGTTTCAAAATCTATATTATATTCACAAGATTTAAATTTCCAACCTTCATTTTTACAATCTACATAAATTGTAGTCTTATCCTGTGTTTTCATAACTCTTGCTTCTGGATTTAAATGAAATCTAATTTCAAAGTTCATTTTCTTACTCTTTTTTTTCTTTATTATTTTGTCAGTCCCAATAAATTTCGATGAACTAGGAAAGCATTCTATTTTTCTTGAGTGAATAACACCAAATCTATTTAGATAGCCATCATGCTCACCTATCATCACCCAATGATTCTTATTTATTTGTATATTTTTGTTTAAAATCTTGGTTGAATTTTTAATCAGTGAAGATCCATCTGCATTTTTAGTAAATTGTGAGGAGGAACTATTATTTATTACCATTGTATTATGACAAGCAGTATTTTTGGAAATTAAATTGAGTTGGTGTTTATAATTTTGAAAATATCCAGAATTTGAAATGAATTTTTCTCCATTACTTATTATCTCAAAAGATAAAGTCCCTGCTTGGTAGTTATTTGAAAATTTTTTTTCTGGGGAAGGCCCTAAATCCATTGCAAAAGATAATTTTTTATCATTTAAAAATACATATCCACCCACTTCGAAACTTTCATTTTTAAAAGTATAACCCAACCTTTTGAAGTAATTATCCAAATCTAAATTATCCGAATTAGTATTCCCGTTAAAAAAATAACTTGCATCTAAATCTTTATTTATAAGGCTGTATGCTTGACCTAAAAGAAAAATTATTTCATTAAGATAATCCGGAATTTCGTTTTGAGATTCTTTTAACCATTCTCTTATTAAAATGAAATATCTTAAATAAAAATTTAATTGCCTGATATTCCTTGATTTTGGAAATCCCTCTACATCAAAGGTAAACTTAATTATTCTTTTTAACAAGCTTAATCCATAATCAAGGTATTTTAACTTTTCATTGAAGGATAGTCCGCCAAGTATTATGGCTGCACAACCAATCAGTTTATCGTCAATTTTTTTTGATCTATTAATTTCATTTATAAGATGGTTTAATTGTTTTTTAATTAAATAATCGAACTTACTTTTGTAAATATCATCACTATTTTCGTATGTTATCTTTGAGTTTGATATCCATGATATTATTCGCTTTGATAAAATATCTGTATCCCAACTTCTAGCATTATAATTAATATTTTTTTCGATCCAATTTTCTATAACTGATTGAACTTCTTTTTTGGACGAATTAAGATCGAGGGTAAATAACCAAAAAAAGCTATTTAGTTTTTTAAAGTCATTATCGTTAATTTTATTATCTGACCAAATTTCATAAAGAGAAAACTCTTTAATATTTTTTTTGTTTTTTTTATACTTAATAATACTATCTAGCAAACTTGGACTTGGCTTATATTCTAGATGATTTGAGTTAGTTTTTGAAATTTTTCTATTATAAATATTTGATTTTAGATAAAATTTTCTAAGCTTTGAATTAATGAAAAAAAAAAATTGATTAATATAAATTAATGAATTTTTTAAAATCATATTATCCAGTTCTTAATGCTTCTATATTTTTTTTGATATTACCATCATTATCTTTAAATATTGTTGTTCCAGAAACGAGAATATTTGCTCCTGCTTTTTTTACTAATTTAGAGTTTTCAAAATTTATTCCTCCATCAACCTCGATATCTAAATGTAAATTTTTATTTTTCTTAATATTAAAAAGAGCTTCAATTTTTTTAAGAATTTCAGGCATAAACTTTTGGCCTCCGAAACCTGGGTGTACACTCATTATAAGAACTAGATCGATTTTACTAAGATGATCTTTTATTAAATCGATTTGGCTATTTGGGTTTAAAGATATCCCAACTTTTTTATTGAGATTTTTTATAAGGTTAATTGTTTCATCAATATTCTCTGTTGCTTCAGGATGAAAAGTAATGATGTCAGCACCAGAATCAGCAAATGCTTTTATATACTTATGTACTGGCGAAATCATTAAATGAACATCAAAAATCAATTTTGTATGTTTTCTCAAAGATTTAATTACAGGCGGACCTATTGTTAAATTTGGAACAAAATGTCCATCCATCACATCAACATGAATCATATCTGCTCCTCCATCCTCAAGTCTTTTAATTTCTTGACTCAGTTGACTAAAGTCAGCTGACAAGATTGACGGTGAAATTTTTATTTTTTGCATTGATAACTATATTACTAGTATCAATAAAGTTTTTTAATTTGAATTAATTTTTACCAAAAATTTGATAAATCTGGATTGCAATTTCGCTTTCCAATGGAAAAGACAACATACCCATGACAGAATAACCCAATAGATATGGAAAAAGATAAAATCTAAACATGTAGAAGAACCATGCAACATATAGTGGAACAAGAGGCCTTACTATGAATGAGGGAGTTATAAGTTTGAACATATTTATTAATGGATCAGTCAATTTTACAAAAACTCTCATGAAAAAGAAACTGGAGTCCTCTTTTTGAAAAATATTCATTGCTACTCTACCTATAAGAGTCCACATGATTACTCCCATTACATAATCTATTAAATAAACCAAGGGATGAAAATTAGCAGACATAAAATATTTGATTTTATGATAAAGGGGCGAAATTTTCGCCCCTTTAAAAAAGATTTAATTAGTGTTGTTTGCCAAGTACTGTTTTACCGCTAGGTATACGTACTTCATCAACCATTCTCTGAGTAGCAGCATCTGGTGCTTTGGTAATTAAACTTACCACAACCATAGATACTAAACTTACTAATGATCCAACAATACCAAATGTTAATTGTGTAACACCCCAGAATCCTGCTCCACCATTACGTACCCAAATTAGATACGCAGTACCAGACGCTAGACCTAGAAGCATTCCAGCAACTGCACCCTGTGCATTAGCTCTCTTCCACCATACACCAAGTACAAGTGGGAAGAATAATCCTGACATTGCAAAGTCAAAAGCCCAGATAACTGAACCTAAGATACCTTGAATCTCAAGAGCTGCAATTGTTGCTCCAGCAAAACCAATTATTACAAGTAGTACCCTTGCAACAACCAATCTTTTTGCTGTTTCAGCTTTAGGGTCAATGATCTTATAGTATAAGTCATGAGATAAAGCATTCGCAATTGCTAACACTAATCCATCAGCAGTGGACATGGCAGCAGCCATACCACCAGCAGCAACTAGTCCTGAAATTACATATGGTAATCCAGCTATTTCTGGTGTTGCTAATACAACGGCTTTACCACCCATGAAAAACTCGTTTAACTCTAGAGTTCCATTTCCGTTAAAGTCGCTTACAAACATTAAGTTTGCTTGGTTCCAGTTTTGGTACCAGTCTAATGCTTGAACATCAGCAATTGATTTACCGATAATTCCAGTTGCTAAGTTTGGATCCATTAATGATAGTTTAGATAATGTAGCTAACATCGGAGCTGAAGAATATAGTAGGAAGATAAAGAACAATGACCAACCTACAGATCTTCTTGCAGACTTAACACTTGGAGTTGTAAAGTATCTCATCATAACGTGTGGTAATGAAGCTGTTCCAGCCATCATACAAACCGCTAATGAAATAAATTTCCAAGGTGTTGTGTTTACTTCCGAGTGAGCTTTAGTTATTCCTGCTAAACCTTTTGGTACTGTAGCTAAGTCAGCTGCAGAGTTTTTTACAGTTCCAAGACCAAATTGAGACTCTAATTCAGCAATTCTAGCAACTTCGTCTGCTAACATGAAGTGTGGAAATACACCAGCACCCATTTTATTACTGATCCAGAATACAGGTAACAAGTACGCTATAATCAATACAATGTATTGAGCAACCTGTGTCCATGTAACCGCTCTCATTCCACCTAGCATCGAGCACATTAAAATACTCGCTAAACCGACATACACAGCAATGTTAAAAGGAATATCTAATGCAACTGATGCAATAGTTCCTGTTGCGTTGATCTGCGCAGTCACGTAAGTGAATGATGCAACTGTTAGTACTAATACCGCACATAGTCTTGCTGCGTTACCACCATATCTTGTACCAATAAAATCTGGTACAGTATAACAACCAAACTTTCTCAAGTAAGGTGCGAGTAATGATGCTACAAGAACGTATCCACCAGTCCAACCAACTAAAAGCGCCATGTAACCATAACCTTTGAAGTAGATACCACCAGCCATTGCAACGAATGATGCTCCTGACATCCAGTCAGCAGCAGTCGCCATTCCGTTAAATACTGTTGGAACCTGTCTTCCAGCTACATAATACGCATCTACCTGTAGTGTTCGTGATAGATAACCGATAAGTGCATAGATTAAAACTGTGAATGCAACGAAAAATATTCCAATAAGTTTCGCAGACATACCAGCTTGTTCAGCAATTGCCATTAAGATTATGAATACAAGAAATCCACCTGTGTACGTTCCATAAATCTTAGGCAAGTTGTCTATAAATTTACCTTTAAACATTAGTCATCCTCTCTTTCAGTAAATCCGAACTCTTCATCTATCTTTTCTTGCCTTCCCGCAAACCAAAAAATAAGTATTACGAAAATTCCAAGTGACCCCTGACATGTCATATAATATGACAATGGATATCCCAGTGGTCTGAAGCTAGATGCTTCCATTTCGGCTCCGAAGAAAAAGATGCCAATTGAGAAAATAAACCAAATTGCTAATGTAATAAAAAGCAAACCTCTGGTCTTTTCCCAGTGTTGTTGTTGTTTTGACATTTTTTTGCCTCCCTATAGGTTAAAAGATGAAACATTACTTAAAATAAAGTAGATTGAAAGCCTTAATATGATCGATATAAGGGGTTTTTTGTCATATAATACAACCAGAGGTATATAAATGGTTTTAAAGTATAAATTCAATCTGAAAGATATAACGCTTGAGGATTTCAAGGTTTATTTCCTCGCACTATTTAAATCCATTTTACCAAAAAAAAAAATTAAAAATTTGTCTGATTTAGAGGCATTCATACAAAAAAAGTCAGCCTGGGTATCACAAGTAACACTTTATAATTACTTGAAAACAAGAATGGGGACAAAATACGTTCTTCATTTTGATAATGAAGAGCTTCTATCATCAATAAATAAAGCTAAATGGAATATTTATTCCGTTGCGCTTCAAGATCTAACTTTTTTTAGTTTTTCATACTTGAATGTTTTTTTTAATTATGAGGATATAATTAAATCAAAAGATATTTTTCAATCAATCTTAGAAAGAGAAAAACAAAATGGAATGCCAGAGGAAGTTTTAAATAGTGCAAAAAATTCTTTTGATGAGAGATTTAAAAAAATTGATTGGAAAAAACATTATAATAATTTGCCTTTTAATGATAGTGCACTAGCTTTATATAAGTGGGCACCAATAGCTGATGAATTAAAAACATTAGACAGAAAAATTGTTCTTAACTCAATGATTTTAAAATGGGATAACATTAAAGAGGAATTTACTAAGTTAATACGTATTTAAATATTTTTTCTATCGTTTACTAAACTTTCAACGACACTAGGGTCTGCAAGAGTTGTAGTATCTCCGAGTTGTTCATGTTCATTGGCTGCAATTTTTCTTAAAATTCTTCTCATTATTTTCCCTGATCTAGTTTTAGGTAGTCCAGGGGAAAAATGTATTAGATCCGGGGTAGCAATTGGTCCAATCTGTTTTCGAACCCAAAGTTTTAAGTCTCTTTCTAATTCACCGCTAGGATTTTCACCAACATTTAATGTTACATAACAATATAAACCATTACCCTTAATATCGTGAGGATACCCCACAACTGCTGCCTCAGCTACTTTAGGATGAGCAACAAATGCACTCTCTATCTCTGCAGTTCCTAGATTATGACCTGAAACGATAATTACATCATCAACTCTACCTGTTATCCAATAATAACCATCTTTATCTCTTCTACATCCATCTCCAGTAAAATACTTTCCATCAAACTGTGAAAAATAGGTTTCAATAAATCTATTATGATCACCATAAACAGTTCGCATTTGACCTGGCCAAGATTGAGCAATACATAATCTGCCTTTTGCTTCTCCTTTTAAAGTTTTACCTTCAGGATCAACTATAACCGGTTTAATTCCATAAAAAGGTTTTGTTGCAGATCCAGGCTTTAAATCAATAGCCCCAGTTTGGGGGCTTATTAAAATTCCTCCAGTCTCTGTTTGCCACCAAGTGTCAACTATTGGGCATCTAGAGTCACCAACTGTTTTATAATACCATTGCCATGCTTCAGGGTTAATTGGTTCTCCAACGGTACCTAATAATTTTAAAGTTTTTCTTGAGGTTTTTTTAACTGGCCCATCACCCTCTCTCATTAATGCTCTAATTGCAGTTGGTGCAGTATAAAAAATATTAACTTTATGTTTATCCACTATTTGCCACCATCTTGAGTTATCTGGATAAGTAGGCACTCCTTCAAACATTATTGTAGTTGCTCCGTTAGCTAAAGGGCCATAAATTATATAACTATGCCCAGTTATCCAACCAATGTCCGCTGTACACCAATAAATATCTTTTGGTTTGTAATTAAATATATATTGATGTGTCATTGAAGCATAAACCATATAACCACCAGTCGTATGTAAAACTCCTTTTGGTTTTCCTGTGGATCCAGAGGTATAAAGTATAAATAAAGGATCTTCAGCATTCATTTCTTCAGGCTCACATGTAGTAGAGGCTTTTTTAGTTATTTCGTGATACCAAACATCTCTGCTTTCATCCCAATTAATTCTGTTACCAGTTCTTTTAACTACAATACATTTTTTCACATTAGGACAGTTTAATAAGGCTTCATCTGTAATTGATTTAAGAGGTATAGTTTTACCCCCTCTTAATCCCTCATCGGCAGTTATAATATAATCTGATTTACAATCATTGATTCTGCCTGAGATACTGTCTGGAGAAAACCCTCCAAAAATAATTGAATGTATTGCACCTATTCTTGCACAAGCTAACATAGTATATGCAAGTTCTGGTATCATGGTTAAGTATATTGTTACTCTGTCACCTTTTTTAATTCCTAAATCTTTTAAGGCATTAGCAGTTTTAGATACCTCGTTGTGAAGTTGTTTATAAGAAATCTTTTTTTGAACTTTTGGGTCATCACCTACCCAAATAATTGCAGTTTTATCTTTATTTTTTTTTAAATGTCTATCTATACAGTTTGAGGATGCATTTAGTGTTCCGTCATAATACCATTTTATATGAACATCCGACTTACTATATTTAACATCCTTTATTTTAGAATATGGTTTAATCCACGTAATTCTTTTGCCTTCCTTTTTCCAAAAATCATCATTTTGTTTTAGAGAATAGTTATATTTTTTTTCGAACTGTTTTTTATTTACTAATGATTTGTTGATCCAATCAGATTTTGTTTTAAATATTGTTTCCTGATTTAAGTTTTTACTTTTGATTTTTTTTACTCTTTTCTTAAAGCTTTTATTTTTTTTCTTTACTACCTTTTTTTTTCTTTTCTTAGGATTTCTTTTTTTATTTTTTTTTTTAGGTCTTCTAGCCATTTTTTTTATTTTTTTTTAATACATTACTAATCTTATTAATAATTTTCCAGCTTTTAGTATCTATTGGCATTACAGACAATCGACTTTGTCTAATTAATGCTAAATTTTGAAGACTCTTATTTTTTTTAATCATTTCTAAACTCACAGGATTTTCAAGGTATTTTTTAAAGCTCACTTTGACCGCAACGAATTTTTTTAATTTATCCGAAGGATCTTGAAAGGCTTCCTTTACCACTTCAACAACTCCAACAATCTCCTTTCCTATATTTGAGTGATAAAAAAAACAAAGATCTCCAACTTTCATTTTTTTTAAATTTTTTGCCGCCTGATAGTTTCTTACTCCATCCCAAGTAGCTACTCCTTTAGGAGCTTTTTTTTGCTGATCTATAGACCAAACATCGGGTTCTGATTTCATTAGCCAATATTTCATATAATTTTGTTAAAGATTTATTTATAATAATATAAATTTTATAACATATTTAAATGGATACAAAAATTGCAAATATACTAAGCCTGTTGCAAAAAAAAAATTTTAGTGAAGCTAAGTTAAAATGTTTCGAGGTTGAAAATTTATATATTGATAATCCAGAATTTCAAAATATTTTTGCAGTAATTTTGTTTGAACTTAAAGAGTTTGATCAATCAATTGAAAAATGGAAAAAAGCTATAGATTTGAATTCAAATTATTTTCAAGCTTATAATAATTTAGCGAATGCTCTTTTAAACTTAAAAAAATATGATGAGGCATTAGAAAATTTTTACCAAGCAATTAAAATTAATCAAAAAGAGTTTCAAGTTTATAATAATATAGGAAATACTTTAACAAAGTTAAATAAATATCAAGAGGCTTTAAATTTTTATGATAAAGCAATTCAAATAAAACCGGATGATATATACGCACACATATTTAAAGGGCATGTTTTAACTGAACTTGGAAAACTTAAAGAGTCCCTCGAATGTTATAACAATGCATATACTGTGAATCCAGACCATCCACTTTTGTTGGGTTATATTGTTCATACTAAAACCAAAATATGTGAATGGGAAAATTATAAAGTCGATGTTCAAGTAATGAAAAATAGTTTAGAAAATGGAAAAAAAGCAACATATCCATTTACAACTTTAGTAATATTTGACTCCCCCGACTTACAACAAAAAATAGGTGAAATTTGGTCTAATCAATTTGAAAAACTTTATCCAAAAAAAAATATTCTATTAAAAAATAAAAATAAAAATAAAATAAAAATTGGATATTATTCTGCTGATTTTAGAAATCATGCAACTGCACACCTTACTGCTGAGATGTTTGAGGCACATGATAAATCTAAATTTGAAATAATTGGTTTCTATTTAGGAAGAAAAATTAATTATGAGGATTTATGGCATAGGAGAATCAGAAATAGTTTTGATAAATTTTTTGACGTTGGTAATCTAACTGAGGCAGAAATTTCTAAACTATCTGTAGAAGAGGAGATAGATATAGCTGTTGATTTAATGGCATATTGTAATAATGGAATGGAAAATAAATTTGGTGCTTTTGCAGCTGGTTGTGCACCGATTCAAGTGAATTTTTTAGGGTATCCTGGCACAAGTGGGGCCAAAGCCATCGATTATATTATAGCTGATAAAAAATTAATTCCAAAAAATTGTGAAAAATTTTATACTGAAAAAATAATATACTTACCTAATTCATATCAACCAAATATAAAAAATACAAAAATAGCTGATACAAAATTAACAAAAGAAAAATTGGGCCTACCCATTGATAAATTTATACTTTGTTGTTTTAATCAACATCAAAAAATAAATCCATCCATGTTTGATACTTGGATGAAAATACTAAAAAAAAATTCTAATTGTATTCTTTGGTTACTAGAGGATAATTTTTATTCATGTAAAAATTTACTTAATGAAGCTGAGCAAAGAGGAGTTGATAAAAATAGAATTATTTTTGCAAAACGTATTCCTTTGGAGTATCATTTAGAGAGAATCAAGTTTGGAGATTTATTTTTAGATACATTTCCATATAGTGCTCACACAACTTGTAGTGATGCACTTAGAGTTGGCTTACCAGTTCTTACATTAATAGGAAATTCATTTGCAAGCAGAGTCGCATCAAGCTTGCTTAATACTGTAAAATTAGAGGAATTAGTTACAAAAAATATAGATGAATATGAGATGATCGCCAATAAGATTGTAAACGATACTAAATATTTTAAAAAAATAAAAAATAAACTTAAGGAAAATTTATGCAACTCTCCATTATATGATGCTCAGTTATTTACAAAGAATCTAGAGCAAGGTTATGAGAAAATTTTTCAGAATTATAAAAATAATCAAACTTTAAAAAATTTTGAAATTTAGCCATATTATTATAAAATAAATTTTATGGAAAACGATCTAAGCAAAGCATTAACTTTGTTTCAAAGTGGTAGATTGGAAGAGGCAAAAAAAATATGCATTGTAGTTTTAAAAAATGATGAGTGTAACTCTCAGGCACTTAATCTTAATGGTTTTATTTCTTATTACCAAAAAAATTTTGATGAAGCTATAAAACATTGGCAAAAAGCAATTAAAATTAATCCAAATTACATAGAAGCTTATAATGGATGTGGTAATGCATACAAAAATTTAAAACAATTAGAGAAAGCGGTTGAGTGCTTTAATAAAGCAATTCAAATTGAGCCAAGATATCTCGAGGCATATATAAATTTAGGAAATGTTTTAATTAAATTAGAAAAATTTGAGGAGGCCATTATAAATTTTGATAAAGTAAATAAATTTAAAAGTATTTCTACAGAAGCCTTTCAAGGAAAAGCTTATTCATTAATGAAATTAAAAAAATATGATGAAGCAATATTTAATTTTAATCAATCTATTAAAATGAAACCAAATGATGCTAATACTTATTACAATTTAGGGGCCACATATGAGAGTCTTGAAAAATGGCAGGATGCAGCAGATAACTTTTCAAAGGCAATGGAAATAGATCCAAATCATAATGAAGCTTTTAGAGGTTTATTACATTTGCTTGAATTTTATAATCCAAAGGAAGAAAGCAAAAATTTTGTTATTAGGACAAATAATTTACTTAAACATAATAATATTAATATAAGTTTAAAAAATAAAATTAGCGATGACACAATAATAAATTATTATTCAAAAATATCGAATATTTTAGATGAAAATTTTGATCATCATTTCATTAACGATAAAAGCCAAATTTTTAGAGATAATGCAAAAGATTTAAACTGTGAGAGACACTTTGAAGTATTCAATACCTATAATGCTATACCAAAATTTTGTTTTGATTGTTATAAAATCCAAATAGATATTAAAAACGTTCTAGAATTATTTAAGTTATATTTAGTCTTTGATAAAATAAAACTTGAAAAAAATAATATTAGAAAATGTATGATAGAAATTAGAGATAAAGTATCAGGTAATTATAAAGGATTGATTTATTGTTCAGGTCTGAGTGAAGCACAAAGAATTGAAAAATATTTAAATCCTATAATAAAAAAAACTATCGGTGAAGATTTATCGATCTTCATAAAGAGAGGCTGTACTGAGTTTGCTGTCTCGTATCCTAAATATAAAGAAATTGATCAGTCAATGAATTATAATAATGATTGGATAGAGAAAGAAAAGATAGTTGATGATATACTTAAAAAAAGAAATAAATATTCTGAAAAAATTTTGAAAGAAACACTTGAGGGCTTAAGCATAAATGATGCTTTAATTATGAAAAATTGGTTATATTTTGCAAAAAGTATTAACGATGAAAGTTATAAAAAATTTAATACTAATATCCCAGATTCTAAATATTTATATAAAAAACTAAGTGGACAAATAAATCATCGTAAAAACGAATTAAAAAAATTAAATCCGTGAAATTTTTAAAGCTTTACACCTGCGCCTTTTAAAAAAATAGCCTTCTCATCTAAAGGCCATCTCGGTTTTGCAGGGTGATTTAGAGTATCGAATTTTTTTACTTTATATTTTTCTAAACCAGCTACGGCAATCATTGCAGCGTTATCACCACAAAATTCTAAAGGAGGAAATATAGGTTTAAAACCTTCTTCATAACTTAAATTTATTAAAGTTTTTTTGATACTTTTATTAGCTGCTACACCCCCCGCCACAACAAATGTATTATTCTTTTTTTTATTTTTACCTAAAAATTCTTTAAAAGCTTTTTTTGTTTTAACGTATAATATTTCTTGAATTGTATTTTGAAATGATGCAGCTAAATCATTTTTGTCCTGCTCATTCTTTATAGTTTTGGATATCTTTAGCACAGCTGTTTTTAAACCTGCAAATGACATATTGCATCCTCCTTTTTTTAGTATTGGCTTTGGTAAATTAAATCTTTTTGAATTTCCTTTTTCTGCGAACTTTTCAATAAAGGGGCCACCAGGAAATTCTATCCCAATCATTTTTGCTGTTTTATCAAATGCTTCGCCTAGAGCATCATCAATCGTTGTTCCTAATCTTTTATATTTTCCAAGATTTTTAACGCTTAAAAATTGAGTATGCCCTCCAGATATTAAAAGCAGTAAGTAAGGATATTTCAAATTAGTAGTTAATTTTGGGCTTAATGCATGTCCTTCCAAATGATTAACTGCAATAAAAGGTTTCCCCAAACTTAATGCAAGAGACTTTGCAAAGTTAAGGCCAACGGACAAACATACTATTAATCCTGGACCAGCAGTTACAGCTATAGCATCAATTTCAGAAATTTTTTTTCCACTATCGTTTATTGCTTTTTTAACAATTAAATCTATTTTTTCTATGTGTGATCTTGCAGCTAATTCTGGTACAACTCCACCAAATTCTTTATGAACATCTATTTGGCTTGATACAACATTAGATAAAATATTGGGTATTGTGCCATGATTTTCTTCAATAATTGCAGCAGCTGTTTCATCACAACTGGTTTCAATACCAAGAATTACAGTTTTTTTTTTCATTTTTTTTTTTTAATAATATTACAAGTCAGGTATAAAATTTCAGTATAAAATATTTAATGACAAAAAAAAAAATTATTATTGGATCCAGAGGTAGCAAATTAGCATTAATATATGCGAATATTGCAAAGAAAAAATTATTAAAATTTAAGGATAAATATAGTTTTGATGAAATCATAATTAAAAAAATTAAAACTGATGGAGATGAAATACAGAATGTAAGATTGTCAGATACAGGTGGCAAAGGTTTATTTTCAAAAAAAATTGAGGAGGAATTAAAAGAAAGCAAAATAGATTTGGCTGTACACGCTTTAAAAGATATGCCTTCTATTGAAACTAGGGGACTAGTGACACAATATTTTTTAGAAAGAAACGATCCTAGAGAAGTTTTAATCAGTAAAGATAATAAAATTTTAAAAGATCAAAAAAAAGGAGCAATAATAGGTACGTCATCGTTAAGAAGGGAATTTCAAGTGAAAAATAAAAACAGTAATTTTAAATTTAAAATTATAAGAGGAAATGTTGATACAAGAATAAAAAAATTAAAGGATGGTTTATATGACGGAATTATTTTATCATTGACTGGTATAAAATTTTTAAGCTTAGAGGAAAATATCTCTCAAACATTTTCTATCTCAGAAATGATTCCAAGCGTTGGCCAAGGTATTATAGCTTTACAATGTCGTGAAAATGATTTTGAAATACAAGATATTTTAAAAAATATTAATCATGACAAAACTCAAAAATGTGCAAATGTAGAGAGAGATATTTTAAAAACTTTAGAAGGAGATTGTAACACAGCAATTGGCGCACATGCAAAAATAGAGAATGGTAAAATTTATGTTGAGGCAGAACTTTTCTCTTTAGATGGTTCAAAAAGATTTTATATTAAAACATCTAAAGAATTAAAATATCAAGAACAACTAGGAAAAGAGATTGGAACAATATTAAAGGAGAAATCGAAAAATTCTTACAGAAAATAATATGCATATTTTATTTACTCGACCATTTGATGATGCGAATGAATTAATTGTGAAATTTAAATCATTAGGCCACATAGTCTCAAATATTCCTGTCATATTAATTAGTAAAAAAGATTATCCAAATATAGATTATTCATCATTTAAAGGAATAATATTTACAAGCTCAAACGCAATTAAATTTTTAAATACAAAAATGTTTGATAAAAATACTAAATGTTTTTGTGTTGGATCCTCAACAGAAAATGCAGCAAAAAGAAAAGGATTTCAAAATATTTTCTCTGCGGAAGGTAATGTAAATAATTTAAAAGAAATAATTCTTCAAAATTTTAGAAGCTCAGAAGGTAAGTTACTTTATATA